>CAIPKT010000194.1 GCA_903865705.1 uncultured Chlorobiaceae bacterium
CTGAATTGCAAGTGCTTTGTTCCAGACGTAACGGCACGACCCAGCGATTCGTCGCATGACCCGTTGTTGTTCCCCGTTTGGTTCAATCCGGAATTTGTATGCTTGCAAGAGTTTCATGCTTTAATATGTTCAGTCTATAGAGAAAAACAAAGAAATAAGACACGGCAGGGTATCAAGCAGAATGATTTGGAAGAAGCGTTGTCCTTGTTGAGGGTAATCTACGGGAGGGAGCTTTGTGGTCAACTCACGGGAGGACTTTCACCTTCAAGATCTTGCACATGCTGGGCGCACAAAAAGGCCACTTGCAGTGGCCACGCTATCCATCCCCGCCCTGAAGGGCGAGGTTTTCCGCGAATTTTCGATAAAAACCACTGGAAAACACGAGAAGAACATCAGTTCAAGGTAAAGGATAAAATCTTTTCTTCGCAAACGGTCATAGAAAACAATAATTTGTTTTTCTTGACCTGAAATAATAGTAACTATCCGTTTTTTCATCAGCGAATCAATACATGGACAAGCTTGTTATAAGAGGCGGACGCCGGATATCCGGAAGTATAACTGCCTCAGGCTCAAAAAATACCTCTCTGCCGATCATTGCGGCAACACTTCTTGCCGGGGATGGAACTTTTACCCTTCATAAGATCCCCGATCTGAAGGATATCATGACATTTACCCAGCTTTTGAATCATCTGGGTGCCGAAACAACTTTTGAGGGCAATATCCTGAAAATTTCCACTCGAAACGTTGAAAGTCTTCAGGCTCCATATGAACTGGTAAAAAAAATGAGAGCATCAATTTATGTGCTCGGACCGATGCTTGCAAGATTTGGTCATGCAAGGGTCTCTCTTCCCGGAGGATGCGCTTTCGGCCCAAGACCCATTGACCTTCATTTGATGGCTATGGAAAAACTCGGTGCAACAATAACGATTGAAACCGGATTTATTGATGCTACCATTCCTGGAGGAAAACTGCGTGGGGGGCATATCAATTTTCCGATTTCTTCTGTCGGAGCTACAGGAAACGCTCTCATGGCGGCCGTACTTGCGGAAGGGAGAACAACCATCAGTAATGCTGCCGCTGAACCTGAAATTGAGACCCTCTGCAAGTTTCTCATTGCAATGGGCGCAACGATCAGGGGAACAGGGACAACTGAACTTGAAATTGAAGGTACCAATACGCTCAGAGCGATTGAATTTCATAATGTTTTTGATCGCATCGAAGCGGGAACCCTGCTTGCTGCAGCGGCCATAACCGGTGGAGATATAACGGTAAACGGCGTTGAACCCGACCAGATGAAAGCAGTGCTGAATAAATTTGTCCATGCGGGCTGTACCATTGAAACAACCGAAAACAGCATAACCCTGAAAAGTCCGAAAAAACTTATCCCGACCGATGTCACTGCAAAGCCTTACCCCTCCTTTCCAACCGACATGCAGGCACAATGGATCGCTCTGATGACTCAGGCGGAAGGAACAAGTCGTATTACCGACAAGGTATATCATGAACGGTTCAACCATATCCCGGAACTGAACCGTCTCGGCGCTCATATCGAAATCCATAAAAACCAGGCAATCGTTCAAGGCCCTCAACTCCTTTCAGGTACAAAAGTTATGTCAACTGATCTGAGAGCATCAGCAAGTCTTGTTCTCGCTGGACTTGTTGCTGAAGGCACGACGGAGGTACTGAGAGTCTACCACCTCGACAGGGGGTATGAGAAAATCGAAATGAAACTGAACAGCCTTGGCGCCGATATCAGCCGCGAAAAGTATACTGAATTTTAGCAATCCATAAAAAAGACGATTATTTTTTGGATAATAGTAACGATACATTATATTAACTCCCTCTAAAGCCAAGCACTGAGGGCCCTTAGCTCAGTTGGTCAGAGCAAGCGACTCATAATCGCTGGGTCGTAGGTTCAAGTCCTACAGGGCCCACGTTTTTTGACTTTAGCAAAGTAAGTTTACCTGGCGTGTTCGTCTAGTGGCCCAGGACATCGCCCTCTCAAGGCGAAGATCACGGGTTCGAATCCCGTACACGCTACCATATTTGCACCCGTAGCTCAACTGGATAGAGTATCTGACTACGAATCAGACGGTTAGAGGTTCGACTCCTCTCGGGTGCACATCTCTCTCCTATGCTTGGCTTAACGGCTTTTTTCTCCCGGCAATGTTTGACCTTGCTTTTCTTCTTGCTCCTGCATTTGCAACATTTTTTTTGGGTATGCTTTTGCGCAAGGCATCAGTGCTTGATGACCAGGCCGCAGATATCCTGTTTAAAATTGTTTACCATATGGCGCTTCCGGCGCTTCTGCTTTCCGTACTTCCCTATGTCGCCATAAGCACGACGATGTTGCAGCTTCCTCTCATCTCTGCGTTTCTTATCCTTTTGACACTTGGAGCAGCAATGCTTACGGGAAAAACGCTCAACATGCCGGAAAAGTCCTATGCTGTGCTGGTGAGCGGATCGATCATCATGAATCTCGGTTTTGTCATGCCGTTTGTTCAATCATTTTACGGAGATGACGGTCTTGCCCGCCTCTTTGTTTTCGATATTTCAAATGGGTTGTCAGCCTATACAATAGCTTACTCTGTTGCCTGCAGACATGGCGGTTCCATAAAAAAAGGTTTGGGCCCCAAACTCATGACATCCCCCCCCCTTCTGGCACTGATCACTGCTCTTCTGCTGAATGTATTCGGCTTTCGTCCAGTACCCATTGCAACTGCAGTACTGCACTCTATCGGCGGGTTGACGATACCACTCATTCTCCTTGGGCTCGGAGCATCGTTCAAGATAGCGAAAATCAACCCGGTCCATCTTGCTGCCGCCATGGCCCTGCGCATGGGACTGGGACTGGCTCTCGGAGTATGGCTTGCCAGCTTGTTTCATCTTGAAGGGCTTGACCGGGCCATTGTGATACTTTCAGCTTCTGCTCCAGCAGGATTCAACACCATGACCTTTGCCTCGGTTGAAAAACTTGACCGTGAATTTGCAGCGACGCTGGTTGCGTCATGCATGATCGCTTCACTCTTTCTTATTCCGGTTCTTCTTACTATTCTTTAAAAAAAGCAAAAAAGCAAATTGGGATAAATCATTTTTTTCATATATTCACCTCACTATTGAGGAGTGGCCAAATTGGTAAGGCTCCTGATTCTGGATCAGGCAATTTGCAGGTTCGAGTCCTGCCTCCTCAGCAAAACAAAAAAAAGACACTTTATCAAAGTGTCTTTTTTTTTGTTTGAAATTTGGCATTAACTCTTTCAAAATTCCGCTCACTTCCCTCCAGCCGACTTCTTTGCAATTCTTGAAAATGCATACTTTGAAATAATAAGAACTATCCTCATTCTCCCAAAACACATATAAAAAAAGGGGCAGAACTTTCGTTCTGCCCCTTTGACATAAGAAACCGGTAAGCCGGAAACTTATTTAGCTGCAGGTGCTGCTGGTGCCTCTGCTGCAGGTGCTGCTGGTGCTTCTGCTGCAGGTGTTGCTGCTGGTGCTGCTGGTGCCTCTGCTGCTGGTGCTGCAGGTGCTTCAACAGGAGCTTCGACAGGAGCTTCAGTTTTTTTTGCGCAGCCCACGAAAGAAACTGAGCTTAAAAGAAAAAGGAAAATAAAAAGTTTTTTCATTGCTATTATTATTTTTGTTGTTTGATAATTGACAGCTTCATCAGCTCTCGAATAATAAAAAAAAACAGCGACTTTTCAAAAGCCTACTGTATGGCGGAATATGCAAAAAAATTTCACATCCCGCCTTAATAAATGTTTTTTTTACTCAACAAGCAACTCTAATTCCGATTTTTCAAGCTTGTGAAAGTTAAGATATTGATAAATTCTCTCTTCTTTTCCACCTGAAAGATGTCGGCTGAATATCTCCATATATTCATCTTTGTTCGGCAGATGACCAAGAAGTGCACATACTGCGGCAAGCTCTGCTGAACCAAGATAGACCTGAGCGCCGGTGCCCATGCGATTATCAAAGTTCCTTGTGCTGGTTGAAAAGACTACAGCATTATCGGCTACCCTTGCCTGGTTGCCCATGCAAAGTGAACATCCCGGTCGTTCAATACGGGCACCGGAGGCTCCAAATACAGAGTAATAGCCCTCCTCAACAAGTTTAATCATGTCCATCTTCGTGGGAGGAACAATCCAAAGTTTTACCGGTGTAACACCCTGATTTCGCAAAATTTCGCCGAGAGCGCGGAAATGGCCGATATTAGTCATACAGCTTCCGACAAAAACTTCGTCAATGACTTTTGGACGGTTGTCGGCAAGCAAAACCTCACTCAGCGTCATGACATCGTCAGGATCATTCGGACAGGCAAGAATCGGTTCGGTAATTTGGCTCATATTGATTTCGATCACTGCTGCATATTCCGCATCAGCATCAGGCTCAAGAAGAGATGGGTTTTCAAGCCAGGCCTCCATTTTTCCGATTCGACGTTGCAGGGTCTCTGCATCGCCATAGCCCTGTTCTATCATCTGTTCGAGCAACTTAACGTTTGAGCTGAGATATTCGATGACCGGCTCTTTATCAAGCCTGACAGTACATGCCGCAGCGCTCCGTTCAGCTGAAGCATCACTGAGCTCAAACGCCTGCTCAACCTTAAGTTTCGGCAATCCCTCTATTTCAAGGATACGGCCGGCAAACACGTTTTTCTTGCCTTTCTTTTCGACCGTCAGCAATCCTTGTTTTATGGCGACATAGGGAATGGCGTTAACCAGATCCCGCAGCGTAATGCCTTTCTGCATCTCACCGACAAAACGCACAAGAACAGATTCAGGAACATTCAGCGGCATGCTTCCGGTAACGCCGGCAAAAGCCACAAGTCCGGATCCAGCCGGAAACGAAATACCGATTGGAAAACGGGTATGGGAATCAGCACCGGTGCCAAGCGTATCGGGAAGCACCATACGGTTCAGCCACGTGTGAATAACACCGTCTCCGGGCTTAAGCGAAACGCCGCCCCTGCTCATGATAAAGTACGGAAGGCTTCTGTGCAACTTGACGTCAGAAGGCTTTGGATAGGCTGAAGTATGGCAAAAGCTCTGCATAAAAAGATCTGCACTGAAACTCAGTGCGGCAAACTCTTTAACCTCATCACGGGTCATTGCCCCGGTGGTATCCTGTGAGCCGACAGTCAGTGTCTCCGGTTCAACGTACATACCCGGACGCACACCCTGAAGACCACATGCCTTGCCGATCATTTTCTGTGCAAGCGTGTACCCTTTCCCGCTGTCTGCCGGCTGTTCCGGACGAAGGAAGATGTTGTCTTCACCCAATCCGAGCACTTTTCTTGCCTTTCTGGTCAGAGTCCTGCCAATAATCAATGGAATACGTCCACCGGCACGCACTTCATCTGCAATAGTATTCGGGGAAAGCTCAAAACGCGCAATGACCACACCGTTTTTCTCTATAGTGCCGTTCGAGAGATAAAGATCAATCACATCGCCCATTTCCATCGACGTCACATCAGCCTGAATAGGCAATGCACCGGAATCCTCTGCTGTATTAAAAAATATCGGTGCAATAATACTTCCAATCACCACGCCACCAGTCCGTTTGTTCGGTACTGCCGGAATATCATTACCAATATGCCACTGAACCGAATTTATACCTGACTTCCTGCTTGATCCGGTACCAACAACATCACCGACATAAGCAAGCGGATGACCTTTTGTTTTCAGCTCAGCAATGGTTTCTATTGGATCGGTTATTTTTGTACCCAGCATGCAACGGGCATGCTGAGGAATATCACTGCGGGTAAAAGCCTCACTGGCCGGCGAAAGATCATCAGTATTGGTTTCACCAGGAACCTTGAAGACCGTCAGGGTCAATTTTACAGGCAGCGTAGGCTTTGAGGTAAACCATTCGGCGTCTGCCCATGATTTGAGTACCTCATTCGCATAAGGGTTGGTTGTTGAGAGGTCGACCACAGCATCAAACAAATCATAGACCAAAAGAGTCTTTTTGAGCATCGCAGCAGCTTCGCGGCAGATAGCCGGATCATCATGACTGAGCGCATCGACAAGAGGCTTGACATTATAGCCGCCAAGCATAGTTCCTAAAATTCTGACAGCCTCAATCTTGTCGATCACGGTACAAGAGGCATCACCTTTAAGGATGGCATCGAGAAATGCAGCTTTTTCAAACGCGGCATCATCAACACCCGGACTGATATGCTCACGGAATAACTCAAGCAGATACTCTTTTTCCTCGACAACATCCTGCTGAAACAGATCAACAAGCAATCGAGTCTGTTCAACAGTCAACGGTAAAGGCGGAATGCTGAGCTTGGCCCGCTCTTCAGTATGCGCGCGATATTGGTCTACAAGACTCATAAGGTCAATCTCCCAGGGTTATATATGTTTGAAATGAATGTGACTTCTAAAAAAAGCAGGCAAAACTTATATGCTGTCAAGCAATAAGCTACGATTTTAAAAATACCATAGCTCCCTGTATAACCAAAAACAGCTATACACTGCGTTTTTAGCTGTACCTAATTTATTAAGGAAAAAGATGTAATTCAGCCTACTTTCTTAAGACTGGAGAACGGAAATGAAAACTATCTGAAACAAAATGTCAGGCAATAAACATGCTGTCGCCGTAACTGAGAAAACTGTACCCTTCACTGAGCGCTTCACGGTAGGCATTGCGCAGGTTATCGGGGCCTGCGAATGCCGCTGTAAGCATAAGCACCGTTGAGCGGGGCGCATGAAAGTTGGTCAAAAGGCAATCAACAATACAGAATCGATAACCGGGATAAATAAAAATATCGGCTTCGCCCGTCAGCGGCTCGTCTCCATGAAACATCTCAAGGCGCGCTCCGGCATGTTCAAGCGCCCTGGTAACAGTGGTCCCAACCGCAACCACCCTTCCGCCAGCAGCCTTTACCCTGCAGATTTTTTCAGCACACTCTGACGGTATCGAGTAAAACTCACGGTGCATGACATGCTGCTCAAGCGCATCAACCCTGACAGGAAGAAAAGTCCCCAGACCTACATGAAGCGTAAGCGTAACAACGTCAACACCCTTTTGGCGAAGCTTGTCAAGCAGTTCCTGAGTCATGTTCAGGGAGGCCGTCGGTGCCGCTACTGAGCCCGGCAATTCGGCAAACACAGTCTGGTAGCGCTCCCGGTCAACCTCCTCAGCCTCTCGTTTGAGATAGGGAGGAATGGGTACCCCGCCAAAACGGTCGAAGAGATCGGTGAGCGACAACTCCCCGCAAACAGAAATCCGGGCAATGCCATGATCGACAATATCGGCAACCAACAGTTCATGACCATGCGCCATGAGCCTGTCACTTTTTTTCAACTTTCCCCGGTAAAGCACCAGACTTTGCTCCTCAAGGTGCTTTTCAAGCAGCATCAGCTCAATCTTTGCTCCTGTTGACTTGCAGGCAAACAGCCTTGCCTTGATCACTCTGGTATTGTTCAGTACAAGGAGGTCACCCTGCTGCAAAAAAGCATCGAGATGGGCATAGGAAGCATGCGTGGCGGCACCAGAGTGACGATCAAGCACCAGAAGACGGGTCGAACCACGCTCTTGTGGCGGATATTTTGCAATTTTCTCTTCAGGGAGCTCGTAATCAAAGTCGCCAGCTCTCATAACGCTCTCAATCTTGCTCTGACAGCCTCCGCGTGAGCCTGAAGCCCTTCATAATCAGCAAAAGCTGCTATTTTCTCTCCACAACGGTACAGCTGTTTTTTTGAATAAGAGATGATAGAGGTGTGCTTGACAAAGTCACGCACAGAAAGCGGTGAAAAAAACCGTGCTGTACCATTGGTCGGCAAGGTATGGTTAGGACCCGCAAAATAATCACCAACGGTTTCGCAGGAGTAACCTCCCATAAAAATTGCACCGGCATGGTGAATATCCGGCAATATCTCCCACGGATGTTCGACATGCAGTTCAAGATGCTCAGGCGCAATCATATCCGACACCGCGCAGGCCTCTTCAAGAGAGTCGACAAGCACGATGGCACCGTTTTGCTGCAGAGAAGAAGAAATAATATCACGCCGAAGCATTCCCGAAAGACGGGTATCGGCCAGCTCCTTTACGGCGACGGCCAACGATTCTGAGGGGGTAATCAGCACAGCAGATGCGTCCGCGTCATGCTCAGCCTGGGCAAAGAGGTCAAGAACAATAAATTCCGGATTGGCCGTTTCATCAGCTATGATAACCACTTCAGAGGGCCCTGCTATGCTGTCGATGGAAACATGACCAAACACCTGTTTTTTTGCCAGCGCAACATATTTGTTGCCGGGACCGGTAATGATATCAACCTTCGGGATTGTTTCAGTACCATAGGCAAAAGCCGCTATTGCCTGAGCGCCGCCAAGTTTATAAACAGAAGTGATGCCGGCAACCGCAGCGGCAGCAAGAATATTGGGGCTCACCTCTCCCGAAGCGTCACAAGGTGTGGTAATAAAAATATTTTTCACCCCGGCTACGTTTGCCGGAGCAGCATTCATAAGCACAGAGGAAGGATAAGAGGCCTGTCCACCCGGCACATAGAGCAAGGCATTCTCCATCGGAGTTACCCGCTGGCCAAGCACCACTCCCCCTTCAGCTTCATAAAAAAAACTTTTCTCAACTTCGTGCTGATGAAAACAGACAATATTGTTATATGCTTCCTTAAGCACAGCAAGAAATGCCGGATCGACCTGTTTATAGGCATCCTGTATTGCTTCCGGAGAAACCCGCATTTCAGTCAACCGAACACCCTGAAAACGTTCCGTATAGTCCAGAACGGCGCTGTCTCCATTAAAGCGAACCTGTTGTAAAATTTGTTCAACAGCAGACTGAACTGAATCATCAAAAGAAACGCTCCTGCTCAGTTGCTTTTGCAAGGCTGAACGTTCTTCAGCAAAACGATATAGGCGCAACACTTCTTGGCTGTTTTTGAGCAATGCAACTCCATAGCTCTATTTATTGAAATCCAGCACTTTAAGCATAAAAACGCTAAAAATGCTAAAAAAAAGTAGTCAAAGAAACAATTTTTTCATTTGAAAAAAAGTTGCATTAATCTACCTTATATGTTCAGTTGAACCCTTGGAATATAGCTTGAATAAGCTTCGTTCCAAGACACTATGACAGACACCTAAGAATTTTGATAATATGAGTTTCTTCAGCAATCTGTTCCGCGATATCGCCATTGATCTTGGAACAGCAAACACATTGATTTTTATCCGGGGTCAAGGCGTGATTCTAAATGAGCCTTCAATTGTTGCCCGTGAGCGAAATACCGGAAAGATTGTGGCTATCGGACATGAAGCTCTTCTCATGCATGAAAAAACCCATCCCGGCATTATAACTATCCGACCACTTGCGAATGGTGTCATTGCAGACTATGAGGCAACAGAAGAGCTTATCAAAGGACTGATCAATAAAACCAAAACCCAGTTTTCATTCGGCATCCGCCGGATGGTTATAGGTATTCCGTCAGGCATCACTGAAGTTGAAAAAAGAGCTGTCCGCGACTCAGCAGAACATGTCGGTGCCAAAGAGGTCTACCTGGTAACTGAACCCATGGCAGCAGCAATTGGTATCGGCCTCGACGTCAAAGAGCCAATGGGCAACATGATTGTCGATATTGGAGGCGGCACAACCGAAATTGCTGTTATTTCACTTGGCGGTATTGCATCAGGCGAATCTCTTCGGGTTGCCGGAACCGATATCACCAATGCTATTGTCCGTCACTTCCGCAAGGCTTACAGTTTGGCTATCGGAGAGCGTACGGCTGAAGACGTCAAAATAAAAATAGCCTCTGCCTATAAGCTGGAAAAAGAGCTTACCATGATGGTCAGAGGCAGAAACCTTGTAACAGCTCTTCCTGAAGAGCGTGAAGTCAATTCAGCAACCATCCGGGAAGCCATTTCCACCCCGATCAGTCAAATCATCACTTCGATCAAAAAAAGCCTTGAAGTAACAAAGCCAGAGCTTTCGGCCGACATTTTTGACCGGGGACTTTTTCTTGCCGGAGGCGGATCACTTATCAAGGGGCTCGACAAAAGAATCAGCGAAGAGACAAAGCTTGCCGTTCATATCAGCGAAGATCCTCTTACCGCTGTTGCCAGAGGTACGGGAGAGGTGCTTGAAAACCTGGAAAAATACCGGAGTGTTCTTCTGACGACCAAGCGCTACTGAAAAGAGCAAAAAGGAGGCACTTAAAGGTACCTCTATTAATTGTCGCAAGCGGTTTGAGAGAGAGGCGGACGGAGCGCAGAAACCGGAATTTACAAGTAGTACTTGAGGATTTCGAGCACCGCCCAACGAAGCTATCGAATCGCGGAACAAATTAATAGAGGTGCCCTTAAGCCTCTGCAAGAAGCTTCATATAATAATTTTCATAATGTTCAACAAGCAAGGCGGTCTCATACTGCTTTGCCTGTTGAACACAGGCTTCGGAGCACGCGAGCCAATGATCTTGATCTGAAAGCAGGAGAAGGGCTTTTTCTGTCATACCCTCAATGTCACCCGGAGGAAGCAGGTAACCATGAGTCCCCGGAACAATAAATTCGGGAAAACCGCCAGCCATGGTTGCCACAACAGGCACGCCGCAGGCCATGGCTTCAAGCGCTGCAAGACCAAAT
Source organism: uncultured Chlorobiaceae bacterium (assembly GCA_903865705.1). Lineage (GTDB taxonomy): Bacteria > Bacteroidota > Chlorobiia > Chlorobiales > Chlorobiaceae > Chlorobium. The sequence goes on from CAIPKT010000194.1 coordinate 10,593, forward strand.
GATTCAACATTGCTTGGCATCAACATGATATCAGCAATAGAGAGCAGCGGAACAATCTCATCAAGCTTGCCCAGAAACCTCACCCGATCGACAATCCCCAACTGACGCACCTGGATTTCAGCATCACTCCGTTCCGGCCCATCACCCACAAGAAGCAAGGTTACATCAATACGATGGCTTAACGCATAAAAAACCCGGATAATATCGCCGATACATTTTACCGGCCTGAAATTTGAGATATGAATAACAATCTTTTCCTGCCCAAGACCAAGCTGTTCACGGATTTCCGGTTTCGGCGAGCGGAAAAAAAGTGAGGTATCAACAAAATTCGGAATCACCGTAATCTCCTTTTTCGGACTGAACATCCTGATCGTCTCCTCTTTCAGGTAGTCCGATACAGCCGTCACTCCGTCAGATTTGTTGATAGCGAGCTTCACGACATCCTGCATTCCCCGGTCAGCACCAACAACGGTGATATCGGTACCATGCAGCGTGGTTACCAGCTTGAAACACTTCAATTCGGCACACTTGTCTTCTATCATCTGGCGGGCAAGCATGGCGCTCAGGGCATGAGGAATGGCATAGTGGGCATGAACGATATCAAGCCTTTCATAATAAGCGATATCGGCAATTTTCGAGGCAAGGGCAAGAGAATAAAAGGGACACTCAAAAAGCGGATAGTGCATCACCTCAATTTCATGACAGAAAATATTTGGCGAAAAAGCTCCAAGCCTGAAGGGAGCTGCCTGACTGAAAAAATGAACGGTGTGCCCTTTGGCGGCCAGTGCCTTGCCCAGTTCGGCAGCAATTGCTCCGCTCCCCCCGTAGGTATGATGACACGATATGCCGATTTTCATTTTTCGCATGGTAATACCGTTATTTATTATTTATCCCAACCGCTTACCCCTTTACCAAGTGACTCGCAGCATTTTCTGAGAGAGGCCCTTTGATTTGAACGGTTAACTCCTCGGTATAGCCAAACCAGCCTTAACCACTTTCCATTTGAGACTTAATATACCGTATTAATGTTACCTCCAGCCTACCTCGGGCAAGTGAATAGTTTACTGAACACAGCAAAAGCCTTCAATTTCCTCTCTGTAATTATAAACTGAAGGCATTTCATGCTATAATATGCCTCATCCGAGGATGGCATTCCGATATCGGAAACTTTTGAGCAAAAAAATTCCCGAAGCATACAGATTCTTCACACATGGAAAACAGTCATAAAAAACAGCATGTTGCCCTGACCTCAGTTCTGGCAAGCCTCCTTCTTACCATCATGAAACTGGTAGTCGGCATTATGACCGGCAGCATCGGTATTATTTCAGAAGCAGCTCATTCCGCCCTTGACTTCGGCGCTGCCGCGCTGACCCTGTTCGCCGTCAAAATGAGTGACAAACCAGCCGACACAAAACACCACTACGGACACGCAAAAGTTGAAAGCGTCTCTGCACTCATTGAAACCGGTCTTCTTGTCGTAACAAGCATCTGGATCATTTACGCCGCAGCAGAGCGACTGATGGCTGGTACAACAGAGGTCAAGGTCACCTGGTATGCCGTGGCCGTTATGGTTATCTCGATTGTTGTTGATTTTTCCCGTTCGAGAGCACTGTCGAGAGTTGCCAAAGAGACCAACAGCCAGGCCCTCGAAGCCGATGCGCTCCACTTCAGCTCCGATATTCTCAGCTCGGCAGTCGTGCTCCTTGGCCTTGTTTTTGTCTCAATGGGCATAGCCTGGGCTGATGCTGTTGCCGGTATTGCCGTCGCCTTGCTGGTAGGATGGGCAGCATTCAGCCTCGGAAAAAAAACCATAGATGTCCTGATTGATGCTGCACCCGAAGGCCTTGGCGAGCGTATTGAGGAAATAACCATGACGGTTGGCGGAGTAATTGCCATCGACAAAATCAGGGTAAAACCGACCGGGCCACAGGTATTCATTGAAATGGCTGTCTGTGTCAACAGAACCCTGTCAGTTGAAAAAGTCCAGCGAATCTGCGCTGAAATCGAAAAAAAGATCCGGGAAGAGTTTCCGGTAGGCGATATCACCATCAACACCAGACCCATAGCGCTCAACAGCGAAACTATAGCTGAACGGGTTCATGTCATTAGCCTGAATCACAACCTTCACGCGCATAACATTTCGACAAACCTTGCAGAACAGAAAAAACAGATCAGTTTTGATGTCGAAATCGATCAGCAACTCACCATAAAGCAGGCACACGATACCGTTAACCGGCTTGAAGATGAGCTGCACCGGGAGTTTGACGAAGAACTCGATATCTGCATCCATCTCGATCCGCTCCGCAATGATGATCGCTATACCGGTTCGCTTCAACCAGGAGAAAAAGAGCTTGTAAACAATACCATAATCAAAGCCTCACAAAGCATCGAAAACATTCAGGACGTCCACGATATTCTAATCCGTAAATCAGAAGAGGGAAAACTCTTTATTACCCTCCATTGCTCGTTCAACGATGACGCACTCCTTGAAGATGTACACTACCTGACCAGCCAGCTTGAAGGCGCAATCTACCGCTCCATGCCTAACGCCGGACGAGTGATCATCCACGCTGAACCGCTTTATGCATGACAGCCGGCCACTATACTACCTGTCATGTTCCAAAGAGAAATAACAGGCTCCTGCAGCCTTGTAGTGCCCCGGATTCATGAAAAGCAATAAAAATTCAGACCCGGGATTCGCTGAATTCATTGCGCTGATAGCTATGATGATGTCGCTGGTTGCCCTCTCCATTGACACCATGCTTCCTGCGCTCTCCGCTATCGGAGAGGATCTTGGTGTCACCGGGAAAAACACAAGCCAGCTTATCATTTCACTATTCTTTCTCGGCATGGCCTCGGGCCAGTTGCTCTACGGCCCGATTTCGGACAGCAGCGGTCGCAAACCGGCGATATACCTTGGCTATGGACTCTTTATCTTTGGCTGCCTGCTCTCATTTGCCGCACCAAACTTTCCGGTCATGCTTGCAGGCAGGTTTCTGCAGGGATTCGGAACTGCGGGCCCCCGGATTATCTCCATTGCTATAGTCCGCGACCGGTACGAAGGCCGTTCAATGGCCCGTGTCATGTCATTCGTCATGACCGTCTTTATTCTGGTACCGATTGTCGCTCCTGCTTTAGGACAGGGACTATTACTGCTCTCGGGCTGGCGCGCCATCTTCGGGATGTTTCTCGTTCTTGCACTGCTCTCGCTTGCATGGTTTGCGTTCCGGCAACCCGAAACCCTGAAGCCGCAAAACCGGATTCCCTTCTCGTTTAAAAGGATGACAGCCACAGTTCGCACGATTCTCCAGAACCGCAGCGCACTCGGTTATGCAATAACGGCCGGTCTTGTGTTCGGATTTTTTCTTGGCTACCTGAATTCAGCACAGCAGATTTTCCAGGAAGAGTATGCTCTCGGTCAACGGTTCCCGCTTTATTTTGCGGCGCTGGCAATCTCAATCGGCAGCGCATCATTTTTCAATGCCCGGCTTCTCCTGCATCACACCATGGAGTCACTCTCCAGCCGTGCACTCCTGACAATCATCGCCCTTTCGGCCGTCTTCCTTCTGCAGATTCTGCTTCAGGAAAACCATCCTCCGCTGTGGCAGCTCATGCTTTACTTTTCTCTCACGTTTTTCAGTATAGGCATTCTTTTCGGCAACCTCAACGCGCTGGCCATGGAAACCCTCGGCAGCATGGCAGGCATCGGTGCAGGTATTGTCGGCTCAATCTCAACCTTTATTTCACTCATAGTCGGCACCGCTATCGGCCAGTGCTACAACGGCACCGTCTTGCCTCTTACTGCCGGTTTTTTCCTTATGAGTGTGGCTTCATGGCAAATGATGCGCTGGGCTGAAAGAATGAAACCCGCCCCTTAACCGGCCAAAATGCCACCATTTGATGGAGATGTTCAACATTCTGGAAACCCATAGCGATCAATGAACAGAACGTTTGCCGGTACTGGACAACCGGTTGCCTGATACTTCCTGCTCGTTATCCTTTTTTTCGGAACTGGTAACCAGTTTATGCAGAATACCGATCACCAGCAGGGATCCAAGCAGGAGACCATAATGCCATGGATTGAAAAGCTGTTCAATATTCTGTCCCGCCGTTGCAATCTTGACCGGCTCAACGATCAGTTGCCGCAGAAGGGTAATCATGGCAACTTCAATAAATACAACAACATGAAATACACCTGTCTGCACATAGTTGATTTCGGCAGAAATAAGACTCGACAAAGTCCACACAATAAAAAGGGTCCCCAGAGCCTGAAGAAAACCATGCGCAAGATTATTGACCTCTAAAGCATGAAATACTGCCACGCAAAACTCCCACATAACCATAAGACTTGCCAGCACAAGCGCGATGGCCAGAAGGGCATGCAGAATATGGTTAAAGGCCCGCAGTGCGCTTAACAGACGATCTTCAAATGAAGCGATCATAACCTTGACCGGGTTAAAAATTTCACTGAGCAGAAAAGTGTTTGCCCTAAACGAAACAAACCAGAAAAACAGCTCCAGCGGCATTGGCAGTTTTGTATAACCTTGCTTATTTTATTGTAATCATAAACATGGGTGTTTGCAAAAAACAGCAGGAACAACGATGATGAAATTGGGCATAAATAGAACAATTTCAGTATCGACAAACAGAAATGGAACAGATGATGCATGAACTATTTACATTAACTGTCGAGGTTCAACCGGAGGATATCGATATACAGGGGCATGTAAACAACATTGTCTACCTTCGCTTGGTTCAGCGATGCGGCTGTTGCCCACTGGAATGCCATTCACCCCACATCATGAACAGGAGAAGCTAACCTGGGTGGTGCGCCGCCATAAGATTGATGTCACTCTTTTCCGCTTCACCATGAACTCGCCATGAGAACGTTGGAGAGTTCATGCGAGGGATGTACATTAAGAGTATAGATACTGAACGTATCTGATTGAAAAGGCAGGGACGGCGAAAGCATCAAGAGCTGCCGGGTATTCACAAAGCACACAAGTTAAAGATTATTACATCCTGAAAAGGGCTGAAGGAATGGTGGAATGACTATTTCTGCCAATATTTACAACTTGAATGCAGGGTCCTACACTGCAATTACTCACTCGTAAATAACACCATGAAAACCAACAAGCCAGTATGCATAACCGGAGCTTCCGGATTTATTGCCGCCCATATCGTCAGAGAATTGCTTGAAAGAGGATACCACGTCAGGGGAACCGTACGCAAAAGCCCGGAGAACTACCCTTTCCTTCTCGCCCTTCCAGGAGCTTCGGAACGGCTGGAACTAGTTCGAGCTGATCTGCTTGCTGACGGATCGTATGACCAGGCTGTTGAGGGATGCGACTATGTGATGCATACGGCAAGTCCATATGAGATTAATGTTAAAAACCCGCAAACAGATCTTGTTGACCCCGCGGTTAACGGAACCGAAACCATCCTCGAAAGCTGCCTGAAATCGGGCACCGTTAAACGGGTGATTTTCACCTCCTCAATTGCCGCCATTACCGATGAACCAGACAGTACGAAAGTTTTTTCAGAAAAAGACTGGAACACCATGTCTTCACTTGATCGAAACCCCTACCACTTCTCGAAAACAGTTGCTGAACTTGCGGCCTGGGATTTCATCATGAAAAAACGACCTCGCTTTGACCTGGTTACAGTCAATCCCTTTATGGTCATCGGTCCTTCGATCGGTCCTTCGCTCAATACCTCCAACCAGATAATCCGCGATATTATGACTGGAGTCTACCCGGGAATTATGGATTTGAACTGGGGGTTTGTTGATGTGCGGGATGTAGCAAGAGCACACGTTCTTGCCATGGAAACTGATACGGCAAGCGGTCGTTATCTATGCTCAGGAGAGGCTATGCATATGAGGGAACTGGTCGCACTGCTCAAATCATCTGGTTTTAATAGCTTCGCACTTCCAAAGATTGATCTTACGGGAAAAGTAGGCACCATGCTCATGAAAGCACTCTCTTTCACACAGCCAAAAGATACCGGCATTTATATACGCACAACAATAGGCCGAACCATGCGCTACGACAACTCAAAAATCAGGCGGGAACTCGGAATTTCTTTCATGCCAGTCAAGGAGAGTCTGATAGAAACCGTAAATGACATGATTAAATGGGGGCATCTCCCCCTGCCAAAACACTAAAAGCAACTCATCCGGTTTGACGAGAGTAACTCATTAAAAAGCCGGATCAGGTATTTATCCAATAGACAGGAATTCAACATGAAGAAATTCATAAGACCGTTGCACCGCTTCGTACTGCCTCTTATGGCCGTACTGTTTTCTTTTCTCTCTTATACCGTCATGGCAGAGCCCATAACGACGAGCGCGGATAGCTTGTCTGAAGAAAAGGCAAGACTTTTAACCGGAGAGGTCATTGTGGCAATTTCGAGCCTTCAGGAGGGGGTTACCGGCGTAGAGGGGCATATTTATATTTCAGCTCCTCCCAAAAAAGTATGGGAAGTCATAACCGACTACAACAATCATAAAAATTTTGTACCAAACGTTATCGACAGCGGTATAATTTCGGACAACGGTGTTGAAAAAGTGATGTTCGAAAAAGGAAAAAGCAAGATGTTTATCTTCGAGAGAGAGGTTTATACAAAACTGAAAGTTTGGGGAGAGCACCTGACGCGTCTTTATTTTCAGCAAATTGACGGTGATTTCAAGGTTTATCACGGAGAGTGGATTCTTGTCAATTACCCGCTGGCAGGCGGAACATTTCTTACCTACAAGGCAGAAGTAAAACCGGATTTTTTTGCGCCTCAGTTTGCGGTCAAAACCGTGCAGCACCGCGATTGTCCATTGATGATGCTGGCCATGAAAAAGCAGGCGGAATCAAACAACGAAAAATCGTTACCGTCTGTAAAAGAGTGATATCGGAACATGACGAAAAATGGTACGCTCATCAACAACCCTTGACGACTGTACCGTGCGACGTTTTTTCATGATGGCAGAAAACCCCCGGATATTGAAGGCCAATGCCCGGAACACCGCTCCTGATTTTTTTATCCCGCCAGGAAACTGGGTGAGATAGAAAACCGAAGCTGCAATATCAAGCAGCAAACGCAGCGGGAGCAACCACAAGAGAGCTGCCACGCTACGGTTCTTCAACAGCATAGTCACATTGTTGCGGTGATTATAGTAAATTTTTTCCGGAGAACCCCCTGGCAGTGAAGCCCCGCCTTCGTGAAAAACAACCGACGAAGGAACCGAGCGTACCCGGTAACCAGCAAGCTTCATGCGCCAGGAAAGATCGATTTCCTCCATATGCATGAAAAAATCTTCGTCAAACCCTCCGAGCTCTTCGGCCACCGATTTTTTAACAAACATGGCAACGCCTGATGCCCAAAAAATATCCTGCCCACGGTCATATTGCCCATTGTCCGTCTCTACCCCGGAAAAAGTCCGGCCAAGACACCAGGGATAACCAAGCCTGTCAATCATGCCGCCAGCCGCACCGGCATAATCAAAAATCTTTTTCCCTTTTTTGTATGGGTTCAGTGAAAGGATTTTCGGTTGCAAAGCGCCAATCCGGTCATCATCAAGAGCCTCTCTGACAAGATGCTCAAGCCATAATGGATCATGCTCCGTATCATCGTTCATAAAAACGACATAGTCTGCCGAGGAGTTTTTCAGTCCTTCGTTACAGCCACCGGCGTAGCCCTTGTTTTCAGGAAGCCGCACCAGACGCGCGTTCCTGTAGCGCTTGACAAGAAAAACAAGACCCGCCTCCGTTCCGCCATTATCGACCACAATAATGCTCATTGCGGGATAGATGGTTTGTTCCAGCGAGTCAAGAGAGCGTTCGAGCAAGTCACGCCTCTTGTAATAGGGAATAATGATATCGACAGAGGGATACATCTCTACCGCAGCGTTTTCCAGAACTCACCGGCAAGACGGGCGCACTCTTCAGGAGTTGCAGAACCTGCAATATGCTGCAGGAGGGCGGTTCCAACCACGGCTCCGTCAGCCAGACTCCACATATGCTCCACTTTCGACCGGTCCTTGATACCAAAGCCGACAACAAATTTTTTCCGGGTATGCTGCCGCACCCTTTTCAGATAGTCGTCAACCGCCTCCCCCGATGCCGCATCAGAAAGCTTGGCCGTGCCTGTTGTGCCATTGACTGCAAGGCAGTAGGAAAAATCAGTCGAGAGAGCATCAATCAGCTCAATCCTTTCGGGCGGAGTGACCGGTGAAACCAAAAACACAACGGTCAGGCCAATTCTTTTGGCTTTTTCGAGAAAATCTGCCGCCTCTTCGGGAGGAAGGTCGGGAATCAGCAACCCGTCAACCCCCGCTTCCCGGGCATCGTGCAAAAAAGAATCAACACCGTAAGCAATCACCGGATTGCAGTAACCCATGAGGAGTATGGGGGCAGTAATCTTCCGGCACCCTTCACCCAGGCGAGCCCTGCGCACCAGCTCAAGAAGATGGCGGATGGTCACCCCGTTGCGGATAGCAGTATGCGCCGCCTCCTGAATCACCGGCCCATCCCCTATCGGGTCAGAGTAAGGCATACCAAGCTCGATAATATCAGCACCGCTCTCTTCCAGCGCCTCAAGCACCGGAAGCGTCGAGCCAATAACCGGGAACTCTGGCATATAATAAGCTATCAGCAGTTTTTTATCCTGCAGCAAAAGGGTGGTGATTCTGTTTTTGGACATAGTGTATGATAAAGACTTTTGCGAAATCAAGCTAAGCAGGAATATTGACAAGAAGGGCTATCATCATTCCTATCATCAGAATCAAATGCATAACAACACTCCCCCAGACATTTTTGGTAAAAAAAACCAGGTATCCACCAGCAATCCCTATCGGAAAGGCCATCATGGCCATCAAAGCACGCTCTTTAATATCTACCGGGGCAACTGCATAATGGTTCAGTACAAATAACAAGGTCGTAATTGCCACAATAAGATGTTTATTGATGCCTTTTTCCCGGAGAGCAGAAAACATAATCCCTCTCCAGAGAAACTCTTCAGCAATAACAAGTACCGGAAAAAGATAAAGAAGCGAACGATGCACCAATAGGTACTCCATTCCCGACATCATCTTCAGGCCATCCTGATATTTATATGCAAAAATGGTATTGACGAGCGCAATGACCAATAGAATTATTCCCCAAATTATTCCCAGCTTTAATGACTTCTTCAAATCTCCTCCAGCAAGGTACGTCTCCTTCCACTCCCCTTTCGCTTTGCCCCGCCAGAGTACAAGACCGATAGAGCCAAGAACATAAAGAGCAAGAGCAGGCCACTCCTGCAATGGAGTAAAGTGCCCGACAAGACCAAGAATCCAGATGGCTGCCATGAGGCCAAACGAGAGCTTGAACCTTACTGCCGAGGAGTCAGGTTCAAAAGAGAGTGTTTTGACAGATTTCATGACTGAAAGTAGGTTTGAAATGTGATTATTTCTCTATCTCTGACTGCAAAAGATTTAAATATACAGCGGACGCTCTTCATAATCAATTGGGTCGCGCAGGCCCGCATGGCCGAAGGCTCTGAGCCGTCGGGCACAACTGTCGCAGACGCCACAGGCCATCCCCTCACTTTTATAGCATGACCAACTCAATGCAAACGGCACCTGAAGCTCAATGCCTTTACGGACAATCTCCGACTTCTGCATCTCAATAAGCGGTGTAAGGATTTCGATATCGGTTTCCGGTTTCGTACCAAGTGCTATAACTGCGTTAAAGGCATCATAAAATACCTTGCGGCAGTCAGGATAGCCGGAAGAGTCCTCTTCGACCGCCCCGATAAAGATCTTGCCGGCAACAATGACTTCCGACCAACTGACAGCCATGGAGAGAAAACCAGCATTGCGAAATGGCACATAACTGGTAGGAATTGAAGAACCCTGAAGATCAGCGCCACCCACAGGCATGGCATAGTCGGTCAACGAAGAGCCGCCAATCTGGGCAAGAAAATCAGCATTGACTTCAAGTCGCTGATCAATATGGTAGTACGTGCATAAAGAACGGAACGATGCAAGCTCCTTCTGCCACGTCCGCTGTCCGTAATTGACATGCATGGCCGCAAGCTCAAAGCCTTGCGCATTGGCTATAGCCGTGGTAACAAGGCTGTCCATTCCTCCGCTTAAAAGAACAACTGCTTTCATATACAATTTTTTACAAAATTCCAGTATCTCTTTACCTTAAAACAACCTATAACAAATAGGGAGCGTCAATAATAGACAAAACTTTACCATAACTTTACAAACCGCTCAATATTTCCTTTTTTTGTCCTTTCTGTATACTTGATTGAGTAATGTTCTGGGAAGTTGCCAAAGATAACGAAAAAGAAAGAGTAAACTTTTGAAGGCTGAATATTTCTTCTCTCTTAAAAAGGTGCATATCCTGCATATCCTACATGCTGGAAACCCTGAACCATGCCCGGCCCCAGCCGTCTGTCTGGTCTGCCGCCTTCCGTGCCTCCAGATAAAGCATCCCCTCCTTTTCTAACTCCTTGTACATTGTCGGTTGAAACTCCTTCCCTTAGCTTATCGCCTGTGACGCCCACGCTGTTATGCTGCTGTTGTCCATTGTTGTTGCTCTTTTTCGTTAAAAAACAAAACATTTGCACATCACTACTGAAGTGTCAAAAAGCTACGCTATCGCAACGATTTTAAACAACAAAAAAGGCGGGAACTGACCAAACTGCTCCCACTCACGCTTTTCGAGACTGATATCAGAGGTGTCATTTTCCGCCATCACCCTATCCTACCGTGCAGCGGAGCAAGGTACTTCCCTTGTTGTTCTTCAGTAGTCAGAACATCTTTCTGTTCCCTGAGTTTTCATGAGCATCATGTATGCGCAATTGCGCCATATAGCCATATTCTTGACCCTCATTGGAAAAGAGGTAAACGGAAAAAAAGATGTGTATATTTTAACGGTTTTATGTCCGATCCAAAATAGCGCAAACCATTGACTGTTATGGTGCATAAGAAAGCAGCCTCCCGCTTTACAATCAACAAGCAGCTTGAAGCTTCCGGTTGGCGTTTCTTTGCAGAAAGAAGACTTCCCTATAAGCAGACGACCAAGACTCTCCATACAAAACCAAAGATGGGAAGCTGAATGATCAACAAAAAACAGCTTACCGAACGCGATATCTGCACCAAATTCATCACCCCTGCGCTTGAACTGGCTGACTGGGATATTGCTACCCAGGTTCGCGAAGAGTTTCCGCTGACCAAAGGACGCATTATTGTTCGCGGCAAACTGCATACCCGCGCACAGCACAAGCGTGTTGACTACGTGCTTTTCTACAAACCCAATATTCCCATTGCAGTCATTGAGGCCAAAGAGAACAGCCACTCCCTCGGCGATGGTATGCAGCAGGCACTTGGTTATGCCGATATGCTTCAGGTGCCCTTTGTCTTCAGCTCCAACGGTGACGGCTTCCTCTTTCACAACAAGATCGCCACTGACGGCATCATTGAGCGAGAACTCTCACTGGATGAGTTTCCCTCTGCCGAATCACTCTGGGAAAGCTGGTCTTTGCATCGCGGAATAACCGGAAAGCAGGAAAACCTGATCACGCAGGACTACTACAGCGACGGGAGCAACAAAAGCCCACGCTACTACCAGTTTCTGGCCATCAACAAAACCATCGAGGCAATTGCTCAGGGCAAGAATCGCATTTTGCTGGTGATGGCTACCGGAACCGGCAAAACCTTTACCGCCTTTCAGATTATCTGGCGCCTATGGAAGTCAAAGGCAAAAAAACGAATCCTCTTTCTTGCCGACCGCAACATTCTGGTCGACCAGACCATAACCAACGACTTCAAGCCCTTTGGCCCGGCCATGACCAAGATCAAAAAGCGGCAGGTCAACAAGTCGTTCGAGATCTACCTCTCACTCTATCAAGCGGTTACCGGTACGGAAGAGGAGCAGAACATCTACCGGCAGTTCACCCCTGATTTTTTTGATCTTATTGTCGTCGATGAGTGCCACCGAGGCAGCGCAGCAGAAGACTCAGCCTGGCGGCAGATTCTTGAATACTTCTCCTCGGCTACACAGATAGGCATGACGGCGACCCCGAGGGAGACCAAAGAAATTTCAAACAGCGACTACTTCGGCAAGCCAATCTACACCTACTCACTCCGAAAAGGTATCGACGATGGATTTCTTGCTCCCTACAAGGTGGTTCGCATCGATATCGATAAGGATATGCAGGGCTGGCGGCCTGACAAAGGAATGGTTGACAAGCTTGGCAATGAAATAGAAGACCGGATTTTCAACCAAAAGGATTTCGACAAGAATCTGGTTCTTGAACAACGTACTCTCCTCGTTGCAAAGAAAATCAGCGACTTTCTCCGCCAGACCAACCGCTTCGATAAAACCATCGTCTTCTGCGAAAACATCGATCATGCCGAGCGGATGCGGCAAGCACTGGTCAACGAAAACAGCGATCTGGTTGCCCAAAATTCCCGCTATGTCGTCCGCATTACCGGCGACAGCCAAGAGGGCAAGGCGGAACTCGATAACTTCATTTTTCCTGAATCACGATATCCGGTCATTGCCACAACCTCCAAATTAATGTCGACCGGCATTGATGCCCAGACCTGCAAGCTCATCGTACTCGATCAGACCATTCTCTCAATAACGGAGTTCAAGCAGCGAATCGGGCGCGGCACCCGGATCAACGAAGAGTACGACAAATACTATTTCACCATCATGGACTTCAAAAAAGCCACAGAGCTTTTTGCCGATCCGGATTTTGATGGTGATCCCGTTCAGATTTACACTCCGCAGCACCCAGATGACTCACCGGTACCTCCCGACATGCCCGAAAATGAAGATTCTGAAGAGGAGACGCTCTATCCGGAATCTGGCGACGAAGGCGGTAACTGGCAGCACGTGGGAGATGACAACGATAGTGAAGATGGCCCTCGCGTTCGCCGCTATGTGGTCGATAATGTTGAAGTAAAGGTTGTTGCCGAACGGGTACAGTATTTCGATGCCGATGGCAAACTGATTACTGAATCGCTCAAAGACTATACCCGAAAAACATTATCAAGAGAGTTTGCTTCACTTGAAGAGTTTCTCAATAGGTGGAACCGTGCCGAAAAGAAGCAGGTAATCATTGAAGAGCTGTCGAGGGAAGGAGTTTTTTTTGATGCACTCTCCGAAGAGATCAGCCGTGACTACGACCCTTTCGACCTCATCTGTCATATCGCCTGGGACAAACCGCCGCTTACCCGCAGGGAAAGGGCGGAAGAGGTTAAAAAACGCAACTACTTTACCCGGTACGGCGAGACTGCGCGCCGGGTGCTCGAAGCCCTTCTCGACAAATATGCCGACGAAGGCATTGTGCAGATTGAAGCTCCGCAGATACTTTCCATTGCTCCTTTCACCCATTTCGGTACACCTGTCGAGATCATTCGTATTTTCAATGGTTTTGAAAGCTACCAGCAAGCCGTTCATGAACTCGAACAAGCGCTCTACAGCGCATAACAAAAAACCACTATGCCGATCGGAACACTGATCAAAACCATACAAGACATCATGCGAAAGGACGTCGGTGTTGATGGCGACGCCCAGCGCATCAGCCAGATCGTCTGGCTCCTTTTTCTGAAAATATTCAACGATCGTGAGGAAGAATGGCAGCTTACCACTCCAAATTATAAAACCCCGCTTGAGAGCCGGTTTCGCTGGCAGAACTGGGCAAAAGATCCTGAAGGCATAACCGGAGAGGAGCTGATCGACTTTGTCAACATCGACCTCTTTCCCTCACTCAAGCGGCTTGCTTACGTTGCCGGGGTCTCTGCGCACGGTCGTGTGATCGGTTCGGTCTTTGAGGATGCCTACAACTACATGAAGTCCGGCACCCTGCTCCGGCAGGTAATCAACACCATCGAAGAGGAAGTCGATTTCAACTCTTCGAGTGACCGCCACCTCTTCAACGACATCTACGAAAAAATTCTTGCTGACTTGCAGTCTGCCGGAAATGCCGGCGAATACTATACTCCCCGTGCCGTCACCCAATTTATGGTCGAGACACTCAACCCGCAACTCGGCGAAACAGTGCTCGATCCCGCCTGCGGCACCGGCGGCTTTCTCATCAACACCATCGAACACCTCAATGGACAGATGAAAAACGCCGATGATCTGAAAATCATGCAGGAAAGCATTCATGGTGTGGAAAAGAAACCCCTGCCGCACATGCTCGCCCTGACCAACATGATGCTGCACGGCATTGACGTTCCCACCAACATCCTGCACGACAACACCCTCAGCCGTCCGCTTAAAGATTACGGCCCCAAAGAGCGTGTAGACATTATCGTCACCAATCCCCCTTTCGGAGGCATGGAAGAGGATGGCATTGAAAACAACTTTCCCAAAAAGTACCAGACCCGCGAAACCGCCGACCTCTTTATGGCCCTCATCATGCACCGGCTCAAGCACGACACTGGCCGCGCTGCTGTAGTATTGCCCGACGGCTTTCTCTTTGGCGAGGGAGTCAAAACCAATCTGAAGCGGGAACTGCTTGAAGAGTTCAATCTGCACACCATTGTCCGATTGCCGAAAGGTGTTTTCAGCCCCTACACCAGCATTTCAACCAACATCCTCTTTTTCGAAAAGGGCGGCCCGACAAAGGAGGTCTGGTTCTTTGAACACCCCTATCCTGAAGGCTACAAAGCCTACTCACGAACCCGGCCTCTGACTATCGAAGAGTTTGATCGGGAACAAGCATGGTGGGGCGGTGCGGAGCGCAAGGGACGCAAAATCACCCCATACGCATGGAAAATCACAGCAGAGGAGATTGCCGCACGCAACTTCAACCTCGACTGCAAAAACCCCCACGAAGTGGAGGTGAACCATCGTGACCCTGAAGAGCTGATGGAGGAGTACCAGGAGATTGTGAGAAAACTCGAAACGGCACAAGCTGCCCTGAAGCAGGAACTTATGCAGGCATTGGGAGACAACTGAGACAATGGAAACAAACTGCGTTGAAACAAGAGCAATGAGGAGCCAGTCAAAGGCTCACTCCGTCACTCAGTGGATAAAATCGTTACGGGTGACTGTGGGAGAAACTGTGGTGAAGACTGTGGTGAAGGAAAGTCATGAATGAACATTTCAGGAGCAGGGCACTGCTCGAACAGCATTTCGATATTGCCTTTGCTGCACCTGATGGTATCAAAAAACTGCGGGAGCTGATTTTAACCCTTGCCATGCAGGGCAAACTTGTGCCGCAAGACCCCAGTGACCAGCCGGCCAGTGAACTGCTTAAGGAGATAGAGGCTGAGACGCGGAGGCTGGTTAAGGCTGGAAAGATCAGGGAGCCGAAACCGCTGCCCGAGATCAAGCCGGAGGAGAGGCCTTATGAATTGCCTGTGAGTTGGGCGTGGATCAGGCTGGGTCAAGTAAGCGACTATAATGGCAGGAAAAATAGCACTTCAGGTGAAATTGCTGATGATACTTGGCTTTTGGATCTTGAAGATATTGAAAAAGAGACATCCCGAGTTATCTACAGGGCAAAATATTCTGAGCGGCTTTCGAAGTCAACAAAGTCAACTTTTCAAAAGGGCGATGTTCTTTACGGAAAACTGCGTCCATATCTCAATAAAGTGGTAGTTGCTGACACTGACGGTGTTTGTACAACGGAAATTATTCCCATTGTCCCATCAAGTGCCATTGATTCTCAGTTTTTGAGATGGCTAATGAAGCGTCCGGCATTTTTAACTTATGTAGACAGTCTGATGTACGGCGTGAAAATGCCAAGGCTCGGAACCGATGATGCTGTGAAAAGTATTCATCCCCTTCCTCCCCTTGTCGAACAACAACGCATAGTCGCCAGAATCGACCAGCTCATGGCGCGTTGCGATGAGCTGGAAAAGCTGCGAGCTGAGTGTGAAGAGAAACGCCTGAACGTCCATATTTCCGCTCTGAACCGTCTGTTTGAAGCGCAAGGGAACGATGACTTTACTAATGCTTGGCACTTCATCAACCGTCACTTCGGAGAACTCTACTCCGTAAAAGCCAATGTGACCGAACTGCGCAAAGCCATCCTCCAACTTGGCGTCATGGGCAAACTGGTTCCGCAAGACCCGATCGACCAACCGGCCAGTGAATTGCTGAAGGAGATCGAAGCAGAAAAACGGAGATTGGTAAAGGAAGGAAAGATCAAAACACAAAAACCGCTACCCAAGATTAAATCAGAAGATCTGCCTTTTGAATTGCCTAAAGGCTGGATATGGATGAGACTGGCAAGCCTTTCCAGTACAATAGACTATGGGACATCACAAAAAACGATAGATGATTCTTCAAAAGTCCCAGTTTATCGAATGGGCAATATCGTTGATGGCAATCTGGTCAGTAGCGGAATGAAATACATTGATCAAACTATTGATGATTTACCTCGACTCTATCTTCATAAGAACGACATCCTGTTTAACAGAACGGCATTTCGCGGAATTTAATGGAAACTAAATTTCATTTTACTGCGCCCGCTATAGTTGCATTTCCAGCTTCCCACAATAAAAGAGGATTCTTATCCGGTAACTTTCGAAACTCCTAAATCCTCTCGAACTTGCTTTTAACA
>CAIPKT010000195.1 GCA_903865705.1 uncultured Chlorobiaceae bacterium
CCGGCTCACTTTCCTGGACTTTACTGAAAGTCATGATTTGTGACACCAGTTGCTTTGCGCGTTCAGCAGCAAGCCTGATTTCACTGAAATATTGGTATATGGGATCCTCTTTGGGAAGGTTCATTACTCCCATTTCAGCATAACCAAGGATAGGCATGAGGATGTTGTTGAAATCATGCGCAATTCCGCCGGCAAGTGTCCCTATGGTTTCGAGACGCTGCGATTTGCGGAGATGAGCCTCCAGCTGTTGCCGTTCTTCCTCCTCCCTCTTTCGCTCGGTAATATCCCGGATCAACCCGATCATTCCAGAAAATTCCTGATCCTGATAGTATGTTACATGGACTTCTCCGAAAAAGAACAACCCGTTTTTTTTTCGGAATTTAAAGTTAAGAAGATGATGCGTCTCCTCATGCAACAATATTTCGTTGAATATGACAAGGGCTCCTGAAATTTCTTCTTCATTCAAATACTCGGTAAAGAGATGCCCGGTAACCTCTTTTGCTGTATAATCAAAAATTCTTTCAACAGCTTGCGAAACATAGGTCAAGACTCCCTTGGTATCGGTAACAAAAACCATTTCCGCAATCTGCTCAGTAATGGTTCGAAACTTCCGTTCACTTTCACGCAATGCTTCTTCAGCCAACTTTTTGTGGGTAACATCAAAAACAGTTACATAAAGAAGCTCTTTTCCGGCAATCTCGATCTTGCTGCTGAAGACCTCCACATCCCGTAAAGAACCATCCGACCTGCCATGAAGAAATTGAAACTTGTTTTGCTTTGATAAACGGCTCTTTTCAAGATTCTTCTTGATCTCTTTAACTGAGATGGGATTTATCTGCCTGATATTCATCTGCTTAAGCTCATCAACAGACCATCCATAAAAATCCGCAGCCGATGGATTGGCATCGACAATATTTCCTGTATCAGGATCAACAAGAATATTGACCACGGCATGGCTTTGAAACAGTTTCCTGAAGCGTTCCTCACTCTGACGCAGTTCCTGCTCGGCCTGCTTGCGTTCAGTAATATCTGTAATGATGGAATAAAGCAGCGATTTTCCCTTGATGGAAATCGGCCCGCTGACAACCTCGACATCACGGACAGAGCTGTCTCGCAGGAGATGACGAAAGAGAAAAAAATTGCGCTTTTCGGCTAAGGCCAACTGCATTTCTGCTTGTATTTCAGCTTTGTTCAACATGTTGATCTGGCTGATATTCATGTTGCACAGCTCATCACGTTTCCATCCATAGTAGATGACTGCGGCAGGGTTGGCATCAAGAATGCTTCCATTCTCAGGATCAATGATCAGCATCACCGTGTGCTTGTTCTCAAACAGGCTCCGGTAGCGTGCTTCGCTTTGCAACACCTGGTTGCAATTGCTGATCGCCAGCAGTGTACCGGTCAACCGTTGAAGTTCACTCTCCATCTGCTTCTGGCGTGTGATATCAATAAGGGTACCAACCATGCGTGAAGCAATGCCATCTTCATTGCATGCAACAATACCGCATCTGCTCTCAAACCAATGAACAGAACTATCTTTTGAAATTATCCGGCCGGAGACGATTGCCGTCTCTTGTTTTTCATAAACAACCTTATCGATTAACGAGGATATTTTTTGAAGATCATCAGGGTGGATAATCATTTTTATGAAGTGGATATCAAAGAGGGTCGTGACACTCGAATAGCCAATACGTTCACAAAAACTTGGACTCAGGTAAAATTGGTCTGTTTGCAGATCCCAATCCCAAAAGCCTTCGACGGACATATTGAGAATCAGTTTCTCGCGTTGTATCTCTTTATCTTCCAACATATTGGATCCAAAAGTATATTCCCCGAAAAGCAATATCTGAACTAAATGCCTGCTCTTCAGTTTTGATCGTATGACTAACCCTCTGCATCTTTAACAATTCCATCCACGGCAAGATTTGCACTCATGACAGCCCCACCCATTGAATCGTAATAGAGTTGCCGGGTAAATCCGCCTGCAAGAAAAAGGTTGCGGATCGGCGTTTTCTGGGTTGGACGGTACTGTTCCATGTTGGGCAATGGCGCATAGACTGATTCGGGGATTTTGACCAGTGTTGATTTCAGAATTTTAGCTCCGTTTGAGGTTTCGGGATAGCAATTTCTGACGCTTTGGTCAACAAGATGAATAATCTCCTCCTTTGAGAGGCCTATGAGTTCTTTTGCCGGTGCGACGCAGAACTCAAATCGGGTTTTGCCAGAGAACGGCTCTCCCCTGAGGGTAGTGTATTCGGGTGTGGTACGGGCAAGATTTGCATAAACCGGAATGACTCCATCCGGAGAAAAAAGGACATTGTCATCATTGGTAATTTCCTTATCGTACCAGATCTGGGCAGAGATCACCGGAACTCCTTCAAGCTTTTCAAGGTCGCCAAAAAACGGGTCATAATGTTTAAGGCTGTCAGGTAAAACCTTTTTCAGATTATGAATCGGCAGTGCACAAAGGTAGTAGTCAGCCGTAAGTATCTCGCCATTACGAAGCTGCACTCCATTGATTTCCGTTCCATCAAACAGCAGTTCCTCAACAACCGTTCTGTTCTTGAAGATTGCCCCTTTCGATGCCGAGTATTCGAGAAGTGGCTGCGTCAGATATTCCTGGGGAGAGCCTTTGAGAAAACCCATACGGGAGGCATCAGGAATGCGATAAAAAGTCTCGGTAACATCAAGGATAATCTTGGCCGATATCTCTTCGGGCGGTATAAACTTCAGGGCCAGGGCCATCGGACGGAACATTTTTTCCAGAAGACGATTGCCGAATTTTTTCTGATGAGCCCATTCAGTAAAGGTCAAATGATCCTGTGTTGGCGCGTACTTCTCTTTTTTCAGCGCGAGAGGAATAAGGGATATTGCAAACGCAGCCATCTCGCCAAAAGAAAAATAGCCGTTTTTGACAATTGCCGGCAGCAGATGGAGCGGGCTGGGAAGATCCCATGTATTAAAGGTAAATTGCTTTCCACCTGAAAGGGTATAGGTGAGCTGGTGCTCTTTCCAGACAACGGCATGATAGGTCTTGATCTCTTTCATGAGATCGTAGAGAACACTGTATGCACCAAAAAAACAGTGCGTCCCTGATTCTATCCAGTCACCCTCATCATCTTTCCATGCAGAGACCTTCCCTCCATAAATATCTCTTTTTTCAAGCACCTTGACCTGAAATCCATTATCTGTCAAACGTTTGGCTGCGGTCAGACCTGCCAGACCGCCACCAAGAATCAACACTGACTTTTTTTCTAAACTCATTATTACGCGAATTGAAACGGAATTGGCAAAAAAAACGCTACACGACTGTACGACCTTCCATTGCCCGCGAAAGGGTTGCTTCGTCAATAAATTCAAGCTCCGCTCCAACAGGAATTCCTCTCGCTATTTTGGTAACATTGATACCAAGCGGCTTGAGAAGTTTACTGAGATAGAGGGCTGTTGTCTCGCCTTCAATAGTCGGGTTCAGGGCAAGAACTACTTCCCTGACTTCAGGACTCCCCTGCAAGGCGAGTCGCTGCAGCAGTTCGCGAACCTTGATATCATCCGGACCTATACCGTCAAGGGGTGAAATAACACCATGAAGAACATGGTAAAGTCCTTTATAGTGACCGGTTTTTTCAAAGGCAAGCATGTCGACAGGTGATTCGACCACGCAAATAACCGAGCGGTCACGAGCCCTGCTTGTACAGACGACACAGGGGTCTGCACCTACATCAGTAATGTTCTGGCATACCGAGCAACGGATAACATTATCTTTTGCATCAAGCAACGCACCAGCCAGTTTTTCAGCCTCAACTCTCGGCTCACGAAGAATATACATGGCAAGACGCTGGGCGGTTTTGCGTCCGACACCAGGGAGTTTGGCAAATTCATCAACAAGGGCTTCAAGAGCAGCCGAAGAATATCGCATCGAGAGCTACAAACCGAGATTCAGGTTTTTGAGAATATCCGCAGGATTCATCATTCCTCCGGTGACCTTGGATATCTCCTCCTGTGCAAGCCGGGCAGATTCGTCCAGTGCATTGTTCACGGCAGCAAGAACAAGATCCTGAACCATTTCAAGGTCATCAAGAATGTCTGGATCAATGGTCAGACTAAGCACTTTCTGCTTGCCGCTGACACTGACTTTTACCATACCTCCACCGGCTTCACCATATGCAACAATCTTCTCAAGCTGCTTCTGCACATCCTGCATCTTTTCGCCAGCCTGCTGGATCTGTTTCATCATATCATTCAAATTCGGCATTGCCATGAGTAATTATCTCCTGTAAGGTTATAAAATTTTCAGCCCGGTCATCAACTCTTTCTACGCAGTGCCAGGTAAATTTTTTCAAGAATGTCTCTCGTTGTCAGCTTGTATTTTTCAAGCAGATCATCCGCTTTTCCAGACTCGCCAAACTGATCTTCGACACCGACCATCTCAATCGGCACAGGAATATTAAGGGCACAGACATGGGCCACTGCATCTCCCAGTCCGTTATAAGTCTGGTGCTCTTCAGCCGTCACAATGGCACCGGTATCGTTGGCTGCACGCACAATTGCAAGAGTATCGATAGGTTTAATGGTATGCATATTGATTACCCTGACACCAACCCCCTCTTTTTCGAGGATAAGGGCAGCTTCGAGAGCTTTCCAGACCATGATGCCGCAGGCAATGACGGTCACATCCTTGCCGGGATGGAGCTCTATGGATTTACCGATTTCAAAGCCATCCTCGTCAAGTGAAAAGTCGGGAACGTTGGGCCTTCCGAAGCGGAGGTAGACAGGACCCTGATGCTTGACAACTGCATTTGTTGCACGAATGGTTTCGCTGTAATCAGCGGGCACAACTACGGTCATTCTTGGCAGACCCCGCATGAGCCCGATATCCTCAAGAATCTGGTGAGTGGCACCATCTTCGCCCAGCGTAAGCCCAGCATGTGACGCGCATATCTTGACATTGAGGTTCGAATAGCAGACCGACTGGCGGATCTGATCATAAACTCTTCCGGTAGCAAAGACGGCAAAAC
Source organism: uncultured Chlorobiaceae bacterium (assembly GCA_903865705.1). Lineage (GTDB taxonomy): Bacteria > Bacteroidota > Chlorobiia > Chlorobiales > Chlorobiaceae > Chlorobium. The sequence continues at coordinate 5,016 of CAIPKT010000195.1, forward strand.
TGGCTGCAACCGGTATTTTTCCGGTTGTTGCAAGGCCGGCTGCCATGGAAATCATATTGGCTTCAGCAATCCCCGTCTGAATAAAACGTTCAGGGAAAGCCTCGCGAAATAAATTCATATTCAAGGATCCTGTCAGATCGGCGCACAAAGCGACGACAGAGCTGTTCTCCTGACCGATTTTTAGCAAAGCATCGCCAAATCCGGTACGAGTTGCTTTGTTTCCACGCGAAACATAATGCGCAGCCGCAACACCAATGTTATTGTCTTCCATTACTTCCAGAATAACTTAAATTATAAAAAGCACTTCCGCTCGGCTATGGTACTGAAAAAACTTCAAACTCCATGAGAAAAGTTATTGAATATAAGGATACTGAAATAGCGGTGAAAAAAAAATTAGGTCAAAACTTTCTCACCGACCGTAATATCACAAGAAAAATTGTAATTGCTTCAGGAGCAGGCCCTCAAGAAAATATTTTGGAAATCGGACCTGGGTTCGGGGCGCTGACAAAAGAGATCATTGAGTGCTGTCCTGTTTTCACCGTCGTCGAAAAAGACCGGAAACTTGCTGAGTTCATAAGGTGTGAGTACCCGCAGCTCAATGTCATCGAAGGCGACTTTCTTGAAACCGATCTTGCCGCGCTTGCACTGGAAAAACCGCTCAGGGTACTCGGCAATATCCCCTACTCCATTACCACGCCAATCCTTTTCAAGCTCCTTGAACATCGCAAACGCCTTCTTTCGGCAACACTGATGATGCAGCATGAAGTTGCCATGAGGATTGTCGCTAAACCAAGTACAAAAGACTATGGCATTCTCGCTGTCCAGATGCAGGCGTTCTGCGAAGTCAACTATCTCTTCAAGGTCGGGCGCAAGGTCTTTCGGCCTCAACCGGGTGTAGACAGTGCCGTTCTGAGAATGACACCAAAAATAGATGATCCACTGGAAGATGCTGATGGATTCCGACGGTTTGTCCGCACAGCTTTTCATCAGCGCCGCAAAACCTTGCTGAACAATCTTAAAGAGAGCTATAGCCTTGAATCAGTAAAGAGCGAAACCTTGAAAAAGAGGGCTGAAGCGCTCTCGATTGAAGAATTTTTTCAGCTATTCAGAGAGCTAAAAGCACTCCCTGAATAAATGCCGATTGGTCTACTGTTAATTTTTTGTTAACATTGGCTTTCAGTTATCAAATTGATCTCGTCCATATTTTGCAGACTCAATACAACTGTTCTTTTATTTTGATTATCAATGACTAATCTGTCATCCCTTTTATCTTTTTAACTCATTTTTTACCAGGGGGTTACTCGTATGTCTCAGTCCTTTAACACTGTTTATCAGCAATCAATTGAGCACCCCGATATTTTCTGGGGAGAAGCCGCCGAAAAGCTCCACTGGTACAAAAAATGGAACAAGGTTCTTGACACCAGCAACCCCCCGTTTTATCGCTGGTTTGCGGGTGGAATGACCAACACTTGCTACAATGCTCTCGACCGCCATGTAGATGAAGGACGGGGCAACGATTTGGCTGTCATCTTCGACAGTCCGGTAACGGGAACCAAGCAACGTTATACCTTCCGTCAGTTTCGCGATATCGTAGCACTCTTCGCCGGTGCTTTGCAGTCAAGAGGAGTTCGCAAGGGTGATCGTGTTATCATCTATATGCCAATGATTCCCGAAGCTGTTGTGGCTATGCTTGCCTGTGCAAGAATCGGAGCCATCCATTCCGTCGTGTTCGGCGGCTTCGCCTCTCATGAGCTTGCCATAAGAATTGACGATTGTAAGCCGAAGGTTATCATTTCAGCATCATGCGGCATTGAGCACAATAAAATTATCGATTACAAGCGACTGCTTGACTTTGCTATCGAACTGGCTCACTTCAAACCTGAGATCTGTATAATCAAACAGCGCGACCAGCTCAAGGCGGATCTCAACGAAGAACGCGACCTGACCTGGAACCAGTCTCTTCTTGGCGCTGAACCCGCACAGTGTGTCCCCGTTGAATCTTCCGACCCCCTCTATATTCTCTACACTTCAGGAACCACCGGCCAACCGAAGGGTATCGTCCGCGATCACGGCGGCCACATGGTAGCACTGCATTGGTCAATGAAAAATGTCTACAACGTTCAACCTGGAGAGGTATTCTGGGCTGCAAGCGATGTCGGCTGGGTAGTCGGTCACTCGTATATAGTTTACGCTCCCCTGCTTCAGGGATGCACGACACTGATTTTTGAAGGCAAACCAGTCGGTACGCCTGACCCCGGTACGTTCTGGCGGATTATCAGCGAATACAACGTATCAGTTCTCTTTACAGCACCGACAGCATTCCGGGCAATCAAAAAAGAGGATCCGAAGGGCACTTACCTCAAACATTATGACCTTTCCTGTTTCCGAACCCTCTTTCTCGCCGGAGAACGGGCCGATCCCGATACCGTAAGATGGGCAGAGCAAAATTTGAATGTACCGGTCATCGACCATTGGTGGCAGACTGAAACCGGATGGGCTATTGCTGCAAACTGCCAGGGCATTGAACCCGGACCAATCAAGTACGGATCATCATCAAGAGCAGTCCCGGGCTATAATGTTCAGGTCGTTAACTCGGATCTTGAGCAACTCCCCGCCGGCCAAATGGGCGACATTGTCATCAAACAGCCTCTTCCTCCAGGAACCATGCTGACTCTCTGGAAAGCCGACAACCGGTTTGTTGAAACCTACATGAAACAGTTCCCTGGCTACTACCAGACGAGCGATGCCGGCTTTATTGACGAAGACGGTTATATCAATATCATGTCACGAACTGATGACGTCATCAATGTTGCCGGCCACAGGCTCTCTACCGGAGCAATTGAAGGGGCTCTCTGCGAACATCCTGATGTTGCGGAATGCGCGGTCGTCGGTGCTCATGACGATCTGAAAGGACAGATACCGCTTGCCTTTATCGTCCTCAAGAACAATGTTGATACTCCGCACACACAGATTATCAAACACTGCATTGAGTATGTGCGTGAGAATATCGGACCTGTTGCCTCGTTCAAAAATGCCGTTATTGTCGATCGTCTGCCAAAAACCCGTTCAGGCAAAATTCTTCGCGGCACCATGCGCAAGATTGCCAATAGCGAAGAGTATACCATGCCGGCTACAATTGACGATCCAGCAATTCTCGACGAAATCAGAGAATTTTTGCAGACAATCGGTTATGCCGTAAACAGCAAATCCATTACAAAGGACGCATGATCAAAAAAATTGACCACATAGCAATTGCCGTCCAAAACCTTGATAGCGCACTTGAGACGTTCCGGAACGTTCTCGGGTGCGCCCCCGGGGCTATCAGGATAGAAGAGGTGTCTTCTGAAAAAGTACGCGTGGCATTTATTTCTATCGGAGACACCAAAATCGAACTGCTTGAGCCAATGAGCGACGAAAGCCCCATTGCAAAATTTCTTGCAAAGAACGGCGACGGCATGCATCACATAGCACTTGAAACAGACGATATCGATAAAGAAACGGAGCGTCTTCGGTCCGTCAATATCAATCCACTTGGCTTGCCAAAAGAAGGGGCAGGCGGAAAAAAAATTATGTTTCTTCACCCTAAAGAAACCAACAGGGTACTTCTTGAATTTGCTCAAAAACAGGATTATACCAATCAAGACAAAGCAACTTGTAAACAGTGAAACATTTTTATCTGCCTTTTGAGAAAAGAGAGGGCTTTAGTTACACTCACGAGAGTATTGAAAAGCTCACCGAATACGAAAAGTATCAACTCTCCTTTCACCCCGAACGCCCCAAACACCTCGATTATCTTACCGTATTTGACGAAGCCGAAGAGTGCCTGGAGAACGACTTGCACGGCAGTTGCATTATTCAGACGCACCGCGCGGTGCTGCGTAATGGAGAAAATTCCTGGTGGCCTGTCATGCTGATTGGCCAGCAATCTGGACCAACCTCTGATTTTGGGCTCATGCGCCAACTGATGAGGGACCCCAATGAAATAGCAAGATGGAATCAAGGCATGCCGACACCGGCAGCATTTGAAAAAGCAATCAAGGCGATTGAGCTTGCCGAACTGGAAAACCGTATCATCATTACGATTATTGACACGGCTGGCGCAGATCCTACCGAACAGTCGGAAGGTGGTGGCATAGCCTGGAAGATCGGACGATGCATGCAGTTGCTTGCCGAATCATCCGTACCGACCATATCGGTCATCATCAATCGAGGATGCAGCGGCGGTGCCATTGCCCTGACCGGATGTGATGCTGTACTCGCCATGGAATATTCAACCTACATGGTCATTTCGCCTGAAGCGTGTTCTTCCATCCTCTTCCGCACCAGGGAAAAGGCCAACTTTGCTGCAGAAATTTCACAGATAACGGCAAAGAAAGGACTGAAAAACGGCATTATTGATGACATCATTGCTGAACATGACGGGCCTGCACACCATTTCCCGCAGTCCGCCCTTCAATCGTTCAAGAGTTCTCTGGTGCAATGGGTCGACAAGCTCAGCAGAATACCATCTGAAGAGCTCTTTGCACGGAGAATGGAGCGCTGGGAAAAAATTGGCCAGTGGGAGACCATTACCGAAGAGGAGATCATCTCTTTTGAAAAACCTGTATCCTACTTTATCCCTAAACCAAACAGAATCCTTTTTGTTGCCCGCCATAGAAACTGTATAGACAATGCTGGCAAAAAGGTGCTTGATCCTGTACTCTATTCAAAACTCTTTGCCGACAACTTCACCTGCGAAATATGCGGGCACCGGTACGTCAGGCTGACAGCCCACGACTACATTGACCTTGTTCTCGACAAAGATACCTTCGTCGAACACCAGGAGACCCGATATATTGTTGACAAGGATATTCTTAATTTCCCCGATTACCAGAAGAAAATTGGGGAGGCTCAGCATAAAACCGGTGCGGCAGCATCCTTTATAACCGGAGACGCTTCCATTGAGGGAAATCCTGTTGTATTTTGTTCAACCAACTTCAATTTCCTCGGCGGTTCATTCTGCATGTCCACGGCAGAAAAAATCTGGCAGGCCAGCAAAATCGCCATTGAGCGCAGAGTACCTCTTGTTATCCAGGCTACCGGAGGTGGC
>CAIPKT010000196.1 GCA_903865705.1 uncultured Chlorobiaceae bacterium
GACAAAACCTTACCCTCTTCTGACAATGAATGATACAGGGGAGTTGCGGAAAATGGTTTGGTCGTCAACAACTCTTGACGACTGCACCTTGCGGCGTTTCTTCATGGTAGCGGCAAAGTTCCGGATATTGAACGACCAGGCACGGAACACCGCTCCTGATTTTTTTAAACACCCCGGAAACTGGGTAAAATAGAAGAGCGCTGCCGCCACGTCGAGCAGCATGCGCAGCGGGATTACCCAGAGGAGGTTCGCTGCGCCAAGGTTCTTCAAAAGCATGGCCACGTTATTGCGATGATTAAAATATATTTTTTCTGCCGATCCACCCGGCAAAGAGGCTCCCCCTTCGTGCAGCACAACTGAGGAGGGAACCGATCGAACCAGGTAACCGGCAAGCTGCATACGCCAGGCGAGATCAATCTCCTCCATCTGCATGAAAAAATCATCATCAAACCCGCCAAGCACTTCGGCTACAGACCTGTTAACAAACATGGCAACACCGGAGGCCCAAAAAATATCCTGCCCACGCTCATACTGCCCCTTGTCGGCCTCAACCCCCGAAAAGGTACGGCCAAGACACCAGGGATAACCAAGACGGTCAATCATGCCGCCCGCCGCACCAGCATAGTCAAAAACCTTTTTCCCTTTATGGTATGGCTTCAGTGCAAGGATTTTCGGTTGCAGGGCACCAATGCGCTCATCCTTAAGCGCGACACCGACAAGCTGCTCAAGCCACAACGGGTCGTGCTCCGTGTCGTCATTCAGAAAAACCACATAGTCAGCCGTAGAGCTTTTCAGCCCTGCGTTGCATCCTCCGGCATAGCCCCTGTTTTCCGCCAGCCGCAACAATCGCGCATTGCGGTAACGCTTGACAAGAAAAACAAGGCCCGCCTCCGTTCCGCCATTATCGACCACAATAATGCCCAGATATGGGTAGCTGCACTGCTCAAGCGAGTCAAGACAGCGCTCAAGCATGTCACGCCGCCTGTAAAATGGAATAATGAGATCAACCGAGGGAGAGTGCTGTTCGGTGTTGTCAAAAATGTGCATCGCTCAGCGCAGCGTTTTCCAGAACTCGGCGGCAAGAGCGGCGCACTCTTCCGGAGTCGCAGAGGCTGCAATATGCTGCAGAAGGGCACTCCCTACGACGGCACCATCTGCAACCTTCCACATCGACTCAACTCGAGCCTTGTCTTTGATACCAAAGCCGACAACAAATTTTTTCCGTGTATGCCGCCGAACCCTTTTCAGATAATCATCAACCCTCTCCCCCGACGACGCATCAGAGAGCTTGGCCGTACCAGTCGTGCCATTGACCGCAAGGCAGTAGGAAAAATCGGTTGAGAGGCTGTCGATCCACTCGATCCTTTCAGGCGGAGTGACCGGTGAAACAAGAAAAACAACCGTCAGACCTGCCTTTTTGGCCTTTTCGAGAAAATGTGCCGCCTCTTCGGGAGGAAGATCAGGAATAAGGAGCCCGTCAACTCCAGCCTCTATGGCATCGTGCAAAAAAGAATCAACACC
>CAIPKT010000197.1 GCA_903865705.1 uncultured Chlorobiaceae bacterium
ATACCCGAGCAGCAGAGTACATCGGTAAAGATTGATCCTTCTCAAATAGACCTCATTCTTGGCAATTTTTGCATCAACTCGCGCGATGCCATAGTGGGGATGGGCGAAATTACCATTGAAACCCGCAGGGTTCTTGTTGATATAGCAGAATGCACGGCCGGTCACTCCTGCAAGGAACCAGGCGACTATGTGATGCTTTCCGTGACCGATAACGGCATCGGTATTGACAAGCTTGATTTCCCGCATATATTCGAACCCTTCTTCACCACAAAGGAGTATAGAGATGGTGCCGGAATGGGCCTCTCAACGATCTATGGAATTGTCAAACAGAACAATGCTTATATCGAATGCTTGAGCAAGCAGGGCAAGGGAACCACCTTTAATATTTATTTGCCCAGGCAGATCGGTTATGCTGATCTGGACAGAAACGAACAACTGACACCGTCAATCAGTCGCAGTAAAGAGTTGATACTGCTTGTTGAGGATGAACCGGATATCCTTAATATCTACAAGCGTATGCTTGAAAATAAAGGGTATGGAGTCCTCGATGCCGCCACACCCAGTGAAGCAATCCGGATTGCCCGTGAATATGGGAACAAAATTCACTTGCTTATAACAGATGTTGTTTTGCCCGAGATGAATGGTTGTGATCTTTCCAGACAACTTCAGTCAATATGTCCGAACATTAAAACGCTTTTCATGTCCGGTTACACCTTTGAGGATATTAAAATTCAAGGGGAGCTTGATCTGGGAGTGAACTTTATCAAGAAGCCCTTTTCTATCAAAGCGCTGCTTGTCGCCATTCATAAAATTTGCTCTCTTGCGGCATGATCACAATATGGCTGGCAAATTCCCAAGTGATTTTTTTTTCATTATCGGTTACGGCTTTTAATTCCTGCGAGTTTTTCATAAATTAGCAACGTCAAAAAGTTGCAAAGTCAGCATAATCTATTCTTAACAAAATCAATGAAGCAATCGCTGTCTTTGTTGCTCTTTTTTTTCTTTATCCTTGCTGGTTGTTCCGGGCAAAACAAAGAAAAAAAAGCAGGCGAACACTCTTCAGAAGGCAAACTGCAGATTGGTTTGGTTTTTGATGTCGGTGGCAGGGGCGATAAATCGTTTAATGATTCAGCATATAACGGCCTTGAAATTGCCAAGGCCAAGCACGGCGTCAACTTTATCTACATCGAGCCGCATGGAGAGGGAGCTGATCGTGAGGCCTCTTTGCGGTCTATGGCTGTAGACCCGGATATTGGACTGATTATTGGTGTTGGTATGCTCTTCAGTGAAGATATTACGGCTATTGCATCGGAATTTCCTGATAAAAAATTTGTCTGCATCGACTATATTCCTCAGCCGAAAGTTGTTGTTCCGGTAAATCTTCAGGGCATTGTTTTTGAGGAGAAAAAAGGATCTTTTCTGGTAGGAGCCCTTGCGGCAATGGTTACCAAAACAAAAACGGTTGGCTTCATTGGCGGGATGGAATCAAGCGTCATCAAAAAATTTGAGAATGGCTTTATTGAGGGAGTACACTCAATAAACCCTGCTGTAAGGGTTATTTCAGGTTACATCGGAATGACCGGAAGCGCTTTTGCCGACCCCGCCAAGGGCAGGGAACTTGCACTTGGACAATATGGGAGGGGAGCCGATATTATTTACCAGGCAGCGGGCGCAAGTGGCCTTGGTGTCATTGAAGCCGCAAGAGAGAGTAAAGCGCTTGTTATCTGTACGGACAGGGATCAGGAATCATCAGCGCCGGGATTCGTACTGAGCAGTATGACCAAGGCAGTAGACAGGGCTGTACTCAAAACGGTTGAGAGTGTGTTGGATGGAAGTTTCAAGGGTGGGAGTGTTTCGGTATTTGGTTTGGCAGATCGTTATACGGATTATGTTTACAATGACAAAAACGCTTCTTTGATCGGTACGAAAAACCATCAACAACTGGAGGATATAAGAGATAAATTAGTAGCCGGAAAAATTGTTGTCGATGAGACCGCCGTTGTACAATAATTGTTGCATGAGCTGTCAGTATAAACCGGATGGTCTTTTTTGGTGAGCGGAAAAATAAAGGATTGTTAATTGATTGAAGTACAATACTGGTGAATAAAAAAATCCTTGTAACCGGGGCAACTGGTTTTATTGGTTCGAGTCTTGTGAAAAAACTGGCTTCCACTGATAATGAAGTTTCGATTCTTGTCCGAAAAAATTCTGATTTAACCTCACTCGCCGATGTTCTGCACAAGGTAAGGCTTGTATATGGCGATATTACTGACAGAGCATCACTCGATTCCGCGTTACAGGGAATTGATTTTGTCTATCACTCTGCGGGTCTTACGTATATGGGGGATAAAAAAAATGCTCTCCTCTATAAAATCAATGTTGAAGGTACCCGCAATATGTTGCAGGCATCTGCTGCAGCCGGTGTAACAAGATTTCTCCATGTCAGTTCCATAACGGCGGTAGGAATTGCATTCGACAAAAAACCTGTCGATGAATCTGTTATCTGGAATTTTCACCAGATCAACCTTGAATACGCAAGAACAAAGCACCTTTCCGAAGTTGAAGTTGCCGAAGCAGTCAAAAAAGGAATGGACTGTGTTATTGTCAATCCC
>CAIPKT010000198.1 GCA_903865705.1 uncultured Chlorobiaceae bacterium
ACCCCTCATAGATGTTAAAGAGAGGAAAAGTAGGGCTGGAGAGCTGGTCGTCGCAGTTGAAAAACTCTGTAATCCCCCGCATAAATTCAGTCTTGCCCGCGCCGAGCTGCCCAGAGAGCGCGACCATGTCGCCTGCCTGAAGGGTCGCGGCAAACTGGCGGGCAAGCTGCCGGGTCTCAAAAGCGGATAACGAGAGAAAGTCTTCGGTCATTATGGGCTCAGTCAAGCGGGTTAAACAGCATGCCTGTCATAAGTTTCGGATAAAAGAAAGTCGATTTCTGCGGCATGACCTCTCCGCTCTCCGATACCGCCAAGACCTGCTCAACCGTCGTCGGCTTGACCACAAATCCAACCTGCACCTTGGCGGAATCGACCGCCTCAAAAACTTCCCGGTCATCATGAACGTAGAGCAGGTTGCTCTGTTTAGCCATTGCTTCCTGTGAAATGCCGAGGAGCCTGGCCAGCACAAGATCATGCAGAAGCACCAGACCAAGGCGCTGTAAAGCTTCAGTACGGGCCGGATCAAGCAGGGGCTTTGGATCAGTTTTCAGGCATATTCCGAGAATCTTGCCGGAAGTTACCACTCCATAAGCATAATTTGAAGGTTCCCCATCGAGAAATGCCTTCAATTCAGCCCTGCTGTGCAATTCAGTAACGGTAAAAAACTCTTCAAGCCGCATCTTTAACTGCTCAGCATCAAATCCATCCAGACTGTGCACCAGCCGGTGAATCGGAAAAATAAGCAGACCTTCATCATGAATATTGGCGAGGTAGGTCAGAATAAAGTTATAAGGCTCCTTACCGGTATGAGACGGGTTTGCCGCAGCACGCTCATTGCGATAGTTGACGCCGGTATCGTAACGGTGATGGCCATCGGCAATATAGACGGCACGTTCCTGCAACGTAGTTTGGAATTGGGCTACGAGTTCAGGATCGGTAATCCGCCACATCCGGTTGCTCACTCCCTGAAAGAAAGCATCAACAACCGGCTCATTGGCCTCTGCAAAGCTTTTCATGACACGATCAGCAGTTTTACTTTCGTCGGCATAAAGACCAAAAATACCGCTGATGTTGGTCTTGGTTTTTCTGAAGAGATTCAGGCGATCAGCCTTGGGCCCTGAAAGAGTTTTTTCGTGGGGCAAAACCTTTTTTTCCGCAAAATCATACAGGCGCATAGCGGCAAAAAAACCGCTGCGGGTATGACTCTTGCCTTCGGTATCCTCGAATGTCTGAAAATAGGGGTAGATCGCTGGGACAGGATCGTTCTGCAGTTCGCTGCCCTGCAACCACTCACCAAGACGCTCTGCTGCTGCGCTATAGGGATCTGCCTCCAGTGGCAGTTCAAGCCGAATGGCGTTGAAGGGTGAGCTACCGTAGAGCTGCTGCTGAAATGCTGCCGAGATAACATCGTAAGGGGGACAAATAAGATCCGATGCGCTCTTGAGGAGTTCAGAATTATACAGAATACCCTTGAAAGGCATAATTTCAGGCATAGGGAACAAGTATTAAAAAGTTAATTATTGCAGGGATACGACCCGACTCTCCGGGCTATCCATAAATCGTCATGACCATTCTTCACCAGCACAGCAAGAATGATGCGCTCTGTGACTCCCCAAAGCACTGAAACGTAAAATAGCTTACACCCGATTCAGGAGTTTCGACATAATCAAGGCAGTCTGCTTTTCCAAGGTAAAGAGTGCATCCGTGACAGTAAACGTCATGGATGGGAGCATGGAGGCAAGATAGAAAAAGCGGACGAATACCTGCAAATAATGAGAATGAATACCAGTCAATGCCCAACGCAAAAAAAAAGGAACTTCGAAGTCCCGAAAACTATTAGTATTTAGCAGTGGCACTTAAAATTACGCCACACTCCTGTTATATACCTTTGACCCCTGTTGTATCATATGAAAAGGATGTTTTATATTACTGTAGTCACCGCTTTTATGCTGATGACTGCCGGTATGGCCTTGGCTGAATCAGCCAACCATTTTTTCAACAAGGGATATGAAACGCACCTGCGGGGCGAACTTGCAACCGCCATAAAATTATATTCAAAAGCCATTGACGACAACCCTGCTTTCACCATGGCTTACCAGATGCGGGGCATCGCACAGCAACAGTTAAAAAAATATCCTCAGGCGATCGATGACTTCTCGATGCTCATAACGATCGGTGAGCCCCCTTTCAAAAGTATCGGCTACTATAACCGGGGCGTTGTAAAAAACATTACCGGAGATTTTGCTGGAGCAATTACCGATTTTTCACAGGCCATTGAGCTTGACAAAAAAATGGCAACAGCGTTTTTTCACCGAGGCATTGCGAAAAGTAAAACCGGCGACCTCACCGGGCACATGGCCGACTTCCGAGAATCCGCACGGCTTGGCGACAGAGACGCTGAAGCGTGGCTGAACACCTATTATCCCGGATGGAGAGAGCAGCCCTTGATGGCCCCGCCATTATAGCGCCAGTCCCCTCCCCGTCCGGTAAGCAAGGTTCAAATTGCCTTTCCGCCGCACTCCCTTGTTCTTATACGGATGCACTGCTCCAGCGCGGTGATAAAGATCTTTCCGTCACCGATCTCACCTGCCCCATGACTTGCCGCATTGATGATCGTATCGACCGTAATATCGACAAACTCATCATTGACGGCAATATCAAGCCTGATTTTAGGAATCAGATTTGGCGCTATTTTCTGCCCCCTGTAGAGCTCGATATCCTCCTGGCGTCCATGACCGGTGACGCGACTGACAGTAATCCGCGTTATATCGGCCTGTATCAGTGCTTCACGCACATGATCAAGCCTGTCCGGTTGAATGATTGCTGTTATCAGTTTCATAGCGACGTATTAGTTAGGGTTGATAAGACCATATCCATGCTCACCGTGCATGCTGTGATCGAGACCAGACATTTCATCATCTTCGTTGATACGCAGGCCGATCGTTTTTTCAACCAGAAAAAGCAGAATAAATGAAACGACACCGGCATACGCAATAGTAACACCCACCGCCGTAGCCTGAACACCAAGCTGCTGCCAGACTGTCCAGCTCCCTCCGACTTTTGCGGCAGCTTCAGCCATCCATGCAGGGCGAATAAAAAACACAAGGGCAAGTGCTCCAACAATACCACCGACACCATGCACACCAAACGCATCAAGACTGTCATCGTATCCGAGCTTGCTTTTTATCAGGATTGCGCTATAGCAAAAAACTGCGGCCAGAGCGCCGAGAGCAAATGCACCTGACGGCTGAACAACACCGGCAGCAGGAGTAATGGCCACAAGTCCGGCAAGAATTCCCGATGCTACGCCGAGACCGGTTGCCTTGCCGTGCTGAAACATCTCAATGATCATCCACGTTAGCGCACCTGACGCGGCAGCCATCTGGGTGACGGTCAGCGCCCGTGCCGTCGCAAGGTTGCTCGCAATAGCGCTGCCGGCATTGAATCCGAACCATCCAACCCACAGAAGACCAGCACCGATAAGGGTCATGACAAGGTTGCTCGGCTGAATGACATTGTTCGGATAACCGCGCCGTTTACCAAGGTAAAGTGCGGCAACAAGTGCTGTAACACCAGAGGAGATATGAACAACTGTGCCACCGGCAAAATCAATGGCCCCCATTGCGCCAAGGTTGAACAGGAACCCGTCAGAGGCCCATACCCAGTGACAGATCGGGCTGTAGACTAAAACACTCCACAGGGCAATAAAAACGGCATACCCTTTGAAATTTACCCTTTCAGCAAAAGCTCCGGCAATAAGAGCCGGGGTAATGATGGCAAATTTACCCTGAAACATGGCAAACACATACTCAGGAATCTGCGTAGGCATGATGGTTTCGTCAATACCCTGCAGCATAAAGTACTTGCTGTCCCATCCTGCAAAACCACCAAGAATACTTGGTCCAAAACTCAGCGAATAGCCAACCATCGGCCAGAGCACACCGATAATGACCATAGCTGCAAAACTATGCATCATGGTACCAATCACATTCTTTGTCCGGACAAGTCCGCCGTAAAACATGGCAAGTCCTGGAATCATAAGCAGTACCAAAGCTGTAGAAGTGAGCATCCACGACGTTGTACCGGTATCGGTAACCACAGCATCGGCGGCATGAGCCGCCCCCTGAAACAACATTGCTGCCAGAAATAACAGCGGCATTGTTAAAAATTTTTTTCTCATAACAAGATAAGTTGAAATTAATTTTTCCTTAATAATTAATAGTAACAACAGATATGTAGTTATTTTATTAACTAAAACCAAATATTAAGCCAAGTTTATTATGTTGACGTGTGATTTTCAATACTCTGACACAAAAAAAAACCAGACCGTGAGTACTTGCGGTCTGGTTTTTTTGGTTCCTGTGGGGAAGCACAACCCGGTTACGATCTGACAAGAAAAATACTGAGATCCTCAAAAAGCGCCTGCAGATCCTCTTCGTGCTGTACCTCATCCTGAAGAATCTGAACTGCAAGGTTATAGGTAACCGGATCTTTCAGCCCGATCTCTTCAATAATACTGTTATAAACATTGATAGCACACTGCTCGCCTGCAATGTTCTGTTCAAGTATCTTTTTCACAAAGGGATCGTCGGGGGCTGCATAACCGCAGTTCGACAAGGTAAACCACTCAAGAGGACTGGTTACCGGTGTTCCGCCAAGCTGAATGATCCGTGCCGTTACCATATCGGCATGCCGAAGCTCATCAGCAGCATGCTGCAGAAGCTCGGCAATCACGGCATCTTTCATTGGCCCCTGAACCACTTTTGCTCCAAGCCAATACTGATAATAGGCAAGCCATTCATCAGCAAAAGCCTTGTTGAGCAATTCTAGAACACGGGGCAAGTGCTCTCCAACAATTTCACGACCTCTTGTACCCATTATATTAACTCCGGTTTAATCGTTTGCAAAGCAGCTTATTTACTGTTCCCGATCAAGTCTTCAAGAGCATCAGAAAGCTTTGGATAACTGAACACAAAACCTTGCTTCTGCAAAAAAGCAGGGTTTACTGTCTGGCCTTTCACCGCATACTCTCCCCCTTCGCCCATAAGGAGCTGAACGACAGGCTTTGGCACCTGCAACAGGGATGGTCGACCAAGAACGGCACCAAGCTCTGTGGCAAACTCATTCATAGAGACATGGTGTGGGGTAACCGCATTAATTGGGCCGCGGTAGGCTGCATTATCGAGTGCTTCAAGAATGCAGGCAATCTCATCATCGACATGGATCCAGGAAATGCACTGAAGGCCTGACCCAATTGGTCCGCCAAGAAAAAAGCGAAAAGGGGTGATCATTTTTTGCAGCATGCCGCCTTTTGTCGACAGTACAATACCCGTTCTCAGCAAGACAAGGCGCACGCCAGTCTTTTCAGCTTCAAGCGCCTCTTTTTCCCAGTCAAAACAGATTTTTGCAAGAAAATCACTTCCCTCCTTGGCTGACTCACTCAGTTCGGGAGTATCACCGCAACTGGAGAAGGAGCCATAGTAGCCGATGGCCGATGCAGAAATAAAAACCTGCGGCTTTTCAGATGCACCGGCAATTGCCGAAACCAGATGGCGGGTACTGAGAATTCTTGAATTATAGCACTCCGTCTTGTGTTCTTCGCTCCAGCGACTTTCAAGCAGCGGTTTGCCGGCAAGATGAATCACGGCTTTTGCCCCGTTAACAAAACCAGTCCAGTCGCCGCGTTCCATATCCGAATCCCAGTGAACATAATCTGCCGCGCCTGGAATTTTCTGTGCAGCACTCTCGGGTGAACGGACGAACAAAACAACCCTCTCCCCGCGTAAAATAAGTTTCTTGGCAAGTTCAACGCCAATTACGCCGGTAGATCCGGTAATAATAATATGACCTTGCATACACTTTTTCCGTTGTAATGAAAAGAAAGTTACACTAATAACACCTTTGAACTGGTTACTTAACGAGCAAGAATAAATAATAATTCCCTGATGGAGGCGCTGAGGACAAAGGCAATAAAACCGGGAAAGTATGTGACCCTTTACCCGGTTTCATGAATTTCAATGAGGATGTGAAACCTTAGACGATTTTTGGGGGCTATTCAACCGTGACCGATTTCGCAAGATTTCGCGGACGATCAACATTGCAGCCCCGAAGTGTGGCAATGTGATAGGCAAGAAGCTGCAGGGGAATCACCGTCAAAAGAGGCGTAATCGGCCCGAAAGACTGCGGAATGTATATGACTTCTTCGGCAAGACGGCTGACCTCCGTATCGCCTTCAGTTGCAATTGCAATAACACGACCCTTACGGCTTCGCACCTCTTCGATATTACTGAGTATCTTGGAATAGGTACTGTCGTGAGTGGCAATAAAAATGACCGGCATATCCTCGTCGATCAGGGCAATCGGACCATGCTTCATTTCTGCTGCGGGGTAGCCTTCTGCGTGAATATAGGATATCTCCTTGAGCTTCAGAGCCCCTTCAAGAGCAACTGGAAAATTGAAACCACGTCCGAGATAGAGGAAGTTTTTTGCATCCTTGAAGCGCTCCGCGATCTCTTTGATCTGGTCATTAAGCTCAAGAATACGTGCTGCTTTTTCAGGCATTTCAGAAAGCTCCTTGAGATGCAGGGCAATCTCGATGTCTGAAATGGTTCTGCCCTTGCTGAGCGACAAGGCCAACATATAGAGCATGACGACCTGGGCGGTAAACGCTTTAGTCGAAGCGACACCGATTTCAGGCCCGGCATGGGTATACATTCCACACTCGGTTTCGCGAGCAATGGTGGAACCGACAACGTTGCAGATACCCATCACCAGCGCGCCTTTTTCCTTGGCTGTACGAAGCGCGGCAAGAGTATCGGCCGTTTCACCTGATTGAGAGATAACAATGACCACATCATCGGCACCAACAATAGGATTACGGTATCTGAACTCTGACGCATAATCAACCTCGACAGGAATACGGGCAAACTCCTCAATAAGATACTCACCAATCAGAGCTGCATGCCAGCTCGTACCACAGGCACAGATCACAATACGCTTTGCATGCTTCAGGCGATCAAGATAGTCTGCTATCCCTCCAAGCCGTAACAAACCCTCATCAAGGCGCACACGCCCACGCATAACATCGTGCATAACCTCTGGCTGCTCAAAAATCTCCTTGAGCATAAAGTGTTCAAAACCGTTTTTCTCAATTTTTTCCAGCGTAAAATCAAGCTCCGTAACAATTTTGTCCTGTTCAATATTTTCAATGGATTTAACAAAATACCCCTCCCTTGTCAACACAGCAAGCTCTCCGTCATCAAGGTAAACCACCTTTTTGGTGTGCTCAACAATGGGTGCAGCATCAGAGGCAATAAAAAATTCCCCTTCTCCGATACCGATCACCAGAGGGCTGCCTTTACGGGCGACAACGATCTTGTCCGGTTCGCGCGAAGATATCACACAAAGACCGTAAGCGCCCTCAACATGAAGAAGCGCGCTTCGGGTAGCTGATTCCAGATCAAGCGACAGGTCTGACTGCCAAATCCAGTCAATCAGATGCACCATTACCTCAGAATCCGTTTCGCTCAAAAACAGGTAGCCTTCGGAGACAAGTTCCTGCTTCAGGGCCGAATAGTTTTCAATGATGCCATTATGAATGATCGCGATATCCTCGGCAGCATTCAAATGAGGATGAGCATTGCGATCGCTTGGTTCACCATGGGTTGCCCAACGGGTATGGCCAATACCTGCCGTCGCTCCCTGCATGATGACTCTAAGCCCGGCCGTATCCGTTTCAAGACCGCTGACGCTGCCTTTCTGTTTCATGACCGTAAGGGTGTTACCATCCAGCAAGGCAATTCCGCCCGAATCATAACCCCGATACTCAAGCCGCTTTAATCCTTTCAGAAGAAGCGGGGACGCTTCCTGCCACCCGATATAGCCGACAATTCCACACATACAAAAACTTATTTAAAAGTCATTAATAACCGAAGAACCACATGCAGGTATCTGCTGCTGAAATTCTGAATGAAAGACGAAGTAAAAGTATGATTATAACACTTATATATTATCTTTCATCACGTTATATATTTTTTTGGCCTCTGCAGCAACCGCCTGTTCATAATCATCAATACCTGAAAATGTTCCTGCGGGATAAATCAGGCTCCGGCTGACATTTATCAGAGCGCTTTGGCGGTTGGCATCTACACCAAGTCGAACCGTATCTTCAAGCGAGCCTCCCTGTGCACCTACTCCGGGGATAAGCAGAAAAAGGCCGGGCGCCTCTCGGCGAATATCGGCAAGCAACCCGCTTTTGGTAGCGCCGACAACAATACCACCGTTATTATTCCGGCTCCATGAAGCAACCTTACCAAGTACAGAGCGATAGAGCGGACGGCCATCCTCCATCAGTTGCTCCTCGAAATCCAATGATCCCTTGTTCGACGTCAGGCAAAGCACAAAAAGCAGCTTCTCCTCATAAGCGAAAAAAGGCTCAAGAGAATCAAATCCCATGTAAGGGGCAACCGTAAGAGCGTCAAACGACCAGTGATCAAAAAAAGCGCGCGCATACATTGTGCTGGTATTGCCGATATCAGCCCGTTTGGCATCGGCAATCGTCATACATGCATCAGGAATAGAGCTGAGCGTTTTTTCCATATCGCAAAATCCCGCAATGCCCCTGGCCTCATAAAAAGCGGTATTAAGTTTGTATGCTATCGCTACATCCGATGTTGCCCTGATGACAGCGCGGTTAAACTCAAGCACAGGACTTTCATACTTCAGAAACAAGCTCGGAATTTTCTCGGGATCGCTGTCAAGTCCGACACACAAGAGAGATTTTAATGCTGCTATCCTGCCGTTTGCCTTATCCCGAACTGAACTCATGAACTACCCCTTCTTTGCTGTATTAATAAAGCACTTTACAGTCACCGTAGCATACAAAAAAACTTTGACTCATAAAAAACGCCGAAAAACATGACTCAAGCGACCGCCATGAAACTTATTGCCGCGGAAATACTGTTTACGTTCAGTAATATATAATATGTTTTCTTACGAGATGCTTCATTAAATGAAACAAACCCGTAAATTGAAGGTCTTGAACAGGAGAACGGTGAACACCGTAATGAGTCTTTTTATTTATAACCATGATTGTTGATTGATGGCAAAGAAACCGCTTAGACCCTTAAATCCCTATAAAAACGAACCGGAAAACAATATCCCTCGACCGAAATTCTCGATCATGTATTATGTGGTCGTCATTGTTATTCTCATAGGAGTACAGCTTGCTTTTTTCTGGTCAGGTTCCACAAAGGAGATTCCCTACAGCGAATTCCGCAAACTCATTACGGAAGACAAAATTGAATCGGTAAAAATATCACCGGAAAGAATCTCTATCAAACTCAAGCCGGGCGTTGAAGCAGGGCTTGCTGTAAAGGAGCCGCAAAAAGAAACCCCGGGATTTCTGCCCCAGTCATCATCAAAACAGGATGAGATTTTTGTCAATCCA
>CAIPKT010000199.1 GCA_903865705.1 uncultured Chlorobiaceae bacterium
ATTGGTTTCGTACAAAAAACGGGCATTGCTTTTGCGTTGCGCCTCCCTGATGCTCCGGTAAAGCGGCCAGGGTCCGGCCATACCGAGTTTGTTGGCCGTCACCACAGAAATATTGGCAAGCAGCAGATCAGGGTACATTTCCGCGACCCGGGCACTGGCCGTACAGTCAACAAAGATCGTGTTGTGCAGGTTTTTCTCTCTGATAAGCTGCAGATAGCCTTCTATACCATGATGCTCGATTCTTGGCAAAAGAGCCGACTGCCAGTTCTCGAGGTCAATGCCATTATGGTCAAAAGCAATATTCCGGGTATTGGCCATCCCGCAAACCACCACATCAAGGTCATTATCCTGCTGCAGATTAAGCCGGTGGGCGCTGATTTGGCCAATCAGGCTTTTGGCAATAGTACCCGTGCCCGCAATAAAAAGATGCACCTTGCGCTGCGACAGAAAAAACGATTCATGGATACAGTTCAGCGCCTTATCCTCATCATGCGCCTCAATCACCAGAGATATATTCATTTCGCTGGCACCCTGGGCGACAGCAATAACATTGATGCCGTTTTTGCCAAGAGTTTCAAACAATTGGGCCGAGACGCCCGGATGGCCCGACATATTATTGCCGACTACAGCAATCATAGCCAGATTGCGACGGATCACAAAAGGCTCTATCTGACGCGATTCTATTTCATCAAAGAACTCCTCCTCCAGTATTGTCTTCGCTTTTGCTGCCTGGGACGGGGTAATAGCAAGCGTGATCGACTGCTCGGATGAAGCCTGTGATATAAAAATAATATTGATACTGTGGCGGGCAAGACAAGTGAACAGCCGTGAGGCAACACCCGGAACGCCAACCATACCGCTGCCCGACATATTCAGCAAAACAACTTTGTTGATTGAAGAAAGCCCGGTTACCGGCAAAATCTGGCTGATCTCCGACGGTGCAACCCGTTCAATGCGTGTCCCTTGTGCCGCAGGATTAAAAGAATTTTTGATCAACACCGGAATACCTGCTTTCATGGCAGGCTGAACGGCAAGCGGATGCAAGACTCTTGCTCCGGCATGAGAGAGCTCCATGGCCTCCGCATAACTGATATAAGGCAAAACCCGGGCATCCCGAACCCGTTTTGGATCAGCACTGAAAAAGCCGTCAACATCAGTCCATATCCAGATTTCCGACGACTCAAATGCCGCACCAAGAATGGAGGCCGTATAATCCGAACCGCCACGACCCAGGGTAGTTGATGAACCATCCGTCGCCGCTGCAATAAATCCAGTCACCACCGGCACCCCTTCAAAAGAGGCAAAACGTTTTCTGATCTTGAGTTCTGAGGCATGAGCATCAACCCGCGCATCAACATAATTTGCATCGGTAACAATCAGTTCGCGGGCATCAACAGAGAACGAAGCAATATTCCGCTCCTGAAGATAACTGCTGACCAGACGGGCAGAAAGACGTTCGCCAAAACCAAGCACCAGCGCAAGACTTTTCTCAGAGAGCTCCCCGAGCAAAAAAAGACCCTGGACAATATCATGAAGCTCTGAAAGTTCAGCACGGATTGAGGCCGTAACATCCTGAAGGAGGGCTCCGGAAAACAGCTCCCCTGCTATCGACAGATGCAACTGCTCAAGTTCTTCAACAGTGCTCTGGTATCCGATGTCGCCGCTGCTGGCTTTTGATGCTGATTCAAGCAATAGATCGGTGACACGATGAATGGCCGAAACCACAACAATAAGCTTGCAATCATGCAAGGCACCGGCAATAATATCGGCAACGTTTTTAATCCGCCCGGCTGACCCCAGGGAAGTACCTCCAAACTTGTATATCTTCATGCTCCCACCCATGCCTGTGAATTGAACCTATGAAAAAAAAGGAAACACCTGAAATTGTCGTATAAAATACAAAAAAAAGCGCCCTTGCAGGCGCTTTCTGTAATCAGTAAAGTAAAAATGACCAGTCAGTTTGTCAAAGCATCTGCGCCCGAAACAATTTCACTCAGCTCCGTCGTAATCGCAGCCTGCCGGGCACGGTTGTAGCTGATGTTGAGTGTCCGAATAAGCTCTTTGGCATTTTCAGTTGCCGAATCCATCGCCGACATGCGAGCCGCCTGTTCTGCAGCACTCGACTCAAGCATCATTCTCCATATCTGAGTATTGAGATGCTTGGGCACCAGCTCGTCAATAATAGCCGACGGAGAGGGCTCATAAATGTAATCGCTGCTGCTCTCCTGGACGGTCGTTTCCGGTGCGATAGGAAGAATCACTTCCTCCCGCAGATTCGGAGCAAGAACCGACTTGAATTCATTGTAGGCAACCACCACCCTGTCAGCCTCACCACGCAAATACATCCCTGAGGCGATATCGGCAATCTCTTTTGCCGTCGAAAAATCAAGGTTCTGAAAAACAGACGCGTAACCCTTGACAATCGGG
>CAIPKT010000200.1 GCA_903865705.1 uncultured Chlorobiaceae bacterium
CCATGGGGGCTGCATGCAACAAGTTCGCAGGATTGCAGATGCGTTGCCATGAAGTTTTTGGTTTTTCTGGCAACATGCTCGAGAAACTGGTGCCATTCGACCTTGAGTATAGCAAGGTCGGCAATTGGGGCAACAGCCTCGGCACCATCGGAACGCATGGTATCTGATGGGTCATTGACAAGATGCTGATTCGACGAAGGGTTTGAGGCAAAACTCGACAGCTTTGTTTGCCATGAGCCAAGATCAAAGTCTTTACTTGCGGAGGGCTTTGCCGCAACAGGTTCCGGTGAGGATGATGGCAATGGTGCGGAAAGCGGCTCAGAAGGAGCCTGCTGCTTTTTCAGTGGCTTGTCAGGGGCTTTTTTTTTTGAGCCTGCAAGAGGGTTGCAGAATCAGGGTGCACAATATCTATCAGCTTGAGAAGCGCAAGCTCAAAACGAAACTGGTATTCAAACTGAAACTTCAGCTCTTTCTGGGTCAGCAAAAGAAAATCAACCATCTGCATGACCGCAAGCGGAGAAAAATGAGCGGCATCCAGGCTGTAGCGTTCACGGATTGCATCGGGACGTTCAACCAGACGCGTAGAGCTGAGATTCTGTACCACAAGAAAATTCCTCAAATGCTCAATCAGCTTTTCAAGAAAATCCTGTTCGTCATAACCATTCCTGATCACAAACTGAGCAACTTCAAGCATCTTAAGAGCATTACGCTCTGCGACGGCATCGGTAACCTCAAACAAGTGATCATCATCAATGTAGTTCAGCAGTTCAGCAACACCAAGGTAACTGATGCTTCCGGTGTGATCGTTCTCGGCTGAAAATGCGATAACCTGGTCAAGTATACTTTGCGCATCACGCATTGAGCCCTGGGCCTTGCGCCCGATAAGCTGCAGGGCGTCGGCCTCAACCTTTATCTGCTCGGCATCACAAATAAGCTGAAGCTGCTTCTGTATCTCTTCCAGCGGAATCCGCTTGAAGTTGAAACGCTGACAGCGGGAAGCGATGGTGGCCGGAATCTTATGCAGTTCCGTAGTGGCAAAAATAAAGATTGCGTGGGGTGGCGGTTCCTCAAGGGTTTTCAGAAATGCGTTGAATGCTGCAATGGAGAGCATGTGCACTTCATCGATAATATAGACGCGATAGATTCCTTTCTGCGGGCCGTAGCGAACATTTTCCCGCAAGGTACGGATATCATCAACACTGTTATTGGATGCCGCATCAAACTCCGCAATATTCATACTGGTACCGGCATCAAAGTCCCGGCAGCTTTCGCACTCTCCGCAGGGTTCGGTAACATGCTGCAGATAGTCAGGATCTTCCATCATTTTCTGGCAGTTCAGCGCTTTGGCAAAAACCCTTGCGGCAGTAGTCTTGCCAACACCTCGTAAACCCGAAAAAATATAGCCATGACCAACCCGACCCATGCGGAGCGAATTTTGTATGGTCCGCGTAACATGTTCCTGTGCCGTAATATCGGCAAATTTTGCCGGTCGATACTTTCGGGCTATAACCTGATAACTCATGAGTGCTGTTCGTTAATATCCTCAAACAAAGAGGCAAGGGGCCTATCCATGCTGCACTTCAGGCAATCGGTGACTTCCCTGCTGATCGACATCAAATGTACGTTATTACCTCCTGAAATCAGCGACCCGTTTTCATCGGTCCAGAACCCCGCGGGGATTATGGCATAAAGATCGAATAGCGTCAATACATGGGGGTCTCGGCTAACAGCAAAATCCCCGTTTGCGGTCAGATGAATAAAATCATTCTGCAGCAGGATATCGACAATTTTCCGGAAACCGGAAGGAGGAATACCGTGAACAACCTTCATGATTTTCTTCATATTGATGGTCTGGCCACTCTTCTGACCAAGCCATATATGACCAAGAACCGAGAGAATCTCCGGCACACCACGCAAGGGGTTTAATGCTTCAGCAACCGAACCTGCAGGCTTGAGGGCTCCAAGACAGAAAACAAATTCCGCACCGGTCAGCACAACAATCCAGCCGAGATAAACCCAGAAGAAAAGCATCGGAATAACCGACAATGCACCATAAATATGCTCAAACGTTGCAACATGGGTGATATAGAAGGTAAACCATCTCTTTGAGAGTTCGAACAGAACCGCTGCAAGCAGCGCGCCGGAAAAGGCATGAACAAACCTGACCCGACGATTAGGCACCAGCATATAGAGCAGAAAAAAAGCAAAAACCGAGTTGATGAAGGGGAAAAGGGAGAGCATCCTGGTTTTCAGTTCGAGCAAAGGCCCTTCGGTAAAGATTGTATACCAAACATAGGAGCTTGCAGCAAGACTGCTTCCGATAAGCACAGGACCGAGCGTCAGTACCGTCCAGTAAAGGGTAAACCCCTGCAATGCCTTGCGGGGCGAATGAACCTCCCATATCTCATTGAGCGTATGATCAACTGTTGAGATCAAAAAGAGGGCAATAATAAAGAGAAACACGCCTCCAAAAACAGGCACGCTTGAAGTTTTGCCGATAAAATCCGTCAGATAGGTGTTGAGCACTATACCTGCGCCAGGCATGAAATTCTGAACAAGAAAATCTTCAAGAGAGCGTTTGAAAGGCGCAAAAACAACAAAAACGTTCAGGATTGAAAGAATGACGGCAAGAATCGGCACAATCGAGAGAAGCGTCTGAAAAGCAAGAGAGCCTGCGCCAAGAAAAATCCTGTCGTGAATAAAATTTTTCCAGAAAAAAGGTATAAACGCACGCAGATAAGGTGCCGATTCAGTATGGTTGATCTCTTTCGTTTTTTTTACCATCCAATCCCCTTCATAGCACTTTATAATTTCAACCTTTTAATTTTTTAAAGGTAATGCTTTGATGAGCCAATATCATCACCATTCACTTTTGGGGTCCGCTGCCAACCGATCGTACCCTTGTCATCAGGAGCAACCCGATAGCGAAAAACAGCAGCAACGATGCAAGCGCCGATTTCTGGCTTCCCGCTTGAGCCGATACCAATCCAAAAACAAGCGGGCCGACAACCGCCGAAGCCTTGCCAAACGTGCCATCATAAAAACCGAAAAACTCGGTCACATGTTCCCGGGGGGTCAGCAACGCCATCATGGATCGGGATGCTGCCTGGGATGAGCCCATAGACATGCCGGCAAGCATCCCTGTATAAAAGAAGAGTTCTTTGCTGTCGGCTAAAATAGCCGAAAAAATAACAACAAACCAGATCATCAGTGTCAAGACGATGGTTTTTTTCGGCCCGATTTTATCCGTTACAAAACCAAAAATAACCGATCCGGCAATAGCTGTTGTCTGCACCAGCATAAAAAACTGAATCAGCTCTCCAGTAGTAAAGCCAAGGGTATTCTGGGCATAAATCGACGAAAACGCAATGACCGTTAAAATAGCATCATTGTAGAAAAAATAGGCAAGAAGAAACCGGGCAAGATCGGGGTAACTCATAATATGCTGAACGGTATACTTCACCTCCTTGACGGAAGTTATGAGTGCTGCAAAAGAGATTGCCGGTCTCTCCTCTATTTTTTCATCCCGCAGTACCAAAAATAGCGGCGCTGAAAACAGAGCAAAAAAAATAGCGGCAACCAAAAAGCTCAACTGTACATTCGGCATGTTGGAAAAGACAATTCCCTTGCTGAGCAACGGCTGAACCAGCAGCAGAATGGAGAGCGCGCCAAGGTATCCCATGGCAAAACCGTAGCCGGAGAGCCTGCCGACACTTTTGTCGGAAGCAAGTTCCTTGAGATAGGCATCATAGAAAACAAGTCCTCCCTCAAAACCCATATTGGCAACAATAAAAAGAATGAGGGCCGCAACGACCATTCCAGGTCCGGAAAAGGAGAGCAGGGCCGTAGCAATAACCGAGGCAACCGTAAAAAAAAGCAGGAAGTGTTTTCGTTTTCCGGAATAATCGGCTGCGGCTCCAAGAACCGGCGATATGAGAGCCACAAGCAACATGGAGAGGCTGATGCCGAAACCCCACAGGGCATCGCCCGAAGGGTCGCCCTTGCAGATAACATTTTTGAAAAACAGGGGAAAGGCAAAGGTGACCATCATCACGCTGAAGGAAGTGTTGGCAAAATCAAAGAGAAGCCACGAAAACACTTTTTTTTTCTGCGTCACAATAGATGGTCCAGTTTTAACTCATGAGGGCAACCTTGAAAAAGCCGGTTACACTCCGGCAATATGACGGAAGAGCGATTCAAAAAGAGGCCGTCCGTCAAGAGATCCGAGGCTCTGTTCGCTGGCCCTTTCGGGATGAGGCATCAGGCCAAGCACATTGCCTTGGCGGTTGATAATACCGGCAATATTCCGGAGTGAACCGTTGGGGTTGGCTTCATCGGTCACCAAGCCCGATGCGTCGGTATACTTGAAAACAATCTGGTCATGCTCTTCAAGGCTTTCGATCACTTCTTGCGGAGCAAAGTAGTTGCCTTGACCATGTGCAATTGGAATGCTGAGCAAGTCATCCTGTTTGTAAAGACTGGTAAAAATGGTTGAGCAGTTCACTGCCTTGAGGGTGGTCTGGCAACAGAGAAACTTTTTATCGCGGTTTCTCGAAAGAGCGCCTTCGAGCAACCCGCTTTCGAGCAGTACCTGAAATCCATTACAGATGCCAAGCACCGGAAAGCCTTTGCGGGCAAATTCGATAACTTCCTGCATGATCGGAGAAAAACGGGCAATTGATCCAGCCCGGAGGTAGTCGCCATAGGAAAAGCCGCCTGGCAGAATAATTGCCTTTGATCCCTGGAGATCATGGTCATTATGCCAGAGCATGACCGGTTTAATGCCGCTGAACGAGCCAACAGCATACTCCGTATCATGATCACAGTTTGAACCCGGAAAAACAACGACACCTACTGTTACATCAGCCATAATTGCCTTCTATTTAATTGACTTGTTCCAGCTCAAAGGAATAATTTTCCATGACCGGATTCGATAACAGTTTCTGAGAGATCTCATTGCAGATGCGCTCAGCCTGCAACAACTCCTCTTCATTAATCGTTACCTCGATATATTTGCCTATTCTTGCAGACTCCACCGTATGGTAGCCAAGATTTTTCAGGGCATGTTCGACAGCTTTACCCTGAACATCAAGAATGGACTGGCGCAGGGTAACTTTTATTTTTGCAGTATATGCCATTATCATGCGTATGGTTGAATGGAAAAAATCATGTCTGCCACTGGCGACGCCACAGCAAAGTGAGTGAGCGTGCAATTCCGAGCAGAATATACAACAACATGGCAAGAAAAAAAGCTTTAGAGTGAAAGAGCAGAACACAGAACATGGCAACGATATAAAGCGCCATTTGAACCGGTTTCTGCCGGAATGATTCAACGGTGGGCTTGGGAAGAGTATCATAATTCACCTTGCTGATCATGAGCAAAGCGAGTGCGATGGAAAGCCACGCCAGAACAATCTGCATCAATGGTGCAGGAAAGGCCGGATCTGCACTCATCCAGAGCACAAACCCGGCAATAGTCAACGCCTGTGCCGGTGTCGGAAGCCCCGAAAAAGACTCTTTGTTATAGCCGATCATGCTGATATTGAAACGGGCAAGCCTGAGTCCGCTGCCAATCATAAGCAGAGAGCTGACACAAATTCCGGTAATACCCGGCAACCCTTCAAGACCAAACTTGTAGACCAGATATGCCGGAGCAGCTCCAAAAGAGACCAGATCTGAAAGAGAGTCGAGCTCAACGCCAAAATCAGACGTGCCGTTGGTCACCCTCGCCACAAAGCCGTCGATAGTATCAAAAAAGGCCGCCAGAATGATAAACCAGCAAGCCGCCACAAAACTCCCTTCCCCCGACATGACTATGGATATATAGCCACAAACCATGTTCATAACCGTAAACACCGAAGGAACGAACGAGCGCGACACAAAAGGAAACCTCGATGTCCGCTCTTTTGAACTATTTTTCAGAAAGGGAGGATATAGTTTCTGAAACCTTTTTTTGCCAGCATCACTCATACACAAAAAAATCCATTATACAGGGGAGAATTTCATAACTGGTAATAAAGTGCACTTAGGGGCTGTGACTTTTGCCGCCACCTTCCATGCGGAATACGAAGGTAACGAAATTTATACTTTTTTTGGAATTCTGCATATCGCAGGGTAGGGAGGAGTGTTTGTTACTGCAATTGTTGTAGTCCCTATCCAGGCGGGGGTAACCCGCCCCTGGTGGTTAATAACTTTCATCGCTTGAAGGGAAATTGCTCTGCCTGACGTCCTCCACGTAGTGTCTGACAGCATCTTCAATCACCGTATTCAAATCGGCATAGTGACGGACGAAACGCGGATGAAACTCCCGGTTGAGTCCCAATATGTCATTGATAACAAGCACTTGACCGTCACAGGCAATGCCAGCACCAATGCCAATAGTGGGAATGGTGAGAGAGCTGGTAACTTCTGCTGCAAGCGCAGAGGGAATTTTTTCAAGCACAATGGCAAAAGCCCCCGATTCTTCGAGAATTTTTGCATCTTCAAGAAGCTGTTCAGCCTCTCTACCCTCCTGGGCCCGAACCCGGTAAGTGCCATACTTGTAAATGGACTGCGGCATCAGGCCGAGATGGCCCATGACGGGAATCCCGACATCGGTAATTCTTTTGACGGTCTCGGCAATGATCATACCTCCCTCCAACTTGAGCGCATCACAACCATGTTCCTTCATAATCCTTCCTGCATTGCGCAAGGCCTCATCACCTGAAATCTGATAGCTCATAAACGGCATATCAACGACGACCATTGCCCGGCCGCTTTCGTCGTGCACCCCTTTTACAACAGCCTTGGCATGGTAGATCATCTCCTCAATCGTAATGGGCAAGGTCGTACTGTGACCTGCAAAAACATTGCTTGCGGAATCACCGACAAGAATGACATCAAGACCGGCACGATCAAGAATTCTGGCCATGGTGTAATCATAGGCCGTCAGCATTGAAATTTTTTCACCGTTCTGCTTCATGTCAAGCAGTCTTCTGGTTGTAACATGACCCGATTTCTGCTGTGCGCTTCTGTTCATATTGCTTGCTGCTTAATGAATTGTTTGTTCCTGCTGTTCAAGAATATCCGATACATCACCGTGATAAAGCTTTATGGCTTCGACACCGTGCAACTTCCCGGTGGCATTGAGCATCAGCTCGCTCAGATGAGTGTACTCGGGGATGTACCCAAGGATCTCTTCAAGCGAGGTGGTTTTTCGTTCCATCTCATCCCTTATTTCCTCAAAAGCATCTCCTTCCGGGAGCGCCATAAGACGGCAGAGCTCTTTATGCCGAGACGACAGTGGAAGCGATCCATGCTGCAAAAGGACGTTGCGGGTCCTGCGCTGTGCCGAACCAACCAGTTTTCGTCCTTCTACCTGAAGCTCATGACGGGCTGATGCCGTAAAACAACTTACCGCACCGGCAGTTGCTCCTCCCTGTTGACGGGGAAGAGTTGACCGACAAAAACCGGCGTGAATGCCAAGGCTTTCAAGAGCAAGTTGGATAACCTCATGTACCATCCGGTACAGATCAGCGTTCTGCGCCGTTGATTCTGCAAAAAAACTATAGGTAAACTCCTCTGCATGAAACACTGCTCTGCCTCCGGTAGGCCTTCTGACAACATCAATACCAGCCGAACGGCATTTCAGTATATCAATACCCGAAATATCCTGATTGTAGCCTATTGTAACGGCATAGGGGCGCCAGGCATAAAAGCGCCAGAGACAACTGTCGTGACCAAACCGCTGCTGAAACCGGCCATCAAGAAAGGCCGCCATCAACTGACGGTCAAAGGCCATATTCTCTTCACCGGTATGAAAACCGGAGTCCAGACAATAAACTTTGGAAAAAGGAGTCTCCACTTGTTCAACCCCTCACGGTTGCGTTATTTCGAGACGCTGCGCAATATTCATTGCAAATTCGGAGCAAGATAATAATTATTTTTCCCTGTACATTGTTTGTATCCTGTGAGTCGGGTATTTTGAGGGGAAAATGCGATCATCCTTTTAACAAACCGTCATTCACAACAACTCATGCCAAGTACTACTGTTGCGCTCATCTTTGGAGGCAGGTCGACCGAACACGAAATATCAATCATCTCAGCAAAATCAATAGCAGCAAATATAAGCATTGAACGATACAAGGTTATTCCGATCTATATCACCCGTGAGGGCCAATGGCTCTGTGACGGCATTGCCCGGGAGATTCTTGACCTTGATCTCTCTGCTCTCCTGAGAAGTTCTTCACCTGAAGCGGTGGCCATTACTCTTCACGACATGGCAGAGCGCCGGGGCCAGAAATCCTTCGACCTTGATTTCAAGGCAGCAGGCATTGATGTGGCATTTCTGACGCTTCATGGAACCTATGGAGAAGATGGCCGCGTACAGGGCTTTTTGGATACCTGCTCGATTCCATATACGGGATGCGGAGTTCTGGCCTCGGCGCTCACGATGGACAAGGCGCTCACCAAACTTTGCGTTGCCGATGCAGGCCTTGCTGTAGCGCCATCAATAACGCTTTTGAGTGTTGATTACCAGGCCGACCCTGAAAAAACTCACGCATTGATCAACCGGCAGTTTGAATACCCTTTTTTCGTCAAACCGGCAAATCTTGGTTCATCGATAGGTATCTCGAAGGTTCATCATGTCGATCAACTGCATCAGGCCCTGAAGAGCGCCTGCTTGCTTGATTCAAAGGTACTGGTTGAAAAAGCAATAAAAGGCAGGGAGATTGAGGTCGCTGTGCTCGGCAATGAGCATCCGGTAGTCTCCGTGTGCGGCGAAATCGAACCGGGCAGCGATTTCTATGACTATCAGGACAAATACATTCACAATACGGCAAAACTCTTTATTCCGGCACGCATCCCCGACGAGTTGCAGGAACAGGTAAGAAGCGCTGCACTGAAGGCGTACAAGGCTCTGGGATGCCGGGGCATGTCTCGAATAGATTTTTTTGTTGATGAACAGACCGGAACCATCATTCTGAACGAGGTCAATACCATTCCCGGATTCACCGACATCAGCATGTATCCTCGACTCATGGAAGCGAGTGGCACCCCTTTTCCGGAACTTGCAGAACGACTGTTGCAACTCGCACTGGAAACAATACAATCATGATCAGCGAGCCATATCTTTTTTTTGCTGAAGTTTCGCTTGACCTGTCAAGAGGTAAATTCCAGTCAGGTATAGACAAACTTGAACCATTTTCCGACCAGTTTTTGGACTCGTATCTGTTTCATTTTCTCTATGCAAAAGCGCTTAAAGGGCTCCGGCGCAACACGCTTGCCTGCAAATATTTTCAAAAATGCTGTGCCATAGCCCCGGCGAATCAGGTCGCCCGGCTAGAGCTCGCTGAACTTCAAACTTCAGTAAGCAGCGAAGAGCCTCAGGTTAATCTTTCTGCGGTGTTTGACCCCGTAACCGACGAGCTTGAAAAGCTGAGTGCGGCGCTGATGAAATTCGAGCCGGCAATAACATCGGAAAACTCTGATCCGACCTCAATTCTTGAACAAAAACAGCCTTTTTCAGACGATACGGCCATTGCAGTGCCCACCGAAAGTCTGGCGAATCTTTTCACAGCACAAGGTGCTTACAAAAAAGCAATTAAAATCTATACACTTCTCATTCAACTTAAACCTCAAAATGCTGAGTGCTACCAGCAGGAGATCGATTCGCTTCTTGAGCTTCTCTGAGAACACACAGAAAAAAAACAGACGCCATAAATGAAAATATTTGAATAAGATATATATTGTTGACTGTAGTATATTGAATCTCAATACTAATGATTTACACTTTAAACGGTTAAGTATAGCCCCTTGGTTTCAAGAATTTTTTCATATATCTGCATTGTTGCCATCTTTCTTGCTTTACCCTCAACCGGCAGAAGCAATGAAAGAGCGGAAAAGAGGTTTTCTCTTTCCCGCTGCATTGAAATCGCGCTCCGTAACTCTACTTCAGCAAGAAAAGCTGAAAACACCTTGAAGCTTCAGGGTGTTGATGTTTTGAGAAATTACGGAAACTTTCTCCCCCGACTTTCAACGTCAGTGAGCTATTCACCCTATACCCTCAGCCGTGCCTACGCGCCAGATATCCCGGGAACTGCAATAACAAATATAAAAACTGAGACTAAATCCGTTGACCTGACACTGACAACTTCCCTGAATCTGTTCAATGGATTCAAGGATTATGCGTCCCTTCAAGCAGCGCTGAAGAAAGAAGATGCTGCCGAGTACTCCCTTTCGAGGGCACTGCAGACCATAGCCTTCGACGTCACCCAGGCCTATTATCAGGTACTCCTGAACCAGGAACTTTTTGCCATTGCCCGCGAAAACCTCCTCTTGGCTCAAGATCAACTGACCCTTACCGACCGTCAGTTTCAGATCGGCTTGAAATCCATGGTCGATCGCGACCAGCAGCAGGCTGACGCTGCTGAAAGCCAGCTCTCGGTCATCAAGGCAGAAACCCGCATGCAAAAGAGCAAGCTTGAACTGGTTCGTCGTATGCAGATCGATCCCTTGACAACGTTCAGCCTCGAACCTCTCGACAGCCTCAATAGTTCGCTTTCCCGCTCACCCGATCCGGATGCCCTTGTAGAGCTTGCCTATCAAAAGCGCAGTGACCTTAAAGGCAAAGAGCTTGAAGTTAAAGCCTCAAAATGGCAGGTCACCCAGGCCAAGGCAGCGCTTTACCCGCACCTTGATGTAACCTTCAACTTCGGCTCCGGAGGCCAGAGCGTCGACGATTTACCCTATCCGCCACTGTCCGACCAGCTTTCAAATTCAATCGGATACTCGGTGGCGCTCAACCTCGGTTGGACGATTTTTGATGGATTCCAGACCCGTTACAATATTGAAGTCGCCAAAATCAACCGGATCAACCTGCAGTATGATTACGAAGATCTGAAAAACAATATTCTTATCGATCTTCATGAGGCTGCAGGAGAGTACAAATCGGCACTCATGCAGATAGAAACTGCCAAAATCAGCCTTAAAGCTGCAAAATCGGCTTTTGATGGCATTAAAAGGAAATCTGAGCTGGGGGCTGTAAGTTTTATTGAACTCAGCGCCGCACGAGCGACTCTTTTCACTGCCCGATCCAATCTTTCCCAGGCTACCTATAATTTTGCCCTGCAGAAAAGTGTTCTTGATTTTTCAACAGGCAACATAGCCATACCATCGCAACCTGAATCCGGTATACCAGTCAAATGAGTAAAAAAAAATCGTTGCTGAAACAAAAAAAAACCTGGGCTTTCCTTGCTGTATTTTTGCTCGTTTCGGGGACACTCTTTACCGTTCTCAAGCTTCGCGAAAAACCAATTGAGGTAACAACCGAGAAAGTTTTTGCAAAAGAGGTTGTTCATATTGTTACTGCTACAGGCAAGATTGAACCGGCACTTGTGGTCGCCATGTCGCCGGATGTTTCGGGTGAAATTATTGAGTTGCCCATCAAGGACGGCCAGAACGTTCAGAAAGGGGATCTTCTTTTTAAAATCCAGCCCGACATCTACATCAACCAGGTTGAACAAAGCCTCGCCCAGCTTAATTCAGCCAAATCTCAAAGTCTGGAAACGCAAGCCAGAAAGCTCAAAGCGGAGGATGATTTTCGCAAAGCTTCTTTGTTGTATAAAGAAAAGCTGATTTCCGAGTCCGATTACATGGCTTCCAAAACCAATTCGCAAGCAGCCATGGCAACTTATCAGGCCTCGGTCTATACCATAAAACAGAGCAAAAGCCTGCTTGAACAGAATCAGGACCGGTTAAAAAAAGCCGTCGTCCGGGCACCGATTGATGGCACCATCATTGCCCTGAACAGCAAGCCGGGCGAACGTGTTGTCGGCACCGGTCAGTTTCCTGGAACAGAGGTCCTGAGGCTTGCAAACCTTGACAGCATGCAGGTCGTTGTTGAGGTGAATGAAAATGATATTGTCAATGTCAAACCGGGCAATCCTGTTTCAATCACGGTCGATGCCTTCGGTGAACGTATCTTCAAGGGAAATGTGCATGAGATATCCAACTCGGCCATTTCAAAGGCTGCAGGAACGCAGGAAGAGGTGACTAATTTTTCGGTCAAGATCCGCATTTTCAACCATGAACGCCTGCTGAAACCTGGCATGAGCGCAACGGCAGACATTGAATCGGAGCGGATAAAAAACGCCCTTGTCGTTCCGATTCAAAGCGTAACAATCAGAAGCGCAATCGGAACTGCGGAGAGTACAACACCTGAAAAAAACGCGGTCACCATTGTTTCAAAAAGCAAAGCGACCGACAGCCGGCAGGGAGTTTTTGTTGTCAAGTCAGAAAAGGTCTCGTTCCGGGCGGTAAAAACCGGCACAACCGACAATACCCATATCATTGTCACCGAAGGGCTCACTAAAGGAGAAGAGGTGGTTTCGGGCAGTTATACCGCTATTACCAGCCAGCTCAAGGAAGGCAGTCTTATCAAAAAACAGCAGCCATAGCCCCGCAATGCCGACACCGTCAATTATCAAAATGCAGGCGCTCTGTAAATTCTATGAAATGGGCGACCAGGTTGTTCGGGCACTTGACTCGATCAACCTTGAGTTCCGGCTTAATGACTACACGGCAATCATGGGACCATCCGGCAGCGGAAAATCAACACTCATGAATATCATCGGGTGCCTCGATACCCCGACATCAGGCACCTATGAACTCAACGGTCAACAGGTGGCCGAGATGGACGATGATGAACTTGCCCGTATCAGGAACCGGGAAATCGGCTTTGTTTTTCAGACCTTTAACTTACTCCCCCGTCTCAACTGCCTTCGCAATGTCGAA
>CAIPKT010000201.1 GCA_903865705.1 uncultured Chlorobiaceae bacterium
ACGGTTGATCAGCATGATGGAAAATCCGGAAAACAGTAGAACTGGTATCGCACAAACTCCCTACAGCGCTATTCCCGGTGCCGATAATCTTATTGAAAGAATTGCTGGTGCCACAACTGATATCCAGTATTTAATTCATCAGGGATTTACCTATTACAATGCCACCTATTGGGTTGGAGCCAATGCTGTTATTCGTGCAGCAGCTCTTCATGATATAAAAATAGTGACCCAAGAGCGCGGTTACGAGGTCTATAAATTCATACAGGACCATACCGTTATTGAGGATACCGAGTCCAGCATCGATCTTGCGGGAAAAAAGTGGCACCTGTACAATCATCCCGAAAGACTTGCTTACAGCGCTACCCCTCCTGATTTTGGCTCTCTTGTGATTCAACGCAGACGGTGGGCAAATGGCGGTCTGCTGATTATGCCGAAAATGGTACGGTATTTATTCCGGGAGCTTTCTTTTTCCAGATTTTCTGAAGGTTTTTTTCGGTTCCATTATCTGGTTTCGATTGCTGCTGTCAATATCGGCTTGCTCTTGCTCATGCTTTTGCCCTTTGGAGAAGAATTTAACACCATCTGGCTGCCGTTGACCTCATTGACCTATTATATACTTTATGCTCGTGATCTCAAGCAGAATGGCTACAAGATAACCGATGTTTTCAGGGTCTATGCTCTCAATCTGCTGTTGATCCCGGTTAACCTTGGAGGAGTGTTCAAATCAATCGAACAGGCCTTTACCGGTAAGCACATTCCTTTTGCACGGACGCCAAAAATAGAGGGTCGAACTGCTGCGGGTTCGCTGTATATCGTTTCTTCTTATGGATTGCTTGCACAGTTTCTTGTTGGCGGTGTTTACAGTATTGTCAAAGACCACGTCTTCCTCGGCTGTTTCTCGCTGATGAACGCAGCCGTCCTTCTCTACGCCATCGTAATTTTTATCGGTTTGAAAGAGAGTGTTGAGGATGTCATGCAAGCCGTATCAAGTAACACCTTATCCCTTGAAGACCTTGCTCTTGCTCGGGGTCAAGAAGCGCTATGATTGCTGTGTTAACAGCTTTTTCATGGCCAATACCATACAAGCCTATGCATAAAGAGTGTTTATGGTAATATTCCTGACTTGAATTTTTACATTATTGATTATGAAACGCATCGCAACCGTAGCCAGTGTGTTTGCGTTATGGCTCAACCTGCTGCACTCGACGGTACTCTTGGCCTCTCCTGTCCTTCTGTCGTTTGACGTCGAGGACGCCGCTGACGAATCCGCACTTCGAAAGCTTAATACCTCTGTTCCGGCCACTTACTTTATAACCGGCTCCTTCGCTCTCACTCATAAAGCTCTGGTTGAGTCCCTTGCGAAGGCCGGAAACACAATCGGTTCACACTCGTTCAGCCACCCGCATTTCAAAAGCCTTGACGCGAAAGCAATAACGGAGGAACTCGCAAACTCGAAAAACCTCCTTGAATCGATTTCCGGAAAGCCTGTATTCTGGTTCCGCGCTCCTTACCTCGAATATGATTCGCGGGTGATGGAGACACTGAAGGCATTGGGCTATAGGGGAGAGAGTTCAGACAAGGATTCCTGGGCTAATCAGGACGTTATCTACGAAATGCCCATTTCAAACTTAATGGATGGCAGTATGATTGCGTCGGACTACGACATGATCGAAGAACAGAAATACTCGTCTCACCAGTTCGAAGATTCGCTGAGGAACATGTACCTCGAAAAGGAAGAGGGCCAGCAACCCCTCGTCATACTTCTCCATCCCAGAATTGTAGCGAAATATCCCGAAGCTCTGAAAGGGTTTATCAAATTCGTCTCAAAGCGGAATGCCCGGTTCCTTTCTTTTGAAAACTACCGGGACGAGGTGCAGCGCCCTCATGCAAGTTACCTGGCCGCCTGGCTCGATCTCGGTCATGGTGTTCGCAACCCCGATTCGTTGGCATCCAGGTTTGACGGTACTGCGGTGACCGATGTCTTCCTCATGGCCAAGGACGAAAAGGGGAACCGGTATTACGGAGACGGCAATAACGGGGATCTTTTCGGCAAGACATTGCTCCTGCTTAAATCGCGTGGATTGAAGGTACATGCATGGATATCAGCCCTCGCCGACACCAAAGCTCTTGAGAAGCATCCTGATTGGGCCATGACGGCCAAGGATGGCAAGCGCTCAACTGAATGGATGTCGCCAGCGAACCCGGAAGTTGCATCGTATACGGCTGAGACGGTAAAGACCCTGCTGCGGGCATACAATCTCGATGGGGTTTGTCTTGACAACCTTGCCTATCCAAATGCCAAATACGACTATTCGCAGGAGATATTCAAGGCCTTCAGAAAGAAAAACCATATTGCCCACCAGCCCTCACTTTCGGATCTGATGAACGATGATTACACTTCGTGGTGCATCTGGCGTTCGCAAATTATCGCAGATTTTGCAGGGAAAATCAGAGAAACAGTAAAGCACGAAGGAAAAGTGCATGTGGAATTATCTTCAATTGTCGCAGGGGATACGGCCATCAATTATCGCCAGCCTGAAATTTCGGGACAGAACATCGCAATGCTCGACATGAACAATGACTTCCTTATATCCGATATGGCGCTCTCCGGCAAAGAGGGCGAAAGCAATAAGGCAATGCTTGAGCTCTTTGCAATTCGCTTCAGGGCAGGGCTGAGTCCCATCATGGTAAGGGTGAGAAACTCTGCGGAAGCAGGCAAGGCCTCAACTATTTCCGTTACGCTCGATGAAATTAAGAACGGCAGTGACGGCATCGGCTTTTTGTCAAGTCAGCCTCTTTTCGAGAAAGAAACCGCAAATCAAGACTAAACAAAACGATTTTCCAGGTGGCACAGCAGAATTACTTTAATCAACATTTATCCAGACCGAGTGCAGTCTCGGCGGTAATTTCCGTTTTCATTTTCTTTTACGTGGCGATGCGAGCAAGCACGCTCTCCATAACACACGACGAGGCTCTGACCTACGCATGGCACGTAAAGGGTGACTGGTTGCAGATCCTGCTTTTCAAGACACCGGGGCTTCCGGATAACAACCACGTTCTGCATACGCTGCTATGCAAGATCTCCGTCACGCTACTCGGACTGTCGGAACTGTCGCTTCGGCTTCCAAGCCTTCTTGGTTGCCTGTTCTATCTTACAGGTCTAAACCTTTGCCTCAAACGCATTGTCCCGGGGTGGCGGCAAGTACCCGGATTGCTTATGATAGCCTTGAATCCTTATGTACTGGATTTCCTCGGACTCGCACGCGGATATGGCCTGGGGCTGGGCTTCACGATGCTTGGTCTTGCTGCATTACTGGCATCGCTTGCCGAATCGCCCGGAAAAGTTCGGGAAACTCCTGCTCTTTTGAGCGTCATGCTTTTCGCACTGGCCACATTGGCAAATATCTCCTTTCTGCTTGTATTGATGGCCGCTCTGCTCATCCTTTCAGCAACGTTGCTCTATTCTGCTGTTGTTTCAGCCCGCCACGACGTTTCGACACATCAGTCCAGCCCGCCCTGGATACTGTTGCTGAAAATTATCGCGCTCACGCTGCCGGTCTTTGCTTACCTCATACTTCCGCTTGGCATCATCCATCAAAACAAGCTCTTTGAGATGGGCGGCTATAAAGGATTTTGGGTTGATACGGTTGGAAGTCTCATTGAAGGTACCATATACGACAGTGCATGGCTGGCTGACCAACGCTGGCTGCTTGAGGCATGGGTCATGGTGACGCTCCTTCTCATTCCCCTTGTACTTTGGTCCTTGAGGAAAACGGATACCGGGCGTTTTGCGGCACTTATCGTGATTGTTACGATGACGGGACTCATCGCTCTGGAAAGCCTGGCTCAGCATGCAATCCTGAACGTGGCACTGCTTCAGGGCCGACGCGGAATTGCCCTGATTCCTCTCTTCCTGCTTGCCGCATTGATGACGTGCAACCTGCCACAGGCTCCTTACCGCTGGATCGGCATACTTGGCCTTCTCGTTAGCGTAGTTGTGCCAGCGGTTCTCGTTGTAAATGGATTGATGTCGATAAACACAAAATACGTCTATGACTGGAAAGACGATTCCTGCTCACGGGACGTCATGCTTGCAGTTCGGGATAAGATTCTGCGGGAAAAGCCTTTGGTGCCACTGCACATGCGCGTCAACTGGGTTTTTGAACCCAGCACAAACTTTTACAGGCACACCATGGGACTGGAATCATCGCTTCTGCCGCTCAATCGGGACGGACTCGACGGTCTGGCCGACATTTACTACGGTTATACACAGGATCAAGGCTTAATTACAAAATACAGCGTTCGCCTCTTGCAGCATGAGCCAGTTTCCGATACAGTATTGTTCGAACACGTAGCTTCGCACTGACTCCCGTCATTGATCCAGTATTGATCCGGTTTAGAGGCGGTTTTATTCTGTTGGCCCATCAGGGTGTGCTGGATTTTTAGAGCTTACGCAACATTATTGCAAACGAAAGAAATTTATGTCTTATCAAGGCCTGAAAATAGCACTTGTTGTACCTTGTTATAACGAAGAGACGGCAATCGCCCAAGTGATTTGTGGCTTCCGCGAGGCAATGCCCGGGATTGACATTTTCATCTTCGATAACCATTCAACCGACCATACGGCAGATGTGGCAAGAGCTGAAAATGCCAACGTCATCAACGTTCCGCTCCGGGGGAAAGGCAACGTTGTCCGACGAATGTTTGCTGATGTTGAAGCAGATATTTTTGTGATGGTAGACGGTGACGCCACGTATGATGCTTTATCGGTCACCAAGTTGGTAGACAAGCTGATCGATGAACGCCTTGACATGGTCGTTGGCTGTCGTCAGACACAGCAAGAGGTCGCCGGGGCCGCCTATAGAAAAGGGCACCAATGGGGCAACTGGATGCTCACGCAAAGCGCCTTGCTGATATTTGGCGGCGGATTCACTGATATGCTGTCAGGGTATAGAGCCTTTTCGAGACGGTACGCAAAATCGTTTCCCGCCTTGTCAGAAGGCTTTGAAATTGAGACCGAGTTGACCGTTCATGCGCTGGAACTGCGTATGCCATACGGTGAGGTCATGACTCCATACGGAGCCCGACCTGAAGGATCTGAAAGCAAATTATCCACTTATCGTGACGGATGGCGCATACTCAAGACCATTTTTCGCCTTTATGTGTCTGAACGCCCATTCTCATTTTACGGATTATGCGCGACGTTGATGGCGTTTATTTCTGTATTCATCTCAATCCCGATCATTGCCGAGTACTATCATACAGGGCTGGTTCCGCGCTTCCCCACAGCCTTCCTTTCTGCCGCTATAATGATTTGTGCGCTTCTTTCATTTATGTGCGGCCTTATTCTGGATAACGTTACACGCGGCCGCCATGAAATGAAGCGACTTGCATACCTGGCGATCCCTTTATTCAGCCAAAAACGCTCATAATGAATACCAACCGCCAGACCAGCAATTATTGACGATGCTTAAAGAAAAAACCAAGAGGTTTTATGCCCAATTCTTCTTGTTTGGAGTTGCGGGCGTTGTGGGCTTCATTGTTGATACAACCGTTCTGTATCTCCTTAAAGATCTTATGGGTGTCTACAGCGCCCGCCTGATTTCATTCTTATGCGCCGCGCAAGCGACCTGGTTGTTTAATCGGGCAATCACCTTCCGCAACCGTAAATCCGGCCATTCTACCATCAAGGAATTCGGCTTCTACCTTGCCATGATGTCAATAGGCGGAAGCGTTAATTATGCGATCTATGCGTTCCTCATTTCAAGCTATGCAGCAGTCGCACAGCAACCCGTTTTAGGTGTAGCCGCTGGCAGTATTGCCGGCATGGTCATCAACTTGCTGACATCCCGTTTCATAATATTCCGTTTCAAGCATTCATAATAATCATTGCTCAAGACGGTCACCGAAGGGTATCCGATTGGTACTCATGAGGATTATTCTTTAACAATATCTCCACCGTACCTACCAGTGCCTTCAAGGAAAATGGTTTATGAATAAAATTACATACATCAGCATTAATCCCATCCGCTGATAAAATCTCAGCAGAATATCCAGACATAAAAAGGGTACGCAAATTTTGCCGGTGGGAAGACAATTTATCACTTAATTGCTTTCCGTTCATATAAGGCATCCTGACGTCCGTCAGAAGAAGATGTATGTGGCCATTATACGTCTCTGCAATCTGTATTGCCTCAAATGGAGATGATGCTGACAAGACCCGATAACCCACGTTTTCAAGGACGCTCACGCATAATCGAAGAATCGCATATTCATCATCAACCAGCAGAATTGTTAGACGTTCAGGCATAAACTTCTCAAAGCACTGGATAGTGGGTAGATTTTGTCTTTTATAAACAAATAAGACCAAATCCCTTATTAAATCCTATTTTTTTCATCAAGTATTTTCGTAATATCAATCTTTTATTACTTCTTACGATAAAACTGCTCCCTTCCCCTGCTGCTCTGGGTAACACAGAGGGGGATGGTGACCCGAAGGGAAGAAAACTGGGAATTATTCCCGGCGAAGGGTTTATTCTAGCAGAACAGGAAGTACTTTACCCGCTATGATGCGGCCGATGGAGAGGGAAGCAGTAGCTGCCGGGGATGGGGCGTTGCAGACGTGGATGATGTTTTTGTTGACTCTGAAGTCAAAGTCATCGAGAAGGTTACCTTCCCGGTCACATGCCTGCGCGCGAATGCCGGCACCGCCAGGTTCAAGATGCTCTGCTTTTATCTCCGGAATGAGTTTTTGCAATGCGGAGACAAAAGCCGGCTTGCTGAATGAGCGGTGGTACTCCCCTATTGCGGCACGCCAGTGTTTGACGGCTACTTTACGAAAACCGGGCCAAATGAGTGATTCCCATGTATCCTGAATATTGAAATCTGTTTTTTTATAGGCTTCGCGACCAAAAGCAAAGACGGCGTTGGGGCCGCACTCGACACCACCACCAATCATACGAGTGAAGTGGACTCCGAGAAAGGGAAACGCGGGATCGGGTACGGGATAAATCAGGTGATTGACCAGCCTGGGGGCTGAGGGTTTGAGCTGATAGTATTCACCGCGAAATGGGAGAATGCTGAGCGGGAGGGTTGGTTCGGTCTTACGGGTCAAGCGATCAGACTGGAGACCGGCGCAGGTGACAACCGCATCGGCCTGCCAGGTACGGGATTGACCAATAACCTCTACCTGATTGCCTTTTTGCTGAAGAGTGACG
Organism: uncultured Chlorobiaceae bacterium; assembly: GCA_903865705.1. Classification (GTDB taxonomy): domain Bacteria; phylum Bacteroidota; class Chlorobiia; order Chlorobiales; family Chlorobiaceae; genus Chlorobium. The sequence continues at coordinate 7,218 of CAIPKT010000201.1, forward strand.
ACTTGCTCATTAAGGACAATTTCGCCACCCAGGGCAAGAAGCTTTTCAGCATATTTTTGGGCTACCACGGTGTAGTCAACAATGCCAGCCTGTGGGACCAAAAGGCCTTGAATACCTTTGCAGTGAGGTTCCCTTTCAAGGATTTCGTCGGGATTCAAAAACCGAAGATTCTGCAATCCGTTTGCGACTCCCCTGCGATGCAATTCCAACAACCCGGGAAGTTCTTCTTTGCTCGTTGCGACAACGATTTTACCGCATATCTCGTGAGGAATCGATTCCTCCTGGCAAAAATTGAGCAGTTGCCGGTAACCTTCGCGGCAGTTGATTGCTTTAAGAGAACCCGGCTTGTAATAAAGACCTGAGTGTATAACTCCGCTGTTATGTCCTGTCTGGTGCAGAGCAAGAGTGCTCTCTTTTTCGATGAGGGTCAGGCGTGTAAATGGTCGGGATTGCAGAATATTGAGGGCAGTTGACAGGCCGAGAATGCCGCCACCGATAACGATGACATTACTTTTTTCATTTTCCATAATTCCCACCGGTTATGACCCATTCCCTTTAAACTGGAAAATATGTTACACATTTTTCTTATGGCATCAAAAAGAAGCTCCCGGGGTAGATGCAAACCGGAAAATAAAACGCTATGGAAATATGCATGAAAGTTTTATAATGAGGCTCAAAATAACAATTCAGCCGTATTTTCTTTTTTCCTGATTTAGTAATCAGAATTAGTAAACAGAAAGGAAAACACAAACAGCAAGAATTGGTATCTTGTTATATAAGAATCATTTGGAGAGGTGGCAGAGTGGTTGAATGTGACGGTCTCGAAAACCGTTGTACGCGTAAGTGTACCGTGGGTTCGAATCCCACCCTCTCCGCCAAGTGACAGTCCAACATCATCCCAAGATGTCCAGAGAGCTTGAACATGAACCTTCGGCGGCTCTGAAACCTCGTGAGATATTCCGGAAACGTGAACATCGGCCTTGCAATTCAATCATATCCTCGCAGCTTCCAGCAGACTCCTTACATAGCTATCCCCATCTTCTTCCTGAAAAAGGATGTGGTGGAGGGGCGCTATTGTGGAGTGACTTTGGTTGTCATGAGCATTCAGTTACCAACTGACTACTTGTCGAATACCATGCGGAAGCCAAGGGTGCTGTAATGGAAGTCGGGGGTGCTGCCGTATCGATCAGTCGACCGACTGCGCAATGCGAAGCTGCGCCAACTGCAGCCACGAATCACTCGGCAAAATCCGATTGCTGGCCCAGTGGGATTTATAACCGTGCCTTGCGTGTTACACTCGTCATAGTATTGTCCGTCGTACCAGTCGCTACACCACTCAAAGACATTGCCGTGCATGTTATACAATCCCCACTCATTGGGAAGGAAACTGTCAACTGGAACAGTTCCGCTCCTCTTCGGCTTTTTCTCGATGACGAAGTTTGCCTTTTGAATCGGTATGTTTTTAACAGTATTGGGTATTGGGTATTGGGTATTGGGTATTGGGTATTGGGTATTGGGTACTGGGTATTGGGTACTGGGTACTGGGTATCGGGTTCTGGCAGGCATATTCACGCTCAGCTTCTGTTGGTAGGCGGAACTGTTTCCCGGTTTTTGTTGAGAGCCATTCGCTGTAGGCTACGGCGTCATGCCAGGACACCTGCACAACCGGATAGTTCTCTTTACTCTGAAGTCGCACTCTGCCCGATACTTTACGATGTAAGGTTTCTCGGTCCGATGCTTTCAGTTCAACATTGGTAATGCTCTGGCTGCAACGATCTTTTTCGAAATCGGTCTGGTACCCGGATGCGTCAACAAATCTCCTGTATTCGGCAACGGTAACAGCATATTTGCTGATGGAAAAGTTGCTCACCTGCACCTGGTGATCGATCTCACCGTTCTGGTGATGATCCTCACCCTCAGTGTTCCCCATCGTAAACTGGCCGCCGGGGATCAGCACAAAGTTTGCTGGCTCAAAAGGTACCACCGCAGAAATAATGTCTCGATTATGCTTTGCTTTCATTTTTAGCCAAGGGTCACGAATAACATGAAAAATCAAAGCAATTTATGTTTGTATTTATAATATTTTATGGGGTTATACAAGGTGTATTTTTACGAAGCCTTATTCTCACCCGCTCACCGCTCCGCTGCCCGACGAGATACCTTTCGCTGACTTTTTACACGCAAAAATCTGTATGCCGCTCCATGAAGTGACCCGCTTCAGAATGTCTGCAGTGCGCTTTAATGCTGCTTCTCATGGGGTGGACAGTGCAAAAACCTCGCTGCTCAAAGTACTTGACGGCCTCCGTTGCACTGTCCGCACCAGCTGGCCTTTTGCGTCTTGCAATGCCGGGCCTCCCCTGCCGCTTCAAGGCAGCCGCCAAAGCGCCGCTACACTGCTGAACAGCGAAGGCAGGCTTTTTGCTCTTCTGCACCGGCAAAAAGCATGACTGAGCGGGCAAGGGACCACCAAACTGAACCATCGCTCGATATCTGCACGGCATCTGATCCGGTTAGCCGTGCAGACAGAGGCACCCTTCCACCAGACCAATAAACCACCACCTGCTTTTTTTATCTATTAATTTTCCTTAATAATCCTTTAAGGATAGGACAGTTACGTTGAGAGTGTAATAATGGTAGCGTCATCACCGTGTCCACCCAAGATAAATGAACAGGCCGTGCTGTAAGCTTGATATCTTCAGCATCCCCCCCAATGCAAAAAAGTTTAGTCTTGGTCACTATATCTTGCTTTATTACTACGATACAATCATTTTATTTCATATATACTACTTGATAGCGAGTGATTTTATTAACAGATAATCTTAATGAGGTGTATGATGGCATTAGAACACGTAAAAAGATTCATTGATCAACTAAAATCTGATGAGCAGTTACGGTATCGTTTTGAAGCATTCATAGCTGCTGAAGGTTATTCATTTCCACTGAGTGAGATTACGATAACGGAAAAAGAAGAACTGAAAGAGTCCCCTAAAAAGCGTGGTTACAAGCGAGACTTTTCTAATCTCAGGGGCTATGAGCATTGGGAAGGATAGATTCAATCACAAGTCACCTTAGAGTAGTACATATTCCACTTCAGAATGGCAATTTCTTTTGCTCTTAAAGTTGTTTTAGACAACTCTGTCCCCGGCAGCTTGCGGAACCCTGCTCTATTGTTTTCCAGGGCTTCCTGAATGGTAAGGATGTGATTATTGGTAAGCAGAGAGGATTGTTGTACGAGATCAAAACCTCTCTTCAGGGCGGTAACGTAGTTTTTCACCTCTTTGGCAGAGGCATCCTCCGGAAAAAGTTCTTCACGAAACAGTTCGTCGTGTGTGCTGATGATATTTTCAATTGCGAAACTGTCTTTGGCTTCCTGAAGCGAGAGGGTGTTCACTAAAATTGGCTGATTGGGAATAGAGCGTGACATCCCTTTTAATTCCGCCAAATAACGGTGTGCCGATGCGGCTTTTTTAAGCACAGGAACCGTTTCCAGTTCAATCGCAAGTGGTAACATGGGTATGTTATAGGACATGGCTGGTTACCGGTGTAAAAATATGGTTGTTTTTTATCTACGAGATTGTTCACATGTAAAGAAAATGGTTGTTTTCTTTACATGTTCTTGTTTTTCTTTGCTCTTTCAGCAATCAGCATTGCACGATTAAGGAATGCCCGGAAGTCGAAGTTTCCCGGCGCAGTCGTTTTGGTAATGAAATCTGTTTCGCGACCAGCCTAATTGTGTCACCAGTGGCGACACAATTTCATTGCCAGCGTACGCGTCATAAAACTGCCGCATCCGATA
>CAIPKT010000202.1 GCA_903865705.1 uncultured Chlorobiaceae bacterium
CTTCTTTGTCCATTTCCCCTCAATCTGCACCCATGTTCCTGCCGGAAGACGGGTATAGATTTTCTGGAACATCATCCCCCCAACCACCTCAAGCGTCAGGTTGTTCTTAGCCGCAACGCTTGCATACTCTGCACGACGGGAGTTATTGATAGTTTCAATCAGTGGCTGAGCTTCACTGGCTGCTCCGGGAGGAATGGCAAGAAGGCCGTTGTCAACTTCTCCGGCAAGTCCTCTTGAACGCGCGGTTTGCAGATCAAGCGCAAAGGCCGTTGCAGCCATACCCATCATCAGCATCATGACCAGTGCCGCTTTTGACACTATGGTTCGAATGGTTCTCATTGTTCCGTTCCTCCAGGTTAAAATAAGCCTTTTTTTGTGTCGAGCAGGGAGTCGAGTTCACGGTCGACCTTGATCCGGATTTCGTGATCAATCCTGATGTTCATGTTGATGACAATAGGTTTGTCGGGGGCTTCAATTTTCACCGTCGGGCTGCAACCTGTCACAAATGCACCAGCGGAGAGAGAGAGAAGCGCCAGCATACAAACGACTGGTTTGTTCATTGCTCTTGTCATTCTGTTAAAGAGGTTTGTTGCTCTTGATTGAGACGCAATATAACACAAATTTACTCCATCCTGAGGTAAGACAGCAGCACCCCCCATGCCCCCCATTTCTAAAATCGAGTAAATCCCGGATCGATTTATAATAGCAGAATTATTAGTAATGCTCCAGTAAAAACAAAATCTGAAACTTGATTTGTTTTGCATCAACTGGAAATGGAGAAATGTCTCTGTTGTTGTAGACTAACTCATACAACTGAATTCTCCAATTCACGCTGAACCAAAACACTCAATAATGTTGTATTTAATGTTCTTTAAAGCGTATTTATCGCGAATAGCTTTTTCTATGCCTGATCGCTCAAGTCAGGTTCATGTTGTCTTGAAAAGATAGCACAAAAGATGTAATTCATATACGAGAGGCACGCTGTCAACTCATGTTCTGCTATATGGGCTAATCACCGAGTAAATGCTGCTAATGATATCGTTCTCGATTTTCACATTGTTTGGTGGTTGGGATTGGTATTGCCTTCCGATGTTTTTGCTAATCGCAACCATAAACAACTTAGGCAGATAGTAATCATTATTAAATTCCTCAAACTTGATTGCTCTTGATATTACCAATTCGTTGGCTTTTTCAGTAATAAGTCGATCAATATCAACAGCCAAATTGGCTACTTTTACAACAAATTGCTGTTCTGTCATTATCAGTTACCCTGTTTTATTACCTTGATTGCCGTAAACATTGACCGCAATCGAAGCCTGTTCATTGATCACTTTTACTTTTCTGACATTTAAACGCATTATTTGCGTAAAGTGTTCAAACTCTCTTGCATTCCCTCTTATCGGGGCAATGGCCAGAGTATTTTTTGTATAGATTCTCATGGGACGCCCAAGGGGCTTATAAACTTGCGAAACTTAAAAATATTGTGTTTTATTAAAAAGAAGGCCAAGAGCAGGGCTTATGCAAACAGATAACTAGCATACAAACAGATAACCTCATCTGCTTGTATAGTTTGACTATGGCAAAATATTATCACTTATTTTTAACGGTGGGCTTAGAGTGAGCGGTACAACTATTTACTCCGTGTCGCAGTATCCATTTACATTAACACTCTTTCTTCGACAACATAAATTATTTACCCTATGTCAAAAGCCGCTTTAGTAGAAAAAATTGCCGATCAGGCAAAACTGAGCAAAGTAGACGCCGATCGGGCTGTCAAAGCTTTTATCAGTATTGTTTCAGAGTCTTTGAAAAATGGTGTTGATGTTCCCCTTACTGGATTCGGTACGTTTACCGTTGTTGACAGAGCTGAACGTGAAGGACGCAACCCTCTGACCGGAGCAACGATCACGATTGCTGCAAAAAAAGTTGTCAAGTTTAAACCCGGGAAAGTCTTGAAGGAGGAGGTAGGCGGATAATCACAAACTTCTTATTATGCATTGTCCTACAAGTCCATCACATCCCGGTATGAGATGGACTTTTTTCTTACTCTTACCCTGCCGGCTTCCGCTGCTGCTCCATTTTCATCGAATACAGTCAAAAGCAAAGCCTCAGAGCATTGATTATTCGACCTGAAAGTACTTCCTGATTAGCTATATTGTTTTTCTCGAATCATTAACTCTCACGCAGTACACCTTGATGGAACATGGACCCGGAAAAAAACCGGATTGGCTGAAAATAAGATTGACCTCCGGTGCATCGTTTGCTGCGACAAAGCAACTGCTTAACCGTCACAGCCTGCATACGGTCTGCCGGTCGGCAATGTGCCCGAACCTTCATGAATGCTGGTCACGCGGCACGGCAACCTTTCTTCTTCTCGGCAATGTCTGCACCCGGAGCTGCCGGTTCTGCGCCGTTGGCAAGGCTGCAAAACCGCCTGCCCCTGATCCTCTTGAACCTGAAAAGATAGCCTTGGCGGTTCAATCAATGCGTCTAAAGCACGCTGTTTTGACCAGTGTGACCCGTGACGACCTCTATGACGGAGGTGCAGAGTACTGGGTTGAGACCATTCGTGCCATCCGCTCCCTCACTCCTTCGGTAACGATCGAATGCCTTATTCCTGATTTTCAGGGTAATGAGAGCGCTATGGATGTCGTTATGAGGGAGGCTCCCGAAGTGCTGAACCATAATATTGAAACGGTACCTTCATTATACAAAAATGTGCGCCCGCAGGCAGACTACACATCGTCACTCAGGCTGTTACAGCGGGCAAAGCAAAAACACGGCCTTACCACTAAGTCAGGATTGATGGTAGGTATGGGTGAAACTGCTGATGAGGTTTCGATCTCGCTCAAGGACCTTATCGATCATGGATGCGACATGTTGACGATCGGCCAGTATCTGCAGCCCTCCGCCTTGCACCTGCCGGTCGAACGCTACATTACGCCGGATGAGTTTGACCGGTACCGGAAAATTGCTGAATCAGCAGGCTTCCAGCATGTCCAATCCGGACCTTTCGTCCGAAGCTCCTATCATGCGGAAGCATTGACAAGCAACAAAGAAACCGTTTGTTAATTCATTAACCTTTATACCCTTCTTCACATGGAACTATCGGTACCAATGATGATTTATGCCTACTGGGCGTTTGCATTTCTGGTTGGCATCATCTTTTTCTGGAAAGATATTCTTGCGTTCAACCGCGAATTCGACAAAAAAAGAATCACCCTGCTGGTTGCCTCACTCATCGTTGTTGCAATCAACGCCTGGGTCTATACTCACTCCACCACCGATGGTGGACGAGCACTCGATTGGCTGACCGTACTGGTATTCAGTATCGGCAACGGCATTGCCGAAACCTTCATGTTCTATGCTGTTTTTCGTCTTGGCACCACTCTTGTTGGGCAAGTCACACAAAACTCCTGGGCTCTCTTTGTAACGGGCTTTCTCTTTTTTATCATTTACAGCGGCCTTATTCACGGCCTCTTCTGGATAAATATTTTGCCGGAACATGTCGTACAAACAAGCCTCTACAAACCCTTTTTCATGCCAATTCAACTGTTGATTGCTGGCAGTTGGGCCCTCAGTTTTTTCTGGTATCGCGACATCAGAAGCGTCATCTTCCTGCACGCGCTGGTTGACTTGACCATGGTTTGCAATGTCAAATTCTCACTCTTCAACTAAACACTTATACCGCGACATGTTGGCACCTTGAGCGGCCAACATGTCACGCCTCCCCGGCACCCTTGAAAAAACGCAAACCTAAACCGACCATGCAATCATTTTACGGAACAGTTCTGGTTGTCGGTGCCACCGGCAGAACAGGAGAATGGGTGGTCAAACGCCTGCAAAACCATCACATTGCTTACCATCTTTTTGTAAGGTCTGGTGCGAAAGCACTTGAGCTTTTCGGTCCTGAAGTTGTCGATAAACTGACCATTGGCTCAATCGAAAATCCTGAAGAAATCAAGGCTGCGTTGAGTCATGCTGATGCCGTGATCTGCACGATAGGAGGCAATGTAACCGATCCTGAAGCCCCGCCTCCTTCAGCCATCGATCGTGACGGCGTAATAAGATTAGCAAAACTTGCCAAAGAGCATGGTATTAAACACTTTATTCTTGTAAGCTCTCTTGCTGTGACCAATCCAGATCACCCTATGAATAAATATGGTAAGGTCCTTACCATGAAACTGGAAGGTGAAAATGAGGTTCGCAGACTTTACTCAGATGAGGGGTATTCATACACTATCCTCCGGCCTGGCGGCCTGATTGATGGTCCTCCGATGATGCACACACTGATTTTTGATACCGGGGACAGAATTACTACAGGAATTATCGATCGAAGTGACGTCGCAGAAGCTGCCGTCATCTCCCTGTTTACCCCGGCAGCACATAATCTCACCTTCGAGCTTATACAGTCTGAAGCCGCTCCACACTCTTCTCTCTGCCACTTTTTCGATATCTCACAATCCTGAGAACAAAGCATTTTAATCAATGATCCATTAAGCGGACTGCCAAAACAGTCTTCAGCTTAATGGATTACAAAGCGATTAACAATATTGCTTTGAGATATTATCTTAGCTTAAAATCAATAAACCAAATATCTTACAATTAAGAATAAATAATAGTTACTATAAAAAAAAATAACCATCAACTCACAACTAAACAGTAAATAATATGCATCAAATCTCAAAAATCCCCTATAAAAGGAAAATAAACGGAAAACATACAAATAATAAAATATTAAACTAAAATACAAGAAATTTCATACCTTTAAAAGGTTACTTACACACAATCAATACAGAATAGCAACATAACAACACAATTAAAACAAATAGATGTGATTTTTAAAAAAAATACATACAGATTAAAACACAATAAACACCAACCAAAAGAACATAAAGTTTTTTTATGTAACAAATCTTATGTTCTTTCATAAAAACGATTTATAAGCATTTAAGACATAAATCTTATTAAGTCTCAATATGGTAGTTATTTTCAATAAAAACCAAAAAATTAAGCTCTGATGTATCATGAGAAAATTATAACTAAAAACCGGATTAATGTCAAGGGAACTTTGTACAGCGGTCAAACTTTTTTGTGGAATAATAGTAACATCTTGGGTGATTATCACTTCTCAATAATAAATTCGACACCTATTATCATAAATCAAATATCAGAATATGAGCTCGATGTTTATTCAGATGAGAAATCAATCGGAGGATTAAGTTTATACGATTTTATTCATCATTATTTTACACTTGAAATCAATACTTATTCTGTTTTTCCAGAGAGTTTTTCTCGATTATATCCAGATATATGGAGACTGCTTGGTAACTATTTATCTGTTCGGATCATGAGGCAGGATCCGTTTGAAACCATGATTTCTTTCATGTGCGCCCAAGGGGTAGGAATGCAACTGATCAGAAAACAAGTTGCAATGCTTGTGCAAAACTATGGTGAAAAGAGGAGTGTTTCATTTTTGGGTCGGGAGATCATCCTGCATCACTTTCCTTCTCCTGAACGACTTGCCGGTGCCGATCTTATCACGCTCAGCAGTTGCACCAACAATAACCGGCTCAGGGCGCGCAATATTATACAGGTATCTCAAGGAGTCGTTGAAGGACGAATCGACCTTGAATATCTTTGTAACCGGCAGCTCCCCCTCTCAGAACTGCGCAGCATGCTTTGCCTGAATGACGGCATCGGTTATAAAATTGCTGATTGCATCGCCCTTTTTGGTCTCGGACGATTTGATGCATTCCCAATCGACACCCATGTCAAACAATACCTCGGAAAATGGTTCAACAGCTCAACAGCGCTTCGCTCTTTGAGCCCAAGAAGTTATCTTGCTCTTGACGGTGAGGTTCGCACTATTTTAAATCCGGATCTCGCAGGGTACGCAGGACATATTCTCTTCCATTGCTGGCGCAAGGAGATAAAAAAACTTCATTCATTTTAAATCTATAATTGTCCATGACGGTCATAAAAAAAGTTCTGGTTGCCGGTGCATCCGGCTATCTCGGCAGATACGCTGTTAACGAGTTCAAAGGACGGGGTTATTTTGTCCGTGCGATGGTAAGAAATCCGGAAAAGCTCAAAACAGCCGGTCCACACGGAGAACCGGCCGTTTATGACCTTATTGATGAAATTGTTACCGGCGATGTTACCTCACCCGAAAGCTTAAACGGGGTGTGCAAGGATATCGATATCGTTTTTTCCGCACTTGGCCTGACTTCACCACATCCGCAATACACCAGCTATGATGTCGATTACCTTGGCAATAAACGCATCCTTGAACAGGCTCTTGCTGAAAAGATCTCACGCTTTATCTATGTATCGGTCTTCAATGAGGACAAAATGGCTGAGGTACTCTCTATCAAGGCACATGAACTCTTTGTTGCCGATCTCAAAAAATCCGGACTCTCCTGGGCCGTCATACGCCCAAACGGATACTTCTCAGATATGGGTCGATTTTTCTCGATGGCTCAAAGTGGCCACATTTTCATGGTTGGCGAAGGTAAAGTAAAAATCAATCCGATTCATGGTGCTGACCTTGCTAAAGTCTGTGTCGATGCAGTAGATGGAGAAAGTCGGGAAATTGCCGTTGGCGGCCCGGATATCTATACCTTCAGAGAGGTTATGGAGCTGGCGTTCAATGCTTGCGGTAAAGCTCCTTGGATAACTTCTCTTCCCTTGTGGCTTGCAGAAGGCGGACTCATGGTTACAGGGCTTTTTAACCGCAATTTGGCCGACCTCCTCTCCTTTGCCGTTGAAGCTCTCAAATTCGACCATATTGCACCGGCTTATGGTACCCGTCATCTGAAGGAGTTTTTTGCTGAACTTGCCGCCAAAAAGCCATGATGATAAAAGCTTTCTACCATCGTTGATGGATACGCGTGAGGCATGCATACTGCCCTACGCTGTTTTTTTCAAAGCATACCGCTTTTTTCTCACTGTCTAATTCAATACCTTGAGCATCAATTGGACATAGCGGAATAAATAGAGGGCAAAAAGCCTTCTTTTTCCATATAAAAAATCTATCTGAACCCTTAGAGAGCATAAAGGCCTGTACATGTTGAAAATTTTTGAAAAGATCTTCGGCTCCAAACACGAAAAGGACGTCAAAAAAATCCAGCCTTTAATCAGCAGCATTAACGAACTGCAGGTTACCATGGCATCGCTCAGTGACGACCAGTTGAGAGAACGAGGGCTTGTGCTGAAACAGAGAGTCCGGACAACTCTTGAGCCTATTGAGCTGGAGAAAAAATCGCTCTCACTGAAACTTGACAACCCGGATATCAACCTTGAAGAAGCGGACAATATTAATGCCCGTATTGATATCCTGACAGAAGAATATGAAAAGGCTACCGCTTCCATTCTTGAGGAGATCCTTGGTGAAACATTTGCCCTTGTAAAAGAAACCTGTGTGCGCCTTAAAGGCCATAACTACCTGGTGATGGGCAGAAAGATGGTTTGGGACATGGTGCCTTACGACGTGCAGCTAATTGGCGGGATTGTGCTCCATTCGGGCAAAATCTCCGAAATGGCAACCGGTGAAGGAAAAACTCTTGTGTCAACGTTACCGGTATTTCTCAATGCATTGACCGGCAGAGGGGTGCATGTGGTCACGGTCAATGATTACCTTGCTCAAAGAGATAAAGAGTGGATGAACCCTGTTTTTGCCTTTCACCATCTTTCGGTAGGCGTTATTCTCAACACCATGAGGCCCGAAGAACGACGGGAGCAGTACGCCTGCGATATCACCTACGGCACGAACAACGAATTCGGCTTTGATTATCTGCGCGACAATATGGCCGGAACACCGGAAGAGATGGTGCAGCGGAACTTCTACTACGCCATCGTTGATGAGGTCGATAGCGTGCTGATTGATGAAGCCAGAACCCCACTGATCATTTCAGGGCCTGTACCGAATGCCGACAACAGCAAATTCCAGGATATCAAACCCTGGATTGAGCTATTGGTAAGATCCCAGCAGCAGCTTGTAGCAGGATATCTAGGTGAGGCTGAAAAACTCATTAAAACCAAACCTGGTGATCTGGATGCCGGTCTTGCACTGCTTCGCGTCAAACGGGGACAGCCAAAAAACACCCGTTATATCAAGATGCTCTCTCAGGCAGGTGTGGCAAAACTGGTACAAGGTACCGAGAATGAATACCTTAAAGACAATTCAAGTAGGATGCAGGAGGTTGATGATGAACTCTTTTTTGCCGTTGACGAAAAAGGTGGAACAATTGATTTGACCGACAAGGGGCGCGAATTTCTCAGCAAGCTCAGTCATCAGGACAGTGATATCTTTATGCTGCCCGATGTCGGTTCTGAAGTCGCTGTCATTGAGAGTGATGCATCGGTTGGTGTTGATGACAAAATTCTGAAAAAAGATGAGGTCTACCGCCTTTTTGCCGAGCGTTCAGAACGGCTCCACAATATCAGTCAATTGCTGAAAGCCTACTCCCTGTTCGAGCGTGATGATGAATATGTGGTACAGAACGGGCAGGTCATGATTGTCGATGAGTTTACCGGACGCATCCTTCCCGGACGCCGTTACAGCGACGGATTGCATCAGGCCATCGAAGCCAAGGAGAATGTCAAGATCGAAGGTGAAACGCAGACCATGGCGACCATCACCATCCAGAACTTTTTCCGTCTCTATAAAAAGCTCGCCGGTATGACCGGTACTGCTGAAACCGAGGCTTCAGAGTTTTATGAAATCTACAAGCTTGATGTTGTCGTCATTCCAACCAATGCCAATATTGTCCGTAAAGACATGGACGACCTTGTCTATAAAACCCGTCGGGAAAAATATAACGCCATTGTTCTGAAGGTTGAGGAGCTCCAGAAAAAGGGGCAACCTGTGCTTGTCGGCACAACAAGTGTGGAGGTATCGGAAACCCTTTCACGAATGCTTCGTGCCAGAAAAATTGTTCACAATGTGCTAAACGCCAAACAAAACGATCGTGAAGCGGAAATTGTTGCCGAAGCGGGTCAGAAAAATGCGGTTACCATTGCCACAAACATGGCTGGACGAGGAACAGATATTAAGCTGGGTGAAGGTGTGCGTGAACTGGGAGGGCTCTATATTCTTGGTTCCGAACGCCATGAATCACGTCGCATCGACCGCCAGCTCCGCGGACGTGCCGGTCGGCAGGGTGATCCGGGTGAATCGGTCTTTTTTGTCTCACTCGAAGATGAGCTGATGCGCTTGTTCGGCTCCGACCGGGTTATCTCGATTATGGATCGCCTTGGCCATGAGGAGGGCGACGTGATTGAGCACTCCATGATCACCAAATCAATCGAGCGCGCACAGAAAAAAGTCGAGGAGCAGAACTTTGCAATCCGTAAGCGCCTGCTCGAATATGACGATGTTTTGAGTCAGCAGCGCGAGGTTATCTATTCTCGTCGCCGCAACGGCTTGCTCAAGGAACGCCTGACGAGTGATATTCTTGATTTGCTCAAGGATTTCAGCCAGCAGGTGATCAAAAAGTACCACAAGCAACTCGACGTTGAGGGCATTGAAGAGGAGCTTATGCGCGATCTCTCCATTGAGTTCAAACCTGAACGGGAGAGCTTTGAGCGCGAAGGCATTGACACCACCGCTGAAAAGCTCTACCAGACAGCTCTCGCTTTTTACCGCAGAAAAGAGGCGGCTGTTCCGAAAGAGATTATGCAACAGATTGAAAAATATGCTGTGCTCAGTGTTATTGACCTCCGCTGGAGAGAGCATCTCCGCGAGATAGACTCTCTGCGTGAAGGAATCAATCTGCGCGCTTATGGCCAGAAAGATCCCCTGCTCGAGTACAAACAGGAGGCGTTCCGTCTCTTCATTGATCTTTTGCATGACATCGAGCTCGAAACCCTCTCGCTTGCCTTCAAGCTCTTCCCTGTTAATCCGGATGAAGCCCGTGAGATGGAAGAACAACAGCGAAAAGCAGCGGTCAAGCAGGAACGGCTCGTCGCACAGCATCAAACCATCGACAGTTTCTATAACATCGTCAATGAGGACGGTGAAGAAAAGGGTGAAGAGAAAGTTCAGCAGCCAATCATAGCTGAAAAAAGGCCTGGCCGCAATGACGACTGCCCTTGCGGAAGCGGAAAAAAATATAAAACCTGTTGCGGCCAGCAGTCTTGAATCATCATGATAACTTGAATGAACCACCGAATTGAGCTATGAAACATACGGAAGTTGAAGTCACCCTTGCCCTTGCTGCAGAACACGGACTGAATAGTGAAGAGTACGGTAAGATATGTGCCATTCTCGGAAGAGTGCCCTCGTTTACGGAGTTGGGAATTTTTTCCGTCATGTGGTCGGAACACTGCAGCTATAAAAATTCCATAGCAGTGCTCAAGACCCTTCCCCGCGATGGCGGGGCTCTCTTGACCAGTGCTGGCGAAGAAAACGCGGGCCTGGTCGATATCGGCGACAACCTTGCGGTAGCCTTCAAGATCGAGTCGCACAACCACCCATCTGCGGTTGAACCCTACCAGGGAGCAGCTACTGGAGTTGGCGGTATTCATCGCGATATTTTCACAATGGGTGCACGCCCGGTGGCCTCACTCAACTCGCTCCGTTTCGGCTCGCCCAAAGACCCCCGAGTCCGTTATCTGGTTGATGGTGTTGTTCGTGGTATAGGTGATTACGGCAACTCATTCGGTGTTCCTACCGTTGGCGGTGAAATTTATTTTGAAGAGGGCTATACAGGAAATCCTCTGGTCAATGCCATGTCCGTCGGCATTGTTGAACACCATAAAACCGTCAGCGCAACCGCCCTCGGTGAAGGCAACCCTGTGCTGATCGTCGGCTCTTCGACAGGCAGGGACGGCATCCACGGAGCAACTTTCGCTTCGGAAGATCTCAGTGAAGCCTCGGAAGATAAACGCCCAAGCGTACAGGTTGGTGACCCTTTTGCCGAAAAACTTTTGCTTGAAGCTACCCTTGAAGCAATTGCAACAGGCTATGTTGTTGGCCTGCAGGATATGGGTGCCGCCGGAATCACCAGCTCCACCTCCGAAATGAGCGCCAGAGGAATCGAAAAAACCGGATCCGGCGGCATTGAGATTGATCTTGATCTTGTCCCGATCCGTGAAGTTGGCATGAGCGCTTACGAAATCATGCTCTCCGAGTCACAGGAACGAATGCTTATCGTTGCAGAGAAAGGATTTGAAGAGAAAATCATTGAGGTCTATCGGAAATGGGATGTTCTTGCCGTCGTTATCGGACGTGTTACAAGCGACAACATGTTGAGGGTTTCGCAGCATGGCGCGATTGTTGCAGAAATTCCAGCAGAAACGCTGGTACTTGGAGGAGGCGCCCCTGTCTATATCCGTGAAGCAATTGAAAAAAAGCCTGAAACACCAGTAGCACAGCTTGTCAACGACAACAGCCTTGACTTCAGCGCAATCAGTCTTGAATTGCTTTCACGCCCCAATATTGCAAGCAAGCAATGGGTCTATCGGCAGTATGACTCAATGGTGCAAACTAATACCGTAACTCCCGTAGGCCATACCGATGCTGCTGTTATCAGAATCAAGGGAACACGCAAAGGGCTGGCCATGAAAACCGATTGCAACGCCAGATATGTCTATTTGAACCCTTTGGCCGGCGGCAAAATTGCTGTTGCTGAATGTGCCAGAAATATCGCCTGTTCAGGAGCAAAACCACTGGCGATTACCAACTGCCTCAATTTTGGCAATCCTTATAAACCAGAGGTTTACTTCCAGTTCAAAACATCTGTTCAGGGAATGGGTGAAGCATGCAGAGCCTTCAATACTCCGGTAACCGGCGGCAATGTCAGCTTCTATAACGAAACATTTATTGGCGGCCTGCGCACGGCCATCTACCCTACTCCGACCATTGGCATGATCGGCCTGCTTGATGATATCGACAATCTTGTTGGCTCAACATTCACCAATGCAGGCGATGCGATTCTTCTGCTCGGAGATCCTGAACTCACGCTTGATGCTTCGGAATATCTTGTCATGCAGTACGGTACACCGGGCCAGAACGCTCCATCAATCGATCTGGCACACGAAAAAAATCTCCAGGATCTGCTTGTGGCACTTGCATCAAAAAAACTTCTCCATTCTGCCCATGACATTTCCGATGGAGGGCTTTTTGTAGCCCTTGCCGAAAAGGCTATCATGAATGCTGAAGCACCTCTAGGATTCAGCGTTGATCTCGAAAACGCAAACAGCAGCCCTTGCGCAAATCAGCAGCAGCTCTTTTCTGAAGCTCAGGGACGTGTTGTGCTGAGCATCTCGCCAGATATGGCCAAGGAAGTGATTGAAGAGGCTATGGCGCACCATGTACCGATCCGGGTTATTGGAAAAGTGGTTGATCGTGATGCCCTTATCGCAGTGGACGGCGAGGAGATACTTCATTTCACGATTGATGAACTTGCAGGAGCGTACTATCATGCTCTTGAGCACGCCCTGCACCTTGACGAACTCTAACCCCTCCCGTTGAGGAAAAAAAGGAGCCATCATGCTGTCAGTTGTAACCGCGCAAGAGATGCAAAGGGCCGACAAGGCGGCAATTGAGCAACTCCATATTGGCGAAACCCGCCTTATGGAGCTTGCCGGTCGTGAATGTCTGCGAATTGTTGGAGAAACTCTGCAACTGGAATCCTTTTCCGGCTCATCTTTTCTTGTGGTCTGTGGAAAAGGAAACAATGGTGGTGACGGATTTGTGCTTGCCCGCCACCTGCTCAATATGCAGGCCTCGGTCGATCTTGTCCTCCTTTACCCTGAATCGCTGCTGAAAGGGGTCAATCGGGAAGGTCTCACCATTCTTGAAGCCTACCAAAAACATGAAACAAGCCTGCGCATTTTCAAAAGCCATGATGAAGCGTTGCCCTTTGTCGCTGAAACCTCCTACAATGCACTTATTGACGCCATCACAGGCACCGGACTTCGCTTGGACGAACCGGGTCTGGCGCTTGTCTCTCCACTTTCCGATGGTATAGAACTCATCAACACAATCCGTGACCGGACAAATGCCCTTACCATTGCCATTGATCTTCCCTCAGGACTTGATGCAACCACAGGGTTCTCTGCTACCCCGGTCATCAGAGCGGATGTAACGGTTACAATGGCTTTCCTGAAAAGAGGATTCTATCTGAACGAGGGTCCAGAGTGCTGCGGCGAGGTGCATGTAGCGGAAATCTCTATCCCCCGCTTTCTCGTTGAACCCTCTTCATGCCTGCTGACCGATAGTGAATTTGCCGCTGAACACTTCCTGCTGAGAGAATCAGCAAGTGCAAAACATACCAACGGCAAGGTACTGATCATTGCCGGATCGCAAACCGGGCAGAGCTCAATGGTAGGCGCAGCCATTCTCTCCGCCAAAGCCGCCCTGAAAACAGGCGCAGGGTACGTTTGCATCTCTTTACCGATTTCGCTTGCCGCCGTCATCCACATTGCCGTGCCGGAAGCCATTGTGATTGGAAGAGATATTGCCACCATTGCCGAACATGCACGCTGGGCTGATGCTATCCTTATCGGGTGCGGTCTTGGTCGCGACGAGACCGCTATTGAACTGGTCCGGGAGTTGCTGTCAAACTCCATCGTTACGTCAAAAAAATTAATCCTTGATGCCGATGCCCTTTACGCCCTTTCGGTTATCGGAACGGCGGAGTCGCTGAGCCAATGCCACGATGTTGTGCTCACCCCGCATTACGGAGAGTTCAGCCGCCTCACAGCACGGCCAATCGAGGAGATCGCCGCCGACCCGATCGGGTGCGCCGAAAGTTTTGCAGCCCTCCACCAGGTGACGGTTCTTCTAAAAGGCTCGCCAACCGTTATTACGAGAGCTGAAGGGCCCACACTCCTCAACACCAGCGGCACCGAGGCACTTGCCACGGCCGGATCGGGCGATGTGCTATCCGGTATGATTGTTGCCTTGGCCGCCAAAGGGGCCTCCCCCGTCAACGCAGCTGCAGCCGCAGCATGGTTTCACGGCAGGGCCGGAGACCTGGCCAGCAATGTTGCCAGCCTAGTCTCCGCCGGCATGATTGTTGACAGCATCCATCAGGCAATCGAAGAGATTTTTGAGCAGGAAGAGTAACTCACTAGCTGTGCACTATGGAGTTCCGTAATATTTTTTATTAAGCTGATCAAGCCAGTAAGCACTTCCATTATATGTTATCAGACTTTCCAGAATCATGTGCTCGTAAAGCTCACAATCACTCGGCAAGGTCTTTCCATTAGATTCAATGGCGCGCTCCAGCACGCTCACAACAAATCGCTCGGTAACAGCACCCTCTTCAAGCGCCACTCCATAAGGTGCATACACATCAAGAATATCCTGCGGACTATCCCAATTGGACCACTGCGGACCACCAATTTTATTCTCGACATCAAGAATAATTTTTTTTAATGTTGGCATATTCGCAACTCCTTTATTATTTGAGATTTAGAGAATTTAGTTTATTTCACGCAAATATTACATACGTTTCATTCATTTTTTATATACCAATATACATGACAGTCGGAGCCAAAATGAGATTAAATCATTTCACTTACCCTTTTTAAAAAGGAATCCTTAAAGCATTGCATTCTCCATGCGCAGTGAAGTTGCTCCGATCATGGCGCTTTTTTTCGTCTCTTGTATAGGTTTCCGGCTTATTCTTGTTTTTTTACTTTAGTTTTGACGTCGTCTTTACAATATTCCAGCATTAAAACACGGAAAAATGCTTATAATAATACAGGATGAATATTTGGCAAGCGAAAGAGGAATCAATAACGTTCACTGATAAAATTCATTCGGTCTCAATTATTTTAACTTCTGATGAATGATATCGTTAAACAGAGGGAGGATAAGAAATGAAAGTAACGGTAAGTGTCATAAAAGCAGATATAGGCTCTATAGGTGGGCATATTCAGCCTTCCAGGCAGTTGTTTGAAACGGTTGCCTCGTATGTACATGATCAAGGTCAGAAACTTCTTATCGACAGTTATATCAGCTATACCGGGGATGATATAGCAATTTTAATGACGCATACACATGGATTGGGAGCCGAAGCTATCCATAAATTATGCTGGGACGCGTTTATAAAAGGTACGGAAGTAGCCCGCCAGCAAGGACTTTATGGCGCTGGCCAGGATTTGCTTAAAGATGCTTTTTCCGGTAACGTTCGTGGTATGGGGCCGGCCGTAGCTGAATTTGAATTCGATGAGCGGCCAGATGAACCCTTTTTATTTTTTGCGGCCGACAAGACTGATCCCGGTTGTTATAACCTGCCTTTATATATGGCCTTCGCCGATCCAATGAATACTCCGGGCCTGATTCTTTCGCCGGGCATGTCAACTGGATTTCGTTTTATCATTATGGATGTAAACAATACTGAGGGCGACAGGATTATTGAATTGAATGCTCCTGAAGACCTTTATGCAATAGCTACGCTATTACGTGATACAGAGCGTTATGTCGTTGAATCTATTTGGTCTCGTTCAACAGGAGAACAGGCGGCTGTTGTTTCCACATCCAGATTGCACAACATCGCTGGAAAATATACAGGCAAAGATGATCCCGTAATGCTTATTCGGGTACAGAAAAATTTTCCTGCCACAGGGGAAATCCTTGCTCCGTTTGCTATCGGCCCCTATGTTGCCGGCTGTATGCGGGGCTCCCATCAGATGCCATTAATGCCAGTAACCTTACAATCGGGTATCAGTTATTTCGATGGGCCTCCAGTAGTAAGCTGTGCCGCATTTTCGATGCATGATGGGAAATTAACAGAAGCCGTAGATACCTTTGCTCATCCATTCTGGGATACCGTTCGTGTCAATGTTTCAAATAAATCCATTGATATGAGGAGGCAGGGCTTCTTTGGAGCAGCGATGCTTCCAATGTCTGAACTGGAATACACTGGTATTGTAGAAAAACTTAAATCGCTGGATGAACGGTTTCAAATACGCAAATAAAAAACATTCAGGAGCAGGAGTAAGCATGTTCAGAGGCGATCAAATGGTCGGTGGTCAGGATTAGCGGGTGCGTTTTTGTTTTTGCAATGCAACCGCTGGAACGGCAAAGGCGGAGGGCACGCCATGGCGTGCCCCCTACAAATGTTATTCCCGCAGAAATTTGCGGATGTTTCTTGCGGCCTGACGGATTCGTTCCTCATTTTCGATCATGGCGACACGCACATAGTCGTCACCATAGGCGCCGAATCCTATGCCAGGGCTGACTGCGACTTTTGCTTCAGTCAGCAATTTTTTGCTGAACTCAAGACTTCCCATGGAGCGAAAGGGTTCTGGAATCTGGGCCCAGATAAACATGCTTGCCTTTGGGGTTACAACCGGCCAGCCTGCATTGATAAAACTTTTGACCATGACATCGCGCCGTTTGCGATAAACCTCGCAAATCTCATGAACACAGCTCTGATCTTCAGTAAGCGCAATGGTTGATGCTACCTGTATTGGCGTAAAGGTGCCATAATCGAGCCAGCTTTTGATTTTTTCGAGGGCGCCGATCAGTTTTGCATTCCCGACCATAAACCCGACACGCCATCCTGCCATGTTATAGGTTTTCGACAGGGTATAGCTCTCAACAGCAACATCTTTTGCTCCCGGAACCTGAAGGATGGAAGGAGTTACATAACCGTCATAAGTCAGTTCAGCGTATGCAATGTCACTGATAATATAAAAACGCTCCTGGCGGGCAATATCGACAAGCTTCTCATAAAAAGGAAGCTCCACTGTTGCGGTCGTAGGATTGTTGGGGAAGTTCACAACCAGGTACTTGGGCTTGGGCGAAGATTCGCGCAAAGCTTTTTCAATATTTCGGAAAAAGCCCTCCTCGTTAAGGGTAAAATCATCGTTCAGCTCCAGCTTCAGGCGATGGACGTTACCACCGGCAAGAATGAAGGCCTGGGAATGAATAGGATAACAGGGATCGGGCACCATGGCAAGGTCACCGGGGTTGGTTATGGCCTGCACAAGATGAACATACCCCTCTTTTGAGCCCATCGTTACAACAACTTCACGATCCAGATCGAGGTCAACGTTATATTTTCGTTTATACCAGATCCCTACCGCTCCACGAAGCTTGTAGATGCCTTTTGAAACTGAATAGCCATGGGTTCTGGGTTTATTGATGCTTTCGACCAGTTTATCGACGATATGCTGAGGGGTCTGGCCATCAGGATTACCCATTGAAAAATCGATAACATCTTCTCCGGCGCGACGTTCTGCCATTTTCAGCTCATTGACAGCGGCAAAAACATACTTGGGTAAACGCTTGATCTTGTCAAACTCTATTTCATCAAACATGGTCTTATAACGAAAAAATAATTCGTGGTATTAAAAATGGAAATTCTTTGAATCATAAGCAAAAAGAGTATCATATCAATGGCCTTCCGAATATTTTCCTCCAATGCAACGGAACGCTTTGATTCTGATTAGCGTTTATTAACAATTGTTGAAAAAACTAACAAAACACCGGACACCTGAAACCCGGAAAGTTCAATGCTGGCGAGGTAATCACGATTGTATAAGACAGGCACTCCTCTTAAAAGAGTTGAAAATAAATTTGCAGGAACCATTTGACATTAATGTATTTTTATTTAACATACAAAGCTTATAGTCATTTCGCTTCCCGCTTCACGTAAAGTTCAATATACCACGTGCCAAAAATCAAGATGAAACTTAAGGATCCCCTGAAGCATCAGCTTGAGGAATCCACAGGAAATGACTACAACTGTTGCTACCAGTGCGGGAAATGTACAGCAGGTTGTCCAGCAGGTGCTTTTATGGATAGTCCTCCGGCAAGAATCATGCGTCTCGTACAGGCGGGCTATATTGAAGATGCCCTGAAAAGCGAAGCACTCTGGTTCTGTGTGGGCTGTATGACCTGTACCTCTCGATGTCCACAAAACATGGATATTGCTGCGACCATGGACTCGCTCAGGGCTATGGCGCTTGAAAAGGGCATTGTTTCAGAAAACAAGGCAAAAAAGCTGGTCACCGCCTTTCATGTCTCCTTCCTCAATAACGTGCAAAAACACGGCCGTTTGGAGGAGCTCTCGCTCATAAACAGTTACAAGCTCCGCACCAGAACTTTTCTTCAGGATGCCCAATCAGGCGTCAAGATGATCATGAGCGGAAAGATCAATCCTTTGCACACTCTAACCGGAAAAGGCGGGGTAAAAGGAAAGGAACAGATCGCGAAAATTTTTGAAGCTTCAATAAAAGAGGCTCATATGTCGGCACCGAAACGTCGTCCGACAAAAAAGGAGTTCATTGCAAAAGCTCCACGTTCAATACAGCCGGGCATGACCATCGGATATTATCCTGGATGCTCACTGAGCGGAACGGCAAGGGAATACGATATTTCAGTTAAAAAAATGTGTTCCCTGCTCGGAGTGAAGCTTCAGGAAATTGAAGACTGGAACTGCTGCGGAGCAACATCGGCACACGCCACCAATCACAAGCTGGCAGTACTTTTGCCTGCAAGAAACCAGGCTCTTGCTGATGCACAGGGGCTGAAACTGGTACTTGCGCCTTGCGCTGCCTGCCAGAACCGTCAGGTTACTACCCGGCAGTCACTTCTTGATTCGCCGGAACTTCGCGAGGAAGTGCGTTCGATTACCGGAATAGAGCCAACTTGCGTTGCTGAATTTATTGGCGTTACACAGCTTCTCGAAGCAATGGATCCGGAAGAGATCAAAAAAAGGGTAAAAAAACCTCTCACCGGTCTCCATCTTGCTTGCTACTACGGGTGCCTTCTGGTTAGGCCAATGGACGCTATGGGTTTTGACGATCCCGAAAACCCGCTCAAAATGGAGGCGATCATGACCGCCCTTGGTGCCACACCAATCGACTGGGCATTCAAGATTGAGTGCTGTGGGGCAGGGCTCACGCTTGCACAGCAGCCGCTTGTCGAGGAACTCACGCACACCATTGCAAAAAATGCTGCCGACAACGGCGCCGAAGCCTTTGTTGTTGCCTGCCCCCTCTGCCAGGCAAATCTTGACATGCGTCAGGGAAGCATGAGAGCCCGGTTCGGTGATGTCAAGGAAATGCCTGTTTACTATATCTCAGAGCTTGTCGCCATCGCTTGCGGTGCTGACCCTTCAGAAGTAGCTGTGGGAGAGCACTTTGTGCCTGCGCTCGACCTTGTCTCGAAACTTTAGGGTACGAAAAAAACTTTGGACATATAACAAGAAGCACATGGTTTCAGGGGAATTCTATGCGCCGTTCCGGTCAGCAGCTTCATACTAAAAGATTGAATCATGGCGAAAATTGGAGTATTCATTTGTCACTGCGGCGAAAATATCGCTGCGAAAGTTGATTGTACCAAACTGGCTGCCGCCATGGGAGAACACCCTGGCGTTGCAGTTTCGGTCGAATACAAATATTTCTGCTCGGATCCTGGTCAGGAAAGCGTCAAAAAAGCAATTCGCGACAACAACCTTACCGGTATCGTTATTGCTGCATGTTCACCGAGAATGCACGAAGCCACCTTCCGCAAAGCATGTGCGGAAGCAGGTCTGAATCCCTATCTCTGTGAAATAGCAAATATTCGCGAACAGTGTTCATGGGTGCATACCGACAGCGATATGGCTACCGAGAAAGCCATGGATATAACCCGCTCAATGGTCGAGAAGGTAAAGCGCAACAATATACTCCAGCCTATCGAGGTTCCGGTAACCCGCAGGGCACTGGTTATCGGAGGAGGCATTGCGGGCCTTCAGGCTGCGCTGGATATTGCCAATGCCGGCCAGGAAGTTGTCCTTGTTGAGCGCGAACCCTCTCTTGGCGGCCATATGGCCCAGTTGTCGGAAACATTCCCGACGCTCGACTGCTCACAGTGCATCATGACGCCCCGAATGGTCGAAACAGCCCAGCATCCCAAAATCAGGCTCCTGACCTATGCCGAAGTTGAGAGTGTTGATGGCTATATCGGCAATTTCAAGGTCAGGATTCGCATGAAATCACGATACGTTGACATGAGCCGTTGTACTGGCTGCGGCGACTGCATAACAAAATGTCCTGCAAAAAAAATCTCAAGCGAATTTGACTGCGGCCTTGGAAAGCGGACTGCCATTTATACCCCATTCGCACAATCAGTTCCAAATATGCCGGTCATCGACACGGCAAGCTGCATCTACTTCAAAAACGGCAAATGCAAAATGTGCCAGAAATCCTGTCAACTCAATGCGATTAACTTTGAGATGCAGGATGAATTCATAGACCTTGAAATTGGAGCAATTGTTGTCGCTACAGGCTTTCAGATCCAGAATACCGCTGTTTACGGAGAGTATGGCTACGGAAAATTTCCGGATGTCATCACCGGCCTCCAATTCGAGCGTCTCGCTTCGGCAAGCGGCCCGACCGCTGGCAAAATCCTTCGTCCCTCGGACGGCAAAGAACCTCAGAATGTTGTCTTTATCCAGTGCGCCGGATCACGAGACCCGTCTAAAGGAGTGCGCTATTGCTCCAAGATATGCTGCATGTACACAGCAAAACATGCCATGCTTTACGCTCATAAGGTTCATGGCGGAAAAACCCATATTTTTTACATGGATATCCGTGCGGCAGGCAAAGGGTATGATGAATTCACCCGCCGTGCTATTGAGGAAGATGAGGCATCGTATATCCGGGGGAGGGTCAGCAAGGTATGGCAGGAAAATGGCAAACTGATGGTGCGGGGTGTCGATACTCTTCTCGGCAAACCAGTGACAGTCGTTGCCGACATGGTTGTGCTTGCTACTGCAATGGTGCCGCAGTCTGACGCAAAAGAATTTGCAAAAAACATTGGCATCGCATACGACGAATATGGCTTCTATAACGAAGCACATCTCAAACTGCGGCCTGTGGAATCGTCCACAGCAGGAGTTTTCCTTGCCGGAGCTTGCCAGTCGCCAAAAGATATTCCTGATTCGATTTCTCAGGCATCGGCAACCGCCAGCAAGGTACTCGCCCTTTTCAGCAAGGAGAAGCTGGAACGCGAACCGGTTATTGCCATAAACAACGAAGCAACATGTGCCGGATGCTGGGGCTGCGTGCTTGCCTGTCCCTACAATGCCATTGAGAAAAAAGATATCCGAGACCGTTCCGGACGGCTCATCAAACAGGTGGCATTTGTCAATCCCGGGCTCTGCCAAGGCTGCGGCACCTGTGTCAGCTTCTGTCGGTCGAACAGTCTCGATCTGGCGGGCTTTACCGAAAAACAGATCTTTGCTGAAGTGATGGGACTCTGAAAAGTATCCATTTTTCCATGAACGAACAGAACTTTGCTACCGGAGTAAGCCGATGAGTGAACTAAAATTTGAACCGAAGATCGTTGCTTTTGTCTGTACCTACTGCACCTATGCGGGCGCTGACCTTGCAGGTACCAGCAGGCTGAAATACGCGCCAAATGTGCGCATTGTGCGTCTTCCCTGCACAGGAAGAATCAGCCCGATGTTTATTCTCAAAGCCCTGCAGAAAGGCGCAGACGGAGTACTGGTAAGCGGCTGCCATCCGGGTGACTGCCATTTTACCCATGGAAACTATCATGCCCGCCGCCGCTGGATGGTCTTTCGTGCCCTGCTTGATTTCACCGGCATATCGCCGGAACGGGTAATGTTCTCATGGATCAGTGCGGCAGAAGGAAGCAAATTTGCCGATCTCATCAACAGCGTCACGGAAGATATCCGTAAACTCGGCCCTTTTGATCAGTACCAGCAGTTGATCAAGGAGACTGAATCACCGGCGACCCTTTAAAAACAAGAAGCAATGATTACACAGGAAAGATACAGGACGACCGTAAAAGAGCTTCTTGCCAATGGCTCGATAAAAATGGCGATCGGCTACAGGCTGGGCTCAACCCCGGATCGGCGGCGCCCGCTTTTTATCCGCACCTCAGAAGAGGCTGACCAACTTGTGCTCGACAGTACCTGCATGACAAATCTCTCTGGCTACCTTGTTACCGAAGGGTTGCTGAGCGATGAAAAAAAAGTCGGCATCTTTCTTCGGCCGGAAGGAATTCGCTCAATCAATATCCTTGCCGCAGAGTATCAGCTCAATGCGGATCAGATTGTCATTTTCGGATTCGACTCCACAGGCAGAGATGTCAGGCCTCTTGATGGGCGAAATGTTGGGGAATTTTCAAAGCTTCTCAACGAAATCAAGGAACACCCTCTGCAAATCGTCAAAGAGCCCCTTCATTGGCGCATTGAAAAGATGAACGCAAAGGAACGATTCGACTTTTGGCAGGAGGAGTTTTCACGATGCATCAAATGCTATGCCTGCCGTCAGGCCTGCCCGATGTGCTACTGCCGCCGATGCATTGTTGACAGCAATCAGCCTCAATGGATCAACACCTCATCCCATACGCTCGGGAATTTCGAATGGAATATTGTTCGGGCATTTCACCTTTCCGGTCGATGCGTCCAGTGCGGCAATTGTGACCGTGCCTGTCCGGTCAATATTCCGCTCCGCCTCATCAACCAGAGGATGGCCAATGAGGTGCTTGACGGATTCGATCATTTTGCCGGTTTAAGCCCAACTCAGGAGCCGGTGCTTGCAAGTTTCAAAAAGGACGACACCGAGACATTCATTCTCTAAGTAACCAACACGTATGACAAGAATCCTTTTCAGCGATAAACTTGACAATTGTGTCGCAAAATGGCGCTCTGCAGGCCTGACGGTTATTGGCCCGGTACAGGAAGAGGCCATTTCAAGATATGCCGCAGTTGAAAAAGGTACCGACTTATCTTTCGGTACGGTTCTGCCTGACCGTTCACTCAAGGAGCTTTTTTTTCCGCAGACTGAACCAATGACGAGTTACACGATCAAAAAAAATGAGATCGAAACAACGGATTTTACTCCCCCACAGGGAAAACGAATCATTTTTGGTACAAGAGCCTGCGACGCTTCGGGTCTGGCGATTGACGATCCCCTTTTCGGATGGGATTACAAGGACGAATTCTGGTTTCAGCGGCGCAATGAATCAGTTATTGTGACCATTGCATGCACGAAATCAGACGATTTTTGCATGTGCACATCACTGAAACTGGCCCCTGACAGCACAAAAGGAGCCGATGTACTCCTTCGACCTATCGTAAAAAACAAGGGTTGGATTGTTGAGGAGCTTACCGAACGCGGACGCGAAGCATTCGCAATCATTTCCGAGTACCTGCTGGAGAGCCCGGAGCCGGCAATCCCAACCGTCATCGTACCCGAAAAGTTCAACCTTGATACCTGTGTAGCCTGGTTGCAGAACCCGGAGAACTTTGACAGCAAATTCTGGAAAGAGATTTCGATGCGCTGCATCGGCTGCGCCTCCTGTACTTACCTTTGCCCAACCTGTCATTGCTTTGACATTCAGGACGAAGGCGATACTTACAGCGGTATCAGACGGAAAAACTGGGACAGTTGCTCGTTTGCCCTCTTTACCATGCACACTTCGGGCCACAACCCCCGATCGACGCAATCAGCACGATGGCGCCAGCGCATCATGCACAAATTCAACTATTTCCCCGGCAAGTTCAGCGTGAACAGTTGCAGCGGATGTGGCAGATGCTCACGCCAATGCCCGGTTGACATGGGTATTACAGAGACTTTACAAGAGATATCAAAATTATAGCCGTGACAGAAAACATCCAAATTGCGCAACAGAACATTTACAAGCCGGCTATCATGAAAATTGTAGGCCGCCACGACGAAGCGCCCGGCGTGAGAACCATGAGGCTTGAGTTTCAAGACCCGGCCGACCATGAACAGTTCAAGAAGACATACCGGACAGGCATGTTTGGTCTCTACGGCGTTTACGGCGAGGGAGAGAGCACTTTCTGCGTCGCAAGCCCTGAGACCCGCAAAGAGTATATCGAATGCACCTTTCGCCAGTCCGGCAGGGTGACTTCGGCTCTGGCCAATGCCGATATCGGTGATCTCGTAACCTTTCGAGGCCCCTACGGGAACCGCTTTCCAATTGAGGAGTTCCATGGCAAAAATCTTCTCTTCATTTCAGGCGGAATAGCCCTTCCCCCGACGCGGAGTGTTATCTGGTCATGCCTCGATCAGCGTGAAAAATTTGGCAAGGTCACCATTGTTTATGGAGCCCGTACCGTAGCCGATCTGGTCTATAAACATGAACTGGAAGAGTGGCAGGAACGCGCCGATGTTGATCTTGTCCTGACCGTTGATCCGGGTGGAGAGTCACCCGACTGGAAGCACCGCGTAGGCTTTGTGCCCACTGTGCTTGAAGAAGCAGCCCCCTCGCCTGACAACTGCATAGCTGTCATCTGCGGGCCGCCAATCATGATAAAGTTTACCCTGATCTCGCTCAAGAAGCTTGGTTTTGATGAAGCAAACGTCTATACAACGCTTGAAAACCGCATGAAATGCGGAGTCGGCAAATGCGGACGCTGCAATGTAGGATCGGTCTATGTCTGCAAGGAGGGTCCGGTTTTTACAGCCGCTGAGGTTTCACGCATGCCGGCAGCCGATTTATAAAGCCTTTTCTCAAAAAAGACGAACCCGAAAAAAGTGATCCGGCTGATGAAAGTCAGCCGGTGATGACGGATTGTTCCACCACGGAAAAAGCGCAAACTCCCCCCCCCCGGAAGATGCACAGCACTGCAGGGCCAGAACATCCCCTGCAATGAAGGGCTGCAGAAGTTCATAAGAAAACGCCATACCAAAACGACCCTCATCCCCTACCATGCGCACCTGCCCGCTCCATGGTTCCGCTGAAAGAACTTCGTAACCTTTCGCCCTTTTTCGCGGCGCATCAAAGCACAATGCAACCCAGTGGCCTTGCGGAGTCATTTCGAACTCAAGATAGCCTCCACCCGGAATTCCGGAAGCGATAAACAGTTCGGAGACGCCGTAGAGCCACAGTCCATCAGTAAAGCTTCCTGCAGGAATAGCTGATGGCGGTTTCACCCCAAAAAGAGCAGGATCATTGCTGCGGGTCGTCCAGCGAAGAAATGGCGCTCCGGGATTGAGTGCTGCATTCTGTATTGAAAGGAGTTGCTCAACAGCGACAAACGCTCCTGCAGGGAACACCCTGTCGAGAGCAGAATAGCCGATAAGCGGCCCCTGCATGAGCACACGGGGAAAAAGCAGCTCCGGAATTGCAGCACTTTCCTGCGGATTCCACAACAGACCTGCCCACCCTTTTGAAGGATCCTGTTGATCAGGAAAAAAGCTGACACCACACGAATCAAGGAGTTCGCAATCAAATAACCCGATGCACTGCACTTCAAGATCGAGTTCTGCCCCGGCATGCACAAACGCCTCACCCCGCATGCGTGCAGCAAGTTTGAGTACATCCCCGGCAGTTGCCTCTCCCCTGTTATAGATAAAATTGGCGTGGTGCTCACTGACCATGGCGCCACCCTCCGACTGCCCCTTGAAACCAAGCTCCTCAAAGATGCTGCCACTCGAACGGCCCACGTCATAATTGTTCTTGAACGTTGAACCGCAGCTCGGAAAGTCGAAATGATGTTTTTCAGAACGCTCTGTTTCATGACCATGCATCGAACCACTGATTTCCTCCACTGGCCTTATTTGAGGAAACCGCAAGAGAACGGCCACCACAATTTCAGGCTTCTCCATCAGAGATGTCTGCTTGTATCCATAAAAAACCTCATCAGGCAACTGCCAGCGCATGCAACCATCAACAGAGAGCGTCAGAATACCAGCCGTAATTTCAGAAACCTCCCCCCCGAAGCAGCGGGCATTCATCCTTACGGTTGCCCCAATTTGGCCTGGAAGCTTGTAAAGCCACTCTCCCCCTCCCCTGCCAGCCAGAAGCAGCTCTTCAGCAATACGTGTATTTTCCACACCGGCCTCGCAAAAAAGCTCATCATCAGAAAGCCAGAAGAGGCGCTGCATTACACCCAGCGAAATGACCATACCGGGAAATTCACCGTCAGAAAACAGGATATTGCTCCCGCTCCCCATAAGGGCAAGCGGGAGACGTTGCTCAAGGCTCCAGAACAAAAGATCAGAAAGCTCTGCCGGACTCTTTGGCTGAGCAAAAAATTGAGCACTCCCCCCAATACCATAATAGCCTCTTTTGCCAAGAGAGACATTTTGAATAACAGATAAAGGCAGGGAATGGCGAAAATTATTCAAAATCACGTTATTAATGGATGAAAATACCCTTTAAAACAAGATAAACTCTTTCTTGCTGTGAGAAAAAAATCTTACCCCAATCTACTTCGCTTTACCTGAACAATCAGCAACAAAGCAGGTTATTGATGCTGCCAAAGCTTTCTGTTGTAAGGGACGGGATGATTATCGATATTATATTTCATATCAAGCTCTTTTCCGGAACCAAAACCGTATTTTTAATCGCTATGAAAAGACATTTCACCATTCTTATTATTATTGCGCTCTCTTTTGCGACTTCCAGCATACTTCTTGCCGAGGAAAACACTCCGGCTGTAACCACACAGACCGGTACAATCACCGTGCATATAACTGGCCTTAAAAATCTTGACGGTAAGCTTGGCGTTTCACTCTACAACTCAAAAAAAGGGTTTCCCGGCAAACACCAACAGGCTTATGCCTCGGCTCTTAAAAATGTCACCGGCTCGACCGCTAGCGTTCTCTTTGAACATCTTCCTTATGGCACCTATGCGGTCAGTATTATGCATGACGAAAACAATAACGGCAAACTGGATACAAACTTTATCGGCATGCCAAAAGAGGGTGTAGGCGTATCAAACAACCCGAAGATAGGTATGGGCGGACCAAAATTCAATGATTCCGTTTTTCCGCTTGATACAAAAGAGCTTGAAGTCACGGTTGCGATGAGGTATCGAATAGCTTCATAAACCAATACAGGAAACTCTCCCTCACCCGGGGGGCGGATGACGTCCGTTATCAGGA
Organism: uncultured Chlorobiaceae bacterium; assembly: GCA_903865705.1. Lineage (GTDB taxonomy): Bacteria > Bacteroidota > Chlorobiia > Chlorobiales > Chlorobiaceae > Chlorobium. The sequence goes on from CAIPKT010000202.1 coordinate 26,842, forward strand.
CGGAAAGATGCATTATTCAAGTCGAAAAACGCGACTGATCGAGCATGAGTACAAAATCCTATCCCCCGAAGCCAGCGTAAAGCGCTGCTGCAATCCAGACAAACAGCTCGGTAACCTCGCTTCCGGCTCCGAGCACGTCACCGGTAACTCCCCCGATTTTGCGGTAGCTCAACACTCCCGTCAACACCGCAGCAGCAAGTGCGGCAGAAATCAACGTAACAAGTGCATAAATATCAGCATGAAAAAGAGGAATGAGAAAAAAAAGCGTCAGTACGGAAGTAACCACAATATGAACTATACCAGCGCCGCTCACGAAGGCTTGCGCTGTACCGCCCTCGCTTCTGGCATACGGAAGAGCTGATGCAAGGAGAACCTGCACCAGGCGGGCAAGCAAAACCCCGGCGGCAATGGAAGCAAAAGCTCCCAAGCCGATAAGCTTAAGAATAGCAATCCATTTGAGCAGCATCATGCCAGAAAGAGCAATGGCCCCAAAAGAGCCGACATTGGGATCTTTCATGATCTTCAGTGCCGACTCCCTTGTCCTGCCTCCCCAGAATCCATCTGCCAAATCGGCAAGCCCATCAGCATGCATTCCTCTGGTAAGAGCAATACCGCCAAGCACAACGAGAGCGGCCGAAAGCTCATTCCAGGCAAGCAGAGAACCGAAATAACCGATCGTCGCCTGCATGAGTCCAAGCAGCAACCCGAC
>CAIPKT010000203.1 GCA_903865705.1 uncultured Chlorobiaceae bacterium
CGCTTGCTGCGGGCTGAAAGATTGTGCAGGGCACGGGCGAAGAGCTCCTTTCCAGTCCCGGTCTCTCCCTGAATGAGCACCGTCGCGTCGGTAGGGGCCACCTGACTTACCCGGCGCAAGACCGCTGCAAGCGAGGCACTGCTGCCGATAATCTCCTCAAAGTTATGTGCCGCCTTGATCTCTTCGATGAGGCAGGTTCGCTCCCCCTCAAGCTTGCGGCGCAGCTCATCAATCTCCTCAAAAGCGAGATAGTTCTGGAGGGCAAGTGAGAGCTGGGGAACAATGAGGCTTACGGTCGCCTGATCATGCTCTTCAAAAGAGCGGGAAGTATCGGAGATGATGAGCCCCGCACGGCTTCCGGGCGTATCCCAGAGCGGAACCGTGAGCAGGGAGCAGATACCAAATCGTTCTTTGACCAGAGCAAGAATCCGGTACTCCTCGCAAAGCTGGAGAAAGGCTGCGCCGCAAAAGCAACCCGGATTGGAAATCAGGGCAAAACTCTCCCGAGTGATCTCATCAATATCATCAACAGCCAGCATCTCTCCTGGAGTAATCGGCACAAAGCCACCGCCACCCTCACGCATGAAACTGTCAAAAATGCGATAGCTTCCGTCTTCTCCCATGACGCGAATGCCAAGGAAGGTGCAGGGTACCAGCTTGTCGATCTGCTCGCAGACCGCCAGCAGCATTCGGCTTCGATCCTTGATGGTGAGCAAGGCATTGTTGATGGCAAGCTGCATGGCCGTCTGGGCTTCACGCTGCCGTAACTCCTCGTAGGCAAGGGCATTGCTGACGCCAACGGCAACAGGCGATGAAAGTGTTGCCAGAAGCTCTTTTTCACTCTCCGACCAGCTCTTTTTATCCTTTGAAACAAAACAGAGAAAGCCGATCACCTTGCCGCCGGTGCGCAGCGGCGAAAGCACTACCTGCCGCATACCGAGGTCGCAGAGTATCTGCAGAAGCGGAACGTCCGTAGTGTAACGCTCAAGAGCCTCTTCGATCGTGATAACTGAAACCGCCTGATCGCCCAGATGGGGTTCGATCCACGATCCTGCAATCAGCCTCTTTCGGCGATCAAACGTTTCGGGAAGCTGAAAGCGCAGCATTTCAAAAAAGACATTACTGTACCGCCCCTCCTTGTCAAAAGTAATGATGACGGCGGAATCAAACTCAAAAACAAGACGAAGCTTGTCGATAACCGTGCGGAAAAGCTCCTGGGGGTCACGGATTGAACCGACGGCATCGCTGATGTATTGCATCAGCTTATGGGCTTGATGGACGGAAGAATTGCTCATGGCACAACACAAAGGGAGTGGTATTCCTGAAAATTAAGAACACATAGTACAGAAAATTCTGATTATTTCGGAATCGTACATGACGAAGCAGAGTTAGGCGGCCCTGCAACGCATTGCGTTAACTGATTATCGGGACATTGCAGAACTCTGGCATGTTAATTGCAAACTTAAGAGCAACGGATATAACGGAACAAACCATAGCTCCATGACAAAGAAGAGTATACTGACCAGAACCGCCGGTATTGCGGCAACAGCACTGATGCTTGCATGGCTTTCGCCTGCCGCCGCTGCAGATGAACCTGCCAAGACGCCACTCACCCTTGATCGAGCCATTCGTCTTGTCCGCGAAAACAATCCGGCACTCAAAGCCGCGGCTGAAGAGATTACCGCGGCAGATGCCCGCATCACCCAGAGTCGAAGCGCCTGGTTTCCGCAGATAAGTGCCAGCGCGGGATACACCTGGCTCGACACCGTCTCGAAAATGAGTTTCGGGAACAGTGGAGAGCTGCAATTCATGCCGAACGACAACTACGATGCCAAAGTAACGGCACGGGCAACCCTGATCGATTTCGGAAAAAGA
>CAIPKT010000204.1 GCA_903865705.1 uncultured Chlorobiaceae bacterium
ATGCTCCGACTCAAGACTGTTGACAACGGCGATGGTCGGCGTAAGCTTTAAAAAGGCACGATCATACTCGTCGGCCTCGATAACCATGAATTTTCCCTCCCCGACAACGGTACTGCCTTTCAGATAGTCCGATATACCCCCAATCATAACCGTCGGCGACTCGCCCGATTCAATCAGCATTGTCGCGATCATGGCAGTAGTTGTTGTTTTGCCGTGCGTACCCGCAATGCATATTCCGTATTTATAGCGCATGAGCTCACCAAGCATTTCGTCCCGCTTGATAACAGGAATACCTGCTTTTGCGGCTGCAATGACCTCAATGTTTTCCTCCGCCCTGATCGCAGACGAGTAAACAACAACATCGCTTGACGCAACCTGTTCAGACCGGTGTCCCTGATAAATTATAGCCCCAAGCTCGACAAGCTTGTCGGTCACCTCGCCAGACAAAAGATCAGAGCCGGTGACCCTGAACCCCGACTTCAGAAGCAATTCGGCTATAGCGCTCATTCCAGCACCACCGACACCTACGATATGGACGCTTTTTGTTTTCCCCAGTTCCATGTGTATAAGTCCTCTTCCTTAAGTTTTTTTTGCAAGACTGATGATGCGCAAAGCAAGCTGACGGGCTGCATCGGGATATGCCAGCCTCAGAGCAGCCTTACCCATACTTCCCAACTTCTCTGGATCATGCAGCAGCCCAAGAATATCTCTGATTGATGCCGGCTGTTCAAGACGACCATCCTCAATAACCATAGCGGCACTGCCCGCAACAAGCGCCCGGGCATTATGGCGCTGATGGTCACCTGTAGCATAAGGATAAGGCACAAGCACGGCCGGCTTGCCAAGATTGGTCAGCTCGGCAATAGATGATGCTCCGGCTCGACACAAAACAAGATCGGCTGCGCTGTAAGCTGCGCCCATGTCTTTAATATATGGAGAAATCCATACATAAGGGGACGACTTTACCTGACTCGTTATACGATCGAAGTCAAGCGCTCCGGTCTGCCAGATAAGATTTGCTGTCGCCGTAATGTCATTGACCCCCTTAAGCACGGCATTGTTTATCGAGCGGGCCCCTCTGCTTCCTCCGAAAACAAGAAGGGTGGGACGCTCTTCGTAAAGAGAAAAGAGGTTCCTTGCAGTCGCGGACTGCTGCAACTCAAAAGCACGTGCAGGATTACCGGAAACAAAGAGCTGCTTTTTTTTAACAATAAAGCGACGCGCCTCTTCAAAAGAGAGATGCACTTCGCTGGCCAGTGCGGCAAGAAGTTTTGTCGTTACACCAGGAAATGCATTTTGCTCCTGAATGAGTGTTTTTTTGCGCATGAGCTGGGCCGCGAGCAGCAGTGGTGCACTGACAAATCCACCAGTACCGACAACAACATCAGGCGACTCCCTCTTGATCAAGGTAACGGCACGCCAAAGTGCCGAAACAAAATCGGCAACCACGCCAATATTGGCCAGGATATCAGCAAGCGACCTTCCCCGTTTCAAGCCTCTTACCGGAATAAGATGTAACCGATAACCGAGTCGCGGAACTTCAGTCGCCTCAATGCCAGTGGTCGTACCGGCAAAAGAAATTTCTGCATTCGGCACCAGCTTTTTGAGTTCTCCGGCCATGGCGACACCCGGATATAAATGTCCGCCCGTTCCGCCACCGGCAAAAAGCACGTTCACGCCTTCCTCCCTTTGGTAACAGAGGGCAGAACACCGCGGTCCAGTTCCGGCTTCTTGTAACGCGAGATACTCATAAGAATCCCCACACCGAGAGAGTTAAAGAGAAGAGCCGTGCCACCATAACTGATAAAGGGAAGGGCAACACCAGTGGTCGGCATGAGGTGGCAAGCCACCGCAATATTGACAAAAGCAAAAAGAGAGATAGCCATCGTGATACCGATAGCAACATATTTACCAAAATCATCAACTGCATGCTTGGCAATAATAAGGCCGCAGACAAAAAATCCCACAAAAAGTGCTATAACGGCAACAGCCCCGACAAACCCGTACTCTTCGCCGATAACAACAAAAACAAAATCGTTATAGGAGAGTGGCAGATAGAGCTCCCGCTGCTTGCTCGCTCCGATGCCAAGACCCATGAGTCCTCCGTTTCCAAGGCCGATCAATGCCTGAACAACCTGGTAGGTTGCACCTTCTACATTCCCGCTGGCTAATGAATGCAATCGGGCACGCCGATATGGCGCAGCAACAGCAAAAGCTGCTGCCGCAGGAATCAGAAACGCTATGGTCGTTACGAGATGACGAATATTGACCCCCCCGATAAACATAAGGGTAAACCCTATCAAGGCAATAAGCGACGCAGTACTGAAATTCGGTTCGACGGCCACAAGAGAAACAACGATCATCAAATGAAAAAGCATGGGAAGATAGGAATTATGAAGATCCTTTATAAACCCCTGTTTTTCGCTGATAAGCCTTGCAAAATGAAAGATGACGGCATATTTGGCAAAATCCGATACCTGAAATTTAAGCAAACCAATACCTATCCATCGCGCAGCTCCAGAAATAAGCCCGACCGCTTTCATGGCAAGAAGAAGGGTCAAAAGCAGAATACTGGCAAAAAGAATGATTTTGCTGGTCTTCCAGAAAATATGATAGTCAAGTTGGGCAACGAAGAACACCGTCACGATTCCAAGAAAAGAAAATATAAGCTGCCGCCACAAAAAATACTCCGAGCTTGCGTACTTCGTTACAGCCCATCCAGCTCCGCTGCTGTAAACAACAACAATACCAATGCTCATCAGAATAGCGACAATGAGTACCAGAAGCTTTCCTGCAAAACCCTCTTTACCTGAAAGCGGTGAGAGCTCATTCAGCGCGGAAACACCTGCACTGCCGGGATTGTAATCAGTATTCACCATTGCTGTAACTGATGAACGCATTCTTTAAACTGCATCCCGCGATCCTCAAAGTTTTTAAACATATCAAAACTCGCACACCCTGGCGAAAAAAGCACGGACTGGCCATACAGGGCAGCATCACGCGCCAACAAGACAGCATCCTCAAGCGAGCCCGCCGCTTTGACCGCAACAACTCCCTTAAAGGCTGAAACAATCTTTTCCTGCGATTCACCAAGCGCAATGATCAACGATACCTTTTGCCTGACAAGCCCGGCAATTGAGGCATAATCGTTCCCTTTATCCCTTCCTCCTGCAATAAGTACCGCCGTGTCAGGAACTGCTGCAAGAGCCGTACGCATGGCATTGATGTTTGTCGCTTTTGAATCATTGACCCAGTCAACCCCATTGATAGTCATGACATATTCCTGGCGATGCTCCACGCCCTTGAACTCCCTGAGTGCAAGACGAACCACGTCATTATCAATACCCAACGCATTCGCAACAGCAACTGCCGCAAGCACGTTAGAGATATTGTGCCGTCCACGAAAGCTGTTTTTCAGGAAATCTGACGTTTCCAAAACCGGCTTATCGCCATTAACCGTATGGGCAGCAAGGATATCACCCTTTAAAAAAACAGTACGGGAGTCCAAGACTCCTACAGCAACAGGCTCCATGCCAAACGACACAGTCCTGAACGGAAACCGCTCCTTACAGGCAAAATGAGCGCTGAGCATAGGATCATCTTCATTATAGATAAGCATATCCTCTGCGCACTGATTGGCATAAATCCTGAACTTCGCGGCAGCATAGCTCCCCAGATCACCATCATAACGATCGAGGTGATCCGGGGTAATGTTTGTGATAACAGCGACGTCAGGCCTGAGAGTCGGGGATCGCTCCAGTTGGTAGCTGCTCAACTCAACTACAGCAATATCCCCGGCATTCATATCCAGCACCACAGAAGAAAACGGCACACCAATATTGCCGACACTGTAGGCCTTGTATCCGTGCTTGAGGCCATCCTTTTCACAAATGCAATGAACAAGGGTAGATGTTGTGGTTTTTCCATCCGTACCGGTAATACCGACAATCCTCGCTTTACAGAAACGGCTCGCAATCTCGATTTCACTATAAAGCGGAATGCCTCTTGCCTGCATGGTTTTCACGACCTCGGCATGAGGCGGAATTCCAGGGCTGATGACACAAAAATCGGCATCGTAAACGTTCTGCGAATGGCCCTCCTGTTCGAAAGAGATCTGCATCTTCTGGAGGCGATCTACCTCCTCCTCCCCTATCCTGCCAATCTCGGTGACCAGTACTGTCGCA
>CAIPKT010000205.1 GCA_903865705.1 uncultured Chlorobiaceae bacterium
AGGTAGTGCAGGCGGTCGCTGAAATCGCTCTTGGTGACCAGGATCTGTGCGGTAACCAGTCCGTGCTCTGCAAAGAGATCGTTGTAGGTGCTGATCAGCTTGATCTGACCGGTCGAGGCAAGAACCTGACGGGCCGCAACCGGTGCAATGGTGCCTGAAAGTTTGACCACCGAACGGCCAGCGCCGACGGCACCCGATGAAACGAGGATGATTTGAATCCCTTGCTTTTGCAGTTCAGCTATCTGGGTGGTGAGCTGCTGGAGAATTTCAAGGTCAAGCTTACCCTCTTTGGTGGTAATGACGTTGGTGCCGACTTTGACGACTATTTTCTTATAGAGAGGATTGAGTAGTTGTTTCATGCGTTATTGAACCTCTTGACTGAAATGCAACCCTGCAACGCCGATAATAATCAACAGCAGGGAAACGAGTTTAATGGCATTGATCCCCTCACCGAACCAGATGACTCCGATAACCGTGATCGTGGCCGTTCCTATTCCTGACCAGATCGCGTAGGTCAATGCCATGGGCAGGACTTTGAGCGCCAGCGAAAGAAAGGTAAAGCTCAGCCCGTAAAAAATAAAGATAAAAAGCGTTGGTGCAAGTTTACTGAATCCGTCGGACATTTTCATGCAGGTGGTGCCGGATACTTCAAGCAAAATTGCAATAATCAGATAGAGCCAGTGCATTTGTTCAGAAAAAAAAGGTTACAGGAGATTCAGTGTTTCAAAATGAGGCCAAAGGAGGCCTGTTTGTGTTCAACTGAAAAGATATGCATATTTCACTTTGGATAGGGGAAAAACTGCTGCGGGATCAGTGATTAACTTCTGGATTAAAAACGATGTTGTTGTTGAGCCTGATTGATATCTCATTGCCTTTAAAAAATCCGGTATTACAGTTTTCGCTGTTACTGTTTATTATTCTTTTTGCACCGGTGCTTCTTAACCGGCTGAAAATCCCGAACCTTATCAGTCTTATTCTTGCCGGCGCAGTGATTGGCCCTCACGGGTTGAACCTGATGCTTCGTGACAACAGTATCATTTTGTTTGGAACGGTGGGTTTGCTCTACATCATGTTTCTTGCGGGGCTGGAGATCGATGTTGCCGATTTCCGCAAGAACAGCACCAAAAGTATTCTGTTTGGTCTCTATACCTTCTTTATCTCCATTATTCTCGGTATTCTCGTCGCGCTCTATATCCTTCATTTTCCACTGCTTTCCTCCATTCTTATCGGCAGTATTTTTGCCTCTCACACGCTCATTGTGTACCCCGTCATCAGCAAGCTCGGTATTGCCAAAAACAAGGCGGTCAATATTGCAATCGGTGGAACCCTTATCACCGATACCCTTGCCCTTCTTGTGCTGGCGGTTGTGGTCGAATTGTCGGGAGGAGCGCTGACGGGCACGTTCTGGATACGGCTTGTTATCGGGGTCATTCTTTTTGGCATGGTTGTTTTGCTGCTCTTCCCGATTATAGCCCGGTGGTTTTTCAAGCGTTTTGATGACAGTGTGCGGCAATACCTGTTTGTACTTGCCCTGGTCTTTTTCAGTGCTTTTCTTGCCGAAGCCGCCGGTGTTGAGGCCATTATCGGAGCCTTTCTTGGAGGTCTTGCCCTTAACCGGCTGATTCCGCGGACGTCTCCGCTCATGAACAGAATCAAATTTGTCGGTAATGCCATTTTTATTCCCTTTTTTCTGATCGGTGTCGGGATGCTGATTAATATCCAGGCCTTCTTCAAGGGTTATGAAACCATTGAAGTTGCTTTGGTTATTACCGTTGCGGCTACGATAGCAAAATATCTTTCAGCATATATTACCCAGAAACTTTTCGGTTTTTCCCTCGATCAGCGCAGACTGATTTTTGGACTTATCAGCGCCCATGCAGCTCTGGCCCTTGCAACGGTACTGATTGGTTACAATATCGTGACAGGCTATGCTCTTAATGGTGACCCCATCCGGTTGCTTAATGAAAACGTGCTGAACGGCACCATTCTCTTCATTCTGGTAACCTGCACCCTCGCAACCATTGTTGGCGAGAAAGGTGCGCAGAATATTGCGCTTGCCGAAGCGATGGATGACGTAGCCGAAACAATAGTGCCACCTACTGAAGAGCGGATACTGATTCCCATGAACCATATCAGCACGATTGATGAACTGGTCAATTTGAGCGTTACCCTGAAATCGGCTAAAACCCACAATGGCATTTATGCCATGCACGTCGCCGATAACAGCACGCTGGATGAAACAGCAGAAAAGCACGCAGAAAAAATTCTTGAAAAAGCAGCAGTTGCCGCTTCGTCAACCGATAACAAACTGACAGGGCTGCTTCGTTATGACAGTGATCTGGTCAATGGAATTGCCGGTGTGATTCGCGAGCAAAAAATAACAGTCCTGATTTTAGGACTTCATCAAAAAAACGGCCTGACAGATACCATGCTCGGCGGTGCTCCAGAGAATATTCTAGGTCGCTGTAATGTGACGACCTTTATTTACAAGCCGTATCAGCCCCTCGCCACCATCCGGAGAACCATTGCCGTCATACCTGAAGGCGCTGAAAATGAGATCGGGTTTGTGTTATGGATGCAGCGGGTCATTAACATTATGAAAAACACAGGCAGCACACTGGTTGTCTATGCTTCAAAACTGACCATTGTCTGCTTGAAGGAGACGTATTCAGAGAGCTTTGCCCATGCCGAATACAAGCAGTTCAAGGAGTGGGATGATTTCCATGCGCTGTCGAGGGAGATAAAAAATGATGATAACCTCATTATTGTGATGAGCCGGAAAAATCACCCTTCCTACCATCCAAAGATGGCCAGGATTCCAGGTTATCTCAACAGGTACTTTCAAAAAAACAGCTTTATTCTTATTTATCCGGTTCAGACCGGTATTGCTGAAGATACCTGCGAAGATACTCCTCTTCAGACCCTCCAGAAAACTCGTGTCAATTTTGAAAATATCCTGAAAAAAGCCTACAAAAGAGTGCGGCGATGAAGTTTATCTCTCACTTGGCACGAACGGTTATTTCCACTCTGGTGTTTATGGCTACACTATCGGCATGTAATGCAACGCCAACGCATAGGGTAACTCAAAATTCCAAAGCCATGACTGAAAAGCAACATCCAGCCAATCCCTACTATTCACGGAGCGATACAACGAGCCTCATTCTTTCTGATGCAGTCTGGAAGGAGGTACTGACGCCTGCGGTTTACGATGTTGCACGCCACGGCTCTACTGAACAGGCATTTTCAGGAAAATACTGGGACACTGAGTCAAAGGGCACCTACTTCTGTGCGGCATGTGGCAACAAACTCTTCCGTTCCGATGCCAAGTTTGCCACTACCTGCGGATGGCCCAGTTTTTTTGAAACCGTACGCCCCAACAGTGTCCTCTACCGGAAAGACTCATCATTCGGAATGGAGCGAACAGAAGTCGTCTGCGGACGGTGCAAAGCGCACCTCGGCCACGTTTTTGATGACGGCCCGCCTCCAACAGGAAAGCGCTTCTGCATGAACTCCATTGTGCTCGACTTCGAACCGGATAAATAATGAGCCAGCTTTTCTAGTCTATAATCATCACAAGAGGTTCATAGAAAAGCATCTGTTTTTTCAGCACTTCCCAGACGCTCTCCATAATAACGATCCGCGCGAAGATGAAGGCGGACAATGACTCTTTTTTTCTCAGCAATCGACGGGGAGCGTTAAGCCGAAAAACGGCTTGGCTGGCGATCCGCAATTACGGTGAACAGGCCGGACTTTCTCTTGCCGCCCATCCGCATATGCTTCGCCATGCCTGTGGTTTTGCCTTGGCAGATCAAGGGGCAGATACGCGGCTCATTCAGGACTATCTTGGACACCGGAACATACAGCACACCGTCATTTACACGGCATCAAATCCGGCAAGGTTTGAAAAGTTGTGGCGGTAAGAGTCACCTTGCTCCTTTTTTTCTGGATTGCCAGTTTTGGACGAGACTGATAAGCAGAGGAGCGCGATGAATTAAGAGTTGCATTTGCATATGCAAAATGATATGCATATTTTATGGAAAAAGAAGGATGAAATTTGATGGATTCGACTGGGACAGCGGTAATCGCGCTAAATGTCAAAAGCACGGAGTCTCGATTGCTGAAATCGAAAGCCTGTTTTTAGGGACGCCGTTAGTGGCACCGGACGTTCTTCATTCGAGCAAAGAACAGAGATACCGTGCTGTAGGGCGGACAATCAAAAAGCGTCATTTGTTTATCGTTTTCACGTTGAGGAACAAAGGCGAAACGCTCCTAATCAGGCCGATTAGTGCGCGGTATATGCACACAAAGGAGATAAAAGCTCATGAAAAAGAAATTCCCTGATTTTAAGACTGACGACGAAGCCGAAGCCTTCGTAGAGACTGCCGACTTGAGCGAGTATGATTTCTCAGGTATGGTGCCAATGCGTTTTGAATTGAAACGCAAGGATACGTCAATAAGTCTCCGTCTGCCTGAAGAGTTGTTAGACGCTGTGCGCATTAATGCAAAACGCGTTGGTATTCCGTATCAACGCTTCATGCGGTTGGCAATTGAACGAGCAGTGAAGCCAAGTAAACACCAGCAGCACACGGACAGAAAGGATCAACAGCTTTAGAGACTCAATATCTCTTGCCGTCAAAGAATTCGTGAAACACCGAAAATGATGAGGGCGAATCGTTTTGGCCAAACCTAAAACTGGCGAGAAACGTTAAGCCATATCCTGGTTGAATTCGTTTCTTCTTCATCCTCTGGTATATAACCAATCGGAGTCGCAATATAACCCTTGATGTGGCAATGAAGGATATGGTAATGGATGAGATGAAGCATATTGTCAATGAACGCCTGAGTCAATAAATATGTTAATCTGTAAACTACTCTTTGCTTATTGTCTGTAATGAAGCTCTGCCGAGCAGGCTCATTTATGGGAATTGTTTGTCAATGTTTTAATTGAGGATTCTCCCATGTCAATACTCTACACTCCTTTCACTCTTGGCCCTATAGTGCTGCAGAATCGTCTGGTGATGGCACCAATGACACGCAGCCGTGCACCTGCCAACATTCCCAATGCGCTTATGGTGGAGTATTACGCACAACGCGGTTCGGCAGGGCTCATTATTACCGAGGGGACATCCTCCTCACCGAATGGTTTGGGCTACCCGCGCATACCGGGAATATTCTCCACTGCCCAGGTTGAAGGATGGAAGGCCATTACCGAAGCGGCGCATGGTAAGGGTGCCAGGATTTTTCTGCAACTGATGCACTGCGGTCGAATTTCCCATCTGCTGAATCTGCCTGCGGGTGCACGCGTTATTGCTCCTTCAGCCGTGGCTGCGTCCGGTGAGATGTATACGGATGCCGAGGGTATGAAGCCTTTTCCTGTGCCGGAGGCCATGACTGCGGATGATATCAAGGTTGCGATCGCCGAGTATGCCGATGCGGCTAAAAATGCTGTTGAGGCAGGGTTTGATGGGGTCGAACTGCATGCTGCGAACGGCTATCTGCTCGAACAGTTTATCCGCCCTAATTCGAATTTACGTAGCGACAGTTACGGCGGATCAATAGAAGGTCGTGCGCGGTTTGTGCTTGAAGTTGTTGAAGCGGTGAAGGTGGCCATCGGTAAAGAGAAAGTCGGTATCCGGCTTTCCCCGTTCGGTGTGTTTAACGATATGCCCCTTTACGAGAAAATGGAAGAGGAATACACCTGGCTGGCCAGACAGCTCAATGACTCTGGTTTGGCATACATTCACCTTGTAGACCATTCGTCAATGGGCGCACCACCAGTTCCAGACAGCATGAAGGCGACATTCCGCAATACATTCAAGGGTGCTTTGATTCTATCTGGAGGTTACGATGCCCAACGTGCCGAAAGCGATCTGGCCGGTGGCAAATGCGACCTTATTGCCTTTGGGCGGGCTTTTATTGCCAATCCCGACCTTGTCGAACGGTGGAAGAGCGGGGCAGCTCTGAATCCTCCCGATATGGATACGTTTTATTCTCCCGGGCCAAAGGGATATACTGACTATCCAGCTTTGCAGTCATAGGACTAGAACTCTCCCCCTCCCATTATCAGAGAATGACAGGGGAGCATATTGCAACTCTTCTGAAGAAAACCGGTCAGAATTTATGAGTGAACATATCCATGCCTTTTCGAGTGATGAACCGCCGGAAATCCAGGTCCATTCGCATGACCGGTATCATGCTTTGCTGAAAATTTGCGAAGGATTAGCTCCTGTCGTTACGGCTGTCGTGCATCCGGTAGATAAGCTGGTCATCCAGTCTGTAGCGGAAGCTGTACGGGAAAACCTCATAACACCGATTCTTGTTGGTCCTGCCTCTCGAATTGCGAGTGCCGCCGCCGAGGCCGGGATCGATATCTCACCATGGCAGATCGTTGATGTTTGCCATAGTCATGCAGCGGCCGACAAGGCTGTTGAACTGGCTGCCGGAGGCATCGTACAGGCAATTATGAAGGGATCGCTGCACACCGATGAATTGCTTTTTCCTGTTGTGGCGCATAACTCTGGATTGCGCACCGAACGGCGTTTGTCGCACTCCTATGTGATGGATACGGCCGGCTACCATAAATGGCTTATTATTACCGATGGGGTCGTCAATATTGCGCCCGATCTGGAAGCGAAAGCCGATATCTGTCGAAACGCTATTGACATCTGGAAAGCATTGAGCGACAAAAACTGTTTGCCAAAGATAGCTGTGCTGGCGGCTGTCGAAGTCATTAACGCTAAAATGCAGGCTACACTGGATGCTGCGGCATTGTGCAAAATGGCTGAACGCGGCCAGATAGCCGATTGCATGATCGATGGACCGCTGGCTTTCGACAATGCGATCAACAGGGGAGCTGCGGCTGAAAAAGGGATCGTTTCATCCGTTGCGGGAGACCCGGATATCTTGCTGGTTCCGGATATTGAGGCTGGCAACATCCTCGCCAAGCAGATGACCTTTATCAGCCATGCCGACGCCGCCGGGATTGTCATGGGCAGCAAGGTGCCAATTATTCTCACCAGCCGTGCCGATACTCTCCGCACGCGGATTCTCTCCTGTGCGTTAGCTGTTTTAGTTCTGCAAGCGCGTCGCAATGGCCGCATCAAAATTTGAGTTGCCCTGTTGGCAATATAGGCAATCATTTCAGGGCGGAGCAAAGGGGCGGATCATGTAATACGTCCCTTTGCTCCGGACGACAATTAATCCAGTTGAATTGAACCTTTGGTCTTCTCTCTTCTGGAACTTTCCTTTTCCCTGTACTGATCCATGCAAGGACTGTCCGGTCCTTCCAACATAGAACACTCCAGATACTCTACAATTTCCATGATACAAGCCCGGATTGCCTTTCCTACAGGTGTATTTTGATATTGGCCAAGGTGACCGCTGAAGCCTCCACGGGATACTCCCACGCTGATGCCACTTGATTTTGACGTGGCCTCTACAGTTCGGGCGTCATAGATTTCACCAGTTTCAACTTCAATCACTTTAAGATCGACAGCCATGTAAGCTTTCTCCTGCCTTCCTCCCAGGCTGATACCGCCAAAAGAAAGTCCTCCTCCGCCCCCGCTCGTATTCTGTTCAAAGGCTGAAAGCGTAGCCGCGACCAAATATTTTGCACCGGTAATATTTCCTAATCTCGATCTTGTCCTTGGGTTAACCCTTCCCGAATCCCCCAGATCCTGTTCATCAAGAACAGCATCGAGCTCTCTCCTTTCGAGCACCCGAAAACTGTTTGTCGATGCCAGCTCTGCAATGAGCATATCCTGCAGATCCGTTCCCACACTCCCTTCCCACCATCCTGCAGAGGTGTGGTTGGTAAACCTCAATACCCCAATCCTAGGTTTTACCGAGGCATATCCTTCAGAAAAAACAGCGATGGAAAAAAGAAACAGAAACATCAAAAAAAATTTAATTCGCATGATGATCCTCCGTGGTTATTACGGTTAAACAGGAAATACCAAAAACATACACCTTTAAAGGTATCACAGTAAAAAGAAAAACCAAAGCCAGGCAGCTCATTCATTCTCTCTTTTTCGCCTGCTTTTTTATGAAATTTTCCAGAGTAAGCCGATAAGGTTTAATGATTATCAATAGACCTTCAGCAATACATCGGCGGGGATGTGCAGTTCCTTGTGCAGAAGCCGAATCTGTCGGATCGATAGCGGACGTTTCCGGTACAAAGTTCCCTGATTGGGAACAATAGGGGAGGGGGGAAATGAAAAATGTATTTGTTTGGAAGAAGAAAATTGATTGATCTTTTGCTGATATTTTGTACTATATATACCTATACGGGGTATAGGTATATAGTCTGAAGGTGATGTATGCCTGTTCGGAATGAACAGAACAAATTATTAAGCTGGTAAAAAAGATATTATGATGAATATGCGTGAAGTTACTCCCACTAAGGCTTATGCTATGATTCAAAAAGGTGCATTGCTCGTTGATGTCCGTGAGCCGGGTGAAGTTGACAGAAAATCATTCGATGTTCCCGAAATCCTGCAGATTCCCTTGCGCCAGCTTGAACAGCGGTATCAGGAAATACCTGCAGATCGTGAGGTAATTATTGCCTGTCATAGTGGCAGTCGCAGTATAATGGCAAGCCGTTTTCTGATGAACCAAGGTTACAAAAAAGCTATTAATATGCAGTCAGGGATTGCGCGTTGGGGTGCGGAAGGGCTTCCGCTCAAAGAAAAGCAAAAACAAAACACCAGCCAATGGCTGTCACAACTCTTCAACAGGAAGTCATAAAAATAGTTCGTCGCGCTGCCCATCAATATTCACTCCTTTGCAGGGAGATGTTTTTTTACCGCAGCTATCAGTGCGTCAAGGTCAGCAAGGCTGTCGATCTCTTTTTTCGACAACAGAACCTCCAAATCCTCTTCCTTTTTAAGGATAACAGGGTATTCGAAGTGCTGGCCATATTTTTCGCTGAATTCGTCCCGGTGCAGGAACTCTACGGGAACCCCTATGGAGATGCGGAACGCTTTCCAAGCCTCGATTTCGGTGAATGGTCCATGGGTCAATTTGCAGAGGCTGCAATCGTAGGTATCAGGGCTCAGAATTTTGTGTCCCAAGTCGATGAGACTGCTGATCGGGTTGCTGTCGGTGTTGTAGACGAAGATGAGTTTCATCCGTATGGATTTTAGGGTTGATGACTAATAAACTATAAAACAATAAACAAGGTTCCCGAGAGCGTTTTTTTTAGTAGTGAACTTGTCGAAGTTGATTTTTGCAGCATCATAGAAGATGTTCATAAGCGCAAGCAGTGAACCTGCATCTCATCGTGGGCCGGGACGCCACAAATTCTTTCCAATTCACCCGCGCTATAGTTTTCAATACCTGTTCTTCTGATTTTTTTGCTGAAATTTATAGGGTTATTTTGATTATACTTGTCATAATGTCAAAATATTTCCCGTGGAGACGAATGTCATGAATACTAACCAGAGCTTTTCATTGTTACGCCAGCAGGCGGGTTTGTCGATTGACAAAATCGCTCACATTACGGGGTACAGCCAGAGAGAGGTCTATCGCTGGGAAAAAAACGAGGTAGTGCCCCGAAAAATGGTGCTTGACCAGCTTACCAGGATTGCCCAGCCTTTGTCAATCTATGGAAAAGAGTTTTCAAGCTTTACCTTCATTGATCTTTTTGCTGGTATTGGAGGTATGAGAAAAGCTTTTGAGGAGCTTGGCGGCAGGTGTGTTTTTACGAGCGAGTGGGATAAATATTCCCGTCAGACCTATCTTTCAAATTTCGAGTGTGATCACGAGATTGGCGGTGACATTACCAAAATTGATGCCCGCGACATCCCTTCACATGATATTCTGGTTGCAGGTTTTCCCTGCCAGCCGTTTTCAATTGCGGGAGTTTCAAAAAAAAATGCTCTGGGAAAACCTCACGGATTTGCTGATAAAACCCAGGGTACCCTGTTTTTTGATGTGGCAAGAATTATTGAGTACCATCGACCGAAGGCTATTCTGCTGGAAAATGTCAAGAATCTTGAGCGGCATGACAAGGGAAAGACTTTCGGAGTTATCAAGGAAACTCTTAGAGAACTGGGCTATTACTTTGATTGGAAAATTATTGATGCCGGCAACTGGGTACCCCAGCATCGGGAGAGAATATTTATTGCCGGTTTTCGGGAGGATTGCGGATTCAGCTTTGACCGGTTTGATCTGCCACACGGCAGCGAGCGCCCAGTCATAGAATCAATATTACACTCTGAAAACGGCCTGGAAGATGAGGAGCCCCCCTATACCCTCGGCCCGTTGGCAAGAATATCCGACCGCTACACCTTGTCGGATCATCTCTGGGAGTATCTCCAGAGGTACGCGGAAAAACATCGGGCAAAAGGCAATGGCTTTGGTTTTGGTCTTGTCGGTCCTCATGATGTGGCCAGAACTCTTTCGGCAAGATATTACAAGGATGGTTCCGAGATACTGGTGAAGCAGGATGGAAAAAACCCCCGCAGACTTACCCCGAGGGAGTGTTCACGGTTGATGGGTTTTGACACGCTCAACGGCAACAGTTTTGTTATTCCTGTTTCTGATACCCAGGCTTACCGTCAGTTCGGAAATGCCGTGGTTGTTCCTGTTGTCAGGGTAGTCGCCCGGTATATGCTTGAATACCTGATGGATGTTGTTTCATCTGACCAGTTGCGTTTTGACTTTGGTGTTCTGATGGCTGACAACGCTGTTCAGTATGGCTGATGTTGTTTCGCCAGAAACACGAAGCCGTATGATGTCCGGCATTCGGGGTGAAAATACAATTCCTGAAATGACGGTACGCAAAGGCCTTCACGCAAGGGGGTTCAGATTCAGGCTTCATTGCTCCGGATTGCCGGGAAAGCCTGATATTGTTTTTCCGAAGTATCGTGCCATTATTTTTGTTCATGGATGTTTCTGGCATGCCCATGAGTGCGCGCTCTTCAAATGGCCGAAAACAAGAGCGGATTTCTGGAAAGAGAAGATTGGCAAAAACAGATGCCGTGACCTTGCTGTCATGGATGAACTTGCAAGGCAAGGCTGGAGAGTTATGGTTGTCTGGGAGTGTGCTCTGAAAGGCAAGGGGCGCAAGCCGATTGAAGAAGTTGTTGATTCCTGTGCAGAATGGCTGCTTTCAAACTCGAAAAAACATGAAATCAGAGGGCAATATGCGACTATCGACGCTGCAAATACTCATGCGAGAAAAGGGTTGCCGGACGATCTACGCGAAGGTACTCGCGGCAAATGACAACCGGAAGCAGCAGGTATATTTCGGTGGTGATTTCCAGGCTATCAATATCATTCCCTTTGACACAATAGCTCCTGATCCCGACAAGCCCCATATATTCAAGGCACCACTCGATTACTGGTGGCTTTCCGACGACGGGAGCTTGCATAATGCTCCCCGAGCCCAACTCATACTTTATCCTCAATATCCGGAAGTAAGGTTTTCCGGTTTCCTCCAAGGCTGTTCTGACGCCCCTTCAGAACTCATGGACGAGCGCCTGAGACTGTCGGGGCGTATCCTTTTTCTTGGAATATCCCCCGACGGCAGAATTATCGGTTATCTGTGTCACCCGGAGAGCGAACTTGCAAGGGAGTTTGCTTCTCTCGGAGAACTGCCCCAAAGTGGGGTGTTTCTTGAACCCGGTCTCGGAACCGGGGTACTTGATGAAAGATTGCTGCTTGTCGAGAAACTGAGGCAGATCCATTTGAAGGGATGGATCCGTTCAAGAAAACTTGGCAGCAATGGCATTACCTTGCCCTGCGAAGCTCCAAATTGCGGTGGTATGACACTCGAAGCCGAACTGGATATTCCTCCCAACAGCCGTTCGGAGCCGGACTATCTCGGCTACGAGGTAAAGCAGTACGGCGTCAGCAACTTTCATCGGATCAACAGTGGAGTACTGACTCTTATGACTCCCGAACCGACAGGTGGCTACTATCGGAGTGCCGGTATTGAAGCCTTCATTCGGAAATTCGGATATCCTGACATGACGGGAGCTACTGATCGTGGAGACCGGCTGAATTTCGGGGGAATTCACAAAGTAGGGGAGTCTCACCGTCTGACAAACCTTCAGATTGTGCTTAAAGGGTTTGACGCTATCAAGGGAAAAATCACCGATGCAACGGGCGGAATATTGCTTGTGAACAGTGAAGGTGAAGAGGCCGCGGTTTGGGGATATGCGGAAATTATGGCTAAATGGAACCGGAAGCACAACAAGGCGGTATACATCCCAAGCCAATGCGTTCAGTCACCCGAACGGAAATACTGGTACGGGAACTTGATACGTATCGGCACCGGAACGGATTTTATAAAGTACCTGCAAGCTATGGCAGAAGGCAAGGTCTACTACGATCCGGGTATCAAACTTGAGAATGCCTCAACCACTCCTCGAACCAAACAACGCAGTCAGTTCCGCATAAAGTCAGCCAATCTCCCTGCACTTTACCACAGGATGGATATTGTTGATTTGAACGAGGGTTAATCGGGATAATGCAATTTTCAGGTATCGATTTAATCCAATAAGAGTAATTCTTTAAGATTTACCACGATTTCAATGCATCGTAGGGCTCTCTAAAACTTCTGTCAAAAAGGTTTTCTCAATTCCGGTTATTGCTGTCGGCGGAATTAATATGCTTGTAGGGAAAACTGCCCGGGTGAGCCTGGCTTTCCCGCCTCTCGGGTTACCTCTTTCGGAGTGCAAGAGCAGTCCAGATTGCACCGAGCAGATCTACAACACCGAAGAGAATAAGCATGGGACTTGCGAGGCCCGCCATAACAAATGCAGACATCCATTAATTTCTTACTGAAGGCAAGTGTTCGGGATGCAGGTAACTTGATTGTAAAAAAATGGCAACTTCTTGCTTTTGAGTTGCAAAAAGAATGGTTCAAATGATAACTTGCAAAGCACAATTTTCCTGAAACGACGCGGCAGGCAAGGACGGATGAAAAATTCTTCTTTCAGCACAAGATCACCTTATGACCATTATACTCGGTAACATTGACCGCCTTTTTAATTCGCTGGAGCATTTTTGGGAGCATAAGCGTACAGAACGGATTGCGGCCAACGTGCTGATCATTACATTCCTCGGATCGCTTACTCTGATAGAGTTTCGCCGTCAGGGATGGCTGCCCTCAGAACTTTCAGCAATTATTCCTTCAAGCCACTATTACGCTATCAATATTGCGTTTTCCATGCTGCTTGGCCTGGAAGTTATCGGGTTGGTTTTCAGCCTTGCAAACTCGGTTTCCGATGCCGTTGGCAAGCAGTTCGAAATCCTTTCGCTTATTCTGCTTCGGCAATCGTTTAAGGAATTTATCTACTTTAATGAGCCTCTTGTGTGGGTGGAGACATCAAAACCATTGTTGCATATTCTTTCCAATGCAGGCGGTGGCCTTCTGATTTTTCTTCTTCTCGGCCTCTATTACAAACTTCAGCACCATCGCGTCATTATAAAAAGTCCTGTTGCTACAGCAGACTTTATTGCATCTAAAAAGCTGGTTTCGCTTTTGCTGTTAGTTGTTTTTATAGGAATCGGCATCACCGATGCTTCATTATATTTGACAAACCAGCCGACATACGATTTCTTTGCGATATTTTACACAGCCCTTATCTTCAGCGATGTGCTGCTGGTGCTGGTTTCTCTCCGATACAGTTCAAGCTATGAAATTCTTTTTCGCAACTCAGGCTATGCTGTTGCCACAGTGTTTGTAAGGCTTGCCTTGACGGCACCGCCCTTTTTTAATGTCATCCTCGGTGTCGGGGCAATGGTTTTTGCGATTGGGATAACCTTTGCCTACAATGGGTTCGAAAAATCCGATGCAACCCAATCATCGCCTGCCGCCCTGCCGCAAGAGAGTGTATAATACCATGATTATCTCTTTTCAGCAGACTGTAATCGGCAGAATAGGAATTGCAGAAAGCAACGGCGTGATAACCAATCTCTTTTTTTCTACGGATAAGGTTTCCCAACAAGCCGAAATTGGTGAAACGGAGCTGATCAGGGAGGCTTTCCGGCAGCTTCAGGCTTATCTTTCCGGTGAGCTGCGGATATTTTCATTGCCGGTTGTTCCTGCGGGGACGCCTTTTATGCAACGGGTCTGGCAAACTCTCTCCGCGATTCCTTATGGAACAACCCTCACCTATCTCCAGATTGCTGTTGCTGTGGAAAATCCTCTTGCTGCAAGGGCTGTGGGGATGGCAAACAACAGAAATCCGGTCCCGATTTTTATTCCCTGTCACCGGGTTATCGGCATTAATGGGTCGCTTACCGGGTATCGTGGGGGGCTTGGATTGAAAAAGTGGTTACTGGAGCTTGAAAGGGGAGCCGCAGGTATTTCAAGTTGCAGGCCGGTATGATGGCGGCAGATTTCAGGCATCGTCTATATTGTGGATGTCAACGAACGATGGGGTGGCAACGGTTTTTGGCTGGTTCAGCAGATAATTAAAATGAGATAATGAACACATATTCGATAAAGAGCTTTTTCCGCATTCCTGTTGTTATCGGCATCTGCATGCCGATCTTGTTTTGGGGTTGTGGAGGGGGAGCGGGAATCGGGGGCAAAGATGGCGAAAAGAAGGGAATGCCGGCCCTTCCGGTGATGACGGTCACTGCGGGAGATGCAAGGGTAAGCACCGAATACTCTTCGCTTCTTGAAGGAAAAGTAAATGTGGAAATTCGTCCGCAGGTTGACGGTACACTCAGCGCGATCTATGTTGATGAGGGAGCCTTTGTCAAGGCGGGCAAACCGCTTTTTAAAATTGATGACAGGGTCTACCGTGAGCAGTACAATAGCGCACTTGCGTCTCAACATGCCGCTGAAGCTTCGCTTTTTGTTGCAAAGCTTAACGAGGAAAAACTGGTTCCGCTGGTAAAGAATAACGTGATTTCTGACATTCAGCTCAAAACCGCCCAGGCAAACCGTCAGGCGGCCACGGCGGCGGTAGAGCAGTCGAGAGCTGCCGCCCGTTCTGCTTTTGTCAATCTTGATTATGCTACCATCAAGGCACCGGTCAGCGGATACATCGGAAAAATTCCGTTACGGCTTGGAAGTCTGGTCAGCAAAAACCAGAGTAACTGGCTGACTCTTTTGAGCGATGTCAGCGAGATTTATGCCTATTTCAGCATGAGCGAAAGAGATTTTATGCGGTTTCGCAATCAGTATGACGGTGTAACCATACAGGAGAAGGTAAAGCAGGTTGCCCCGGTTTCACTGATCATGGCAGACGGGAGCCTTTTTGCGGAAAAGGGAACGATCCGGACCATAAGCGGTCAGTTTGACCCGTCAACCGGCTCGGTCAGGATCAGGGCGGCTTTTCCCAATCCGGGTGGTCTGCTGCGTTCCGGCAATACCGGAAAGGTTGTTATTGAGTCACTCTACCACAATGTGTTACTGGTGCCGCAGGCTGCAACGGTTGAGTTGCAAGACAAGGTTTTTGTTTTCCTGCTTGGTAAAAACAACAAGGTGAACAAGCAAGTGATTACGGTTTCAGGCAAGAGCGGTAACAATTATATCGTTGCCTCCGGTCTGAAACAGGGTGATATTATTGTGACTGCCGGTACAGAAAAATTGCCGGACGGCACGGTTATCAAGCCTGTCAAAAATCGCTAAACCATCAAATTCATGTTTGAACGTTTTATATCAAGACCTGTTCTCGCTACCGTCATATCGATTATTCTGGTTATTCTCGGTGTTGTCGGCATCAACCAGCTTTCGATTACCCGCTTCCCTGATATTGCTCCTCCAAGCGTTTCTGTGTCGGCAAGTTACCCCGGCGCAAGCGCTGAAACGGTCGGTCGTTCTGTTGCTCCTCCTCTCGAAGAAGCGATCAACGGGGTTGAAAATATGACCTACATGACCTCGACCTCCGCCAATGACGGGTCGCTCTCTATTGCGGTTTTTTTCAAGCAGGGCACAAATCCCGATCAGGCGGCCGTCAACGTGCAGAATAGGGTTGCACAGGCTGCAAGCAGGCTCCCTTCGGAGGTCAACCAGATTGGTGTTTCGACCGTCAAACGACAGAACAGCCAGATCATGCTGATTACGCTGTCAAGCAGTTCCAAAGCGTATGACCAGATTTTTCTGCAGAACTATGCCAAGATCAATATTGTCGATGATCTGGCAAGAGTTCCCGGTGTCGGTCAGGTTTCAGTTTATGGCAATATGGATTATGCCATGCGTATTTGGCTGCGTCCGCAACAGATGACCGCCTATAAGGTGACGCCGCAAGAGGTATCGGCCGCCATTCAGAGCCAGAACCTTGAGGCAGCACCGGGCTCGTTCGGCGAGAACAGTACCGAGGCGATGCAGTATGTGATGAAGTACAAAGGGAAGAATGCATTCCCGGGGGATTATGAGGATATCGTGATCCGTGCCAATCCGGATGGGTCGCTCCTCAAACTTGGCGATATTGCCCGTGTCGAGTTTGGTGCCTATCGCTATACGGTCGATACCAAGGCAAACGGCGCGCCGGGTGTAGTCATGGCTGTCTATCAGGCGCCAGGCTCAAACGCCAACAAGGTTGAAACGGGCCTGCGAAAGGTGCTTGAGAAGGCTGCCGGCACCCTTCCTGCAGGCATCAGCTATTCGATTCCCTTCAGCTCCAAAAAGGTGGTCGATGAGTCGATTATTCAGGTTCAGCACACGCTGATTGAGGCCTTTCTTCTGGTTTTTCTGGTTGTCTTTCTTTTTCTGCAGGATCTCCGTTCCACCCTCATTCCGGCCATTGCCGTACCGGTTGCCATTATCGGCACCTTTTTCTTCATGAACCTGTTCGGCTTTTCCATCAACGTGCTCACCCTTTTCGGTCTGGTGCTGGCCATCGGTATTGTTGTTGACGATGCCATCGTGGTGGTCGAGGCAGTTCATGCCAAAATGGAACAAAAAAACTATCCCGCCAAGGTGGCCACCGTTTCAGCCATGCGTGAGATTACTACCGCGATTGTTACCATTACCCTTGTGATGGCCTCGGTTTTTCTGCCGGTCGGGTTTCTTCAGGGTTCAACCGGTGTTTTCTACCGGCAGTTTGCCTTCACCCTTGCCATTGCTATTCTGATTTCGGCGGTCAACGCCCTTACGTTGAGCCCGGCACTCTGCGCACTCTTTCTGACCAATCTTCATGATGCTGACGGCAGGGGAAAAGAAGGGAAACTGCACAAGTTCGGAGGGTTCGGCAAGCGTTTTTTTACCGGGTTCAACGCCGGGTTTGAGTTTCTGAAACGCAAGTATCTCGGCTCTCTTGTTTATCTGATACGCCACAAGAGTATCACCTTCTCCTTTCTCGGCCTTCTGGTTGCCATCTCTTTTTGGATGTTCAAGGTGACGCCAACCGGATTCATTCCGGATGAGGATAACGGTTTTGTGATTGTTTCCGTCAGCCTGCCGCCGGGTGCTTCTTTTGACCGTACCAGGGCCGTGATGGACAGGGCCGCCGTTACCCTTAAATCCATGCCGTCCGTGAAAAGAGTGAACGCCATTTCGGGTATAAATGTGTTGTCGAGAAGTTCATCGCCCTCTTCGGGTCTTCTTTTCTTGCAGCTCAAGGATCCTGGGGAGCGCGGGCCGGACGGGAATATCAAGAAGATTCTTGCAACAATATCAAAGAAACTGGCAGGAAGGGAGGGCTCGTTCTTTGCTCTTGCCCAGCCGACAGTTCCCGGTTTCAGTACGGTCAGCGGTCTTGAGTTTGTGGTGCAGGATCGCAGCGGAGGCCGGCTCGATAAACTGGGCAATGTGGCGCAGGGCTTTATCGGAGAACTGATGAAACGCCCGGAAATCGGGTTTGCTTTCACCACCTTCAAGGCTTCAAACCCCCAGTATGAACTGGTCGTAGATAATATAAAGGCCGGTCAGCTCGGCGTCAATGTCAAGGAACTTCTGACGGTATTGCAGGCCTACTACGGAAGTATGCAGGCCTCCGATTTCAACCGTTTCGGCAAGTACTACCGGGTCGTGATGCAGGCTGAACCGGGGGAGCGCTCTGAACCGGCCTCCCTGAATGGCATCTTTGTCAAGAACTCCGGTGGAAGTATGGTGCCGGTCTCGTCAATTATTACCCTGAAAAGGGTTTACGGAACCGAATCGGTTGACCATTTCAACATGTTCAATGCCGTTTCCATTAATGCGACGGTTAAACCTGGCTTCAGTACAGGCCAGGCTATCAAGGCTGTTGAAGCGGTTTCCAAAACACATCTGCCGTTGGGTTATACCTACGACTGGAAAGGGCAGAGCCGTGAGGAACTCGAATCCACCGGCGGGTTGCTCTTTATTTTCATGCTATCGGTCGTCTTTGTCTACTTTTTGCTTGCCGCGCTCTATGAGAGCTATCTGCTTCCCCTTGCGGTAATGTTTTCCATTCCGACCGGGTTGCTTGGAGTGTTTATCGGCATCAAGCTTGCCGGGGTCGAAAACAATATTTATGTACAGGTTGCCGTTATCATGCTGATCGGCCTTCTGGCTAAAAATGCCATTCTGATTGTTGAGTTCGCCCTGCAGCGGAGGGTAGCAGGCAGTTCGCTGTCAGCCGCAGCCATTGAGGGTGCGAAGGCAAGGCTTCGGCCGATTCTTATGACCTCCCTTGCCTTTGTTGCCGGGTTGCTTCCGCTTCTGTTCGTGACCGGTCCGGCAGCTATGGGTAATCACTCCATCGGTGCGGCGGCTATTGGAGGCATGTTTATTGGAATGGTGCTTGGTATATTTGTTGTTCCAGTGCTTTTTGTGACCTTCCAGCATCTTCAGGAGCGCATTACAGGCCCTGCCGCTGTTATTGTCGAGGCAGGTGATATCCTCGAAGAGGTCATCAGCAGGGAAAACAAGAACTCACGGCAGTCATCATGATGAGTAACGCTGAATTAACGCTTGACCTATGAGAATACCGGTAAGAGATTTATTGAAAAGTACGTTACAGCTTTTGCTGCTTGTGAGCCTCTCGGCATGTGGTGTTACCCATAAGTATAAAACGCCGGATGCGGCTTTTCCTGAGGGCTACCGTGGAGGGTTCACCCCGGCAAAAGGCACTCAGCCGGAATCCTCAGTAGCTTTGCTACCCTACGGCAGCTTTTTTGCCGATAAAACGCTTTGCACCTTGATTGACAGTGCGGTCGCCAATAATAATGACCTGCAGGTAGCGCTTAAAAATATTGACTATGCCCGCCAAACACTTCATTCGTCAAGGCTTGGCCTTTTGCCCACCCTTAATGTCGGTGTCCAGAATACCAGAACCCGTCCTTCGGATAACGGGGCAAAAACAAGCGTTGAAGACTACTCTGCTTCGGCAACATCATCATGGGAAGCGGATATCTGGGGAAAAATCCGCAGCAGGAACAGTTCGGCACTTGCCTCTTACCTGAAAACACAGGAAGCTGCAAAAGCAGTACGTACCCGTCTGGTGGCAGATATCGCCTCGGGCTATTACACGCTGCTCATGCTCGACGTCCAGCTTGAAAGCTCAAAAAAAAACCTTGCACTTGCCGACACTACTCTTAACATGATCGGGCTTCAGTACGATGCCGGCCAGGTAACCTCTCTTGCCGTGCAGCAGCAGGAGGCCTTAAGGCAGTCGATAGCGGGATCACTTCCAGCGATTGAACAGAAAATAGCGTTGCAGGAAAATGCGCTCAGCATTCTTTGCGGCAAAATGCCGGGTGCCATTGGGCGTGATCGTGCTCTATTTATCACAAAAGTGGCTGATGGGCTTCCAGCTGGTATTCCTGCCGCTCTTTTGCAGAACCGCCCTGATGTGCGTGCTGCAGAACTGGCTATCAGGGGAGCTCATGCTGATATGGGCGAAGCCAAAGCAGCTCTCTATCCTTCACTTACGGTTACAGCGGCAGGCGGCGTTGAGGCTTTTAAGGCAAGCCAGTGGTTTACGCTTCCTGGCTCACTTTTCGGCCTGGTGCAGGGTGCGTTGGTACAGTCTGTTTTTCAGCGCGGCCAGTTGAAAGCAAAGTACGAACAGTCCAGAATAAAAAGGGAACAGGCGGAACTCGAATTCAAGCAATCGTTACTCAAAGCCGTCGGGGAGGTTTCTAATGCGCTGGTACAGCTCGAAAAGGTAAAATTGCAAGAAGCTTTTGCTGAGCAGCGGGTTGCAACACTTCATAAAGCCGTTTCAGATTCGGGGATGCTCTTTAAAAGCGGGATGGCTACTTACCTTGAAGTCATGATGGCTCAGACCAATGCACTGCAGGCGGAACTTGGTCTTGCGGATATACGGCGCCAGCATCTTGCTGCCATGGCAGAGCTCTATCGTTCACTCGGCGGTGGCTGGCGATAAAGTGTTTGCTTGCATGGAATTGTTTCTTGGAGTTGTTTCCTAAAGCTGTGTGTTTATATTGCAGAAGTTTCAGAGTGTTGTTGAAGTGTCAGAATAAAGTATAAGAATAAAAGATTTTAAAAGCCTATGGATACACCATTATATAATGCTACGGTTGTCGGTAAAATCATGATTACTCCGGATCTTATGATTTTTAGGCTTGATACCGATGAAGCAAGAGAGGAATTTGAAGCAGGGCAGAATTTGGTGCTTGGGCTTTATGGATTCGAGAAACGTTCTTCCAATTCGGAGCCGGAACTGGTTCCAGCAGAGGAGGAGAGGCTCATTAAGCGGCCCTATTCAATCGCCTCGGCAAAGACCGAGACCCGGCAGCTTGAGTTTTACATTTCACAGGTCAAATCCGGTCAACTCACCTCAAGGCTCTTCAATCTCAATGTTGGAGACAGGGTTTACGTAGGCACAAAGATCAGCGGTATTTTCCGCCTTGATGAAACACCTGATGGCAGCGATATTGTCATGGTGGCCACAGGAACCGGAATTGCGCCCTATATCAGTTTTTTGCGCTCCCATATTGTTGAACGCCCTGAAAGCAAAATGGTGGTGATACAAGGTGCGGCTCATCGCTGGGATCTTGGGTATTCCAGTGAATTGACCTTTCTGGAAAAAAGCTTCGCTAACTTTTTTTATGTCCCGACGCTTACTGATGCCGACGACCGCTGGGACGGGTATAAATTGTGCATTGAAGACCTGTTGAAAAATGATATTCTGCAGAACGAGTTTAACATAACGCCTGATCCCGAACGAACGCACTTTTTTGTTACAGGACAGCCTGATATGGTTGCTCATGTTTCAGAATGGCTGCACGATTTCGGATACACCCGCCATCATCCGGACGATCCCGGAGAGCTGTATATCGAGGAGTTCTGAGGCGGCTAACTTCTTTCTTTTCCCGCACACGGGTCTCCATGCGGCTAAACTGT
Source organism: uncultured Chlorobiaceae bacterium (assembly GCA_903865705.1). GTDB lineage: Bacteria > Bacteroidota > Chlorobiia > Chlorobiales > Chlorobiaceae > Chlorobium. Next base: position 21,239 of record CAIPKT010000205.1, read on the forward strand.
TATAATGCTTCTCGGAATCTGCCCTTTACTGCTAGTTTGGAGTATGGGGCATTTCTCTGATTGCCATGGGTGTTGACTTGTCTCCGCCCGCTAGCAAAAAGTAAGTCGTATCTCCTATTCTGGTGTAGTACACTCGATAACCCGGGCCGACGTCAATCTTCATTTCCGAAACCCCTTCACCAACGGGAGCACAGTTACCAAAGTTACCAAAAAAGGCATTTTTTAGCCGAGCCATGATTCGATAGCCATGATTCAAAATCGGGTGTTTGTATAAAAGTATTCATACGTAATAACGTATCCTTTTGGATACAATAAAACAACCAAAAGCTATGGCCTAGGGTGTCCATTTTTTTGTTGCAAGTTCAAATTAAGCCCGGCAAATGACTGGGCTTTTAATTATATTAATTTACCAACTGTAGCTGACTGCCCCCCTTGCACCTACACTGTTATCATAAAATCCGTGAGCTGCTGACATGGTAATAGCAACATTATCAGAGACTTCTTTCGCAAAGTTGACACCTACCGCTGCCTGGTTATTAAAATACCCTGATGCAACTGATACAGCGTTATGTTTGCCGGGCGCTATCTGTACTCCAGCCATCGCCATTGACATGGCAATACCTGCAGAGAGTTTGTCAACAGCGCCATTTAACTGATTCAAATTGACAGCATCAGTTCCATAGGTTCCGGGAGCCACGTTGGTTATCTGTCTCTCTGAACCTGAAGACCCCACTGAAACAGTATTTGATCTCGATGCTGTGGATCCGGCACCTAATGCCACAGAGTTTTCACCGGATGCATCTGAGCCTTGACCTAAAGCTGTTGCGCCCACCCCCGACGCAGTGGAAGCTTGACCAAGAGCCGTTGAATTTTCCCCTGAAGCTTCAGAGCGCGCACCAGTAGCCGTTGAATTTAACCCTGAAGCGTCAGAGTACGCACCAGTAGCTGTTGAAAGAAACTCTGAAGCTTTAGAGTACGCACCAGTAGCCGTTGAATAATCCCCTAAAGCTTTAGAGTACAGACCAGTAGCTGTTGAATAACTCCCTGAAGCGTTAGAGTACGCACCAGTAGCTGTTGAATTTTCCCCTAAAGCCCAAGAGTACGCACCAGTAGCTGTTGAATTTCCCCCTGAAGCTTCAGAGTACGCACCAGTAGCTGTTGAATTTAAATTTAAAGCTCCAGAGTACGCACCAGTAGCTGTTGGATTATCCCCTGAAGCTTCAGCGCGCGCACCAGTAGCCGTTGAATTTAACACTGAAGCTTTAGAGTTCGCACCAGTAGCCGTTGAATTTATCCCTGAAGCGTTAGCAGCATCACCTACGGCTGTTACATCCGTGCCAGATGCATTTGCAGAAACTGGCGCCGAATAAGGAGCAGCGTATACTGTTTTGGTCTGGAATTGAAACACACCAAGAAAAGCGATGGAAAGCACAATTATTTTGAGTCGCATAATTACCTCCAGTTTGATTGGGTTTAAAAAATAATCGAGATAAGACCGCACCTCCGTTTGATGGGGAGTTGGATGTAACAAGTTATTGTGTGATTATTTAATGAAGTTGTCAGTATCTTACCGGGGAATAATTAGTAAAACACAATAACTATTATATGAAAAGCCGAGGTCATTAACAACCGTTAATAATCTTGAAAGGTGCAGAATTACAAAAGAAAATAGTTGTTCTCTTTTTTTCCCCTGTGGCGGGTTCGTCAAGATGCGTTATAAACTTCCGACAAAGAAGATGGGGAGAATATGAAGGTGAATTCGATTTTCTTGATCGCATTTGTCTTTGCTGATTGAGACCCGCTGAATCCTTCCGCTGATCAATCATTGCAGAAGGTTCGAGTACAAACCCTCTGCTGTTGAAATCATGTTACTCCACTTCGTTCCGTTTTGTGGCAAAAGTTGCGCCTTCATGTTTCACAGAGTTTATTTTACTGTCATGTCCTATCAGAATATTTGGCGTCTGGACACCGGTCAACATTCGTTGCCCACATTACATAATGGGGAATTATACATTCAGTCGCAGAGCTCCTACATGAGTACATGTTGTATAATTCTCGATTATGTAAAGCCTTCGTATGGCGAGCCACCGCATTTCTGGAGTCATGGGGGAAGAAGAGAGCAGGCCCTTATTATAAATGGGATCTACTGTGTAACTGTGGGGGGCGTGTGTGCTCCTCAAAGGGTACTTTGACATGGCCTACCCACCCGCGGGACTGCCTGGCTTCTCGCCGCTGAAGAGCTCGAAGCAGCGGCATCCCTCCCCACTTAATAAAGGGGACTTTGAACTATTTGATTTGTGTTGAGTTACAAAAAAAATCAGTTTTGCTTACATTGTGACCTGTGAATGATCAATTTTTGTTCACTATTTGTTTATCAGACAAGAAACTGAAGTAGGTAGCAGTTTGCAGATGCAGGCGGGATAAAGGGGTGGACAATAAAGGACTCGAACCTTTGACCTCTCGCGTGTGAGGCGAACGCTCTAACCAACTGAGCTAATTGTCCAAAGAAGTCAGCAACAGTATAGGATTTGAGAGCGGCTTTTGCAACGTGGCGGGCCATTTTTATTGGAATAGGGAAGAGATAGCTAATTCTTTGCTCTGTTCATGAGGTGATGCTCTTTTTTAGAAACTTGTGATTAGTTAAATTCAAGAATAGATATTGCAATTCAAACTAATCACGAAAACATGCTTAGAAAAGTTGTTGGCACCGCAATTATCCTTGCTCCTGTAGCAGTTCCGGTTCTTCAAGGGCTCACCAGTATAGCGGTTGTCGGGTTCGGTCTCTTTGCGGCAGGTAAAGTTGTTTCCAAAACGGTACAAGCATTCTCAGCTCCGCCCAAGCCCCGGCAACCGATAGAGGAGCCGATGCTTGATTGACAGTGTTTATTGATGCTGTCTGGATAGGGTTATTAGTGCGGCAATCATTTCCGCAAGCAGTTGCGGATTTTGGGTGGGAGGTTGGCAACTTCTGTCAATACAGAGGAATGCTTTTGCATTGCCATCTTCTGCTGCAATAATTGCCGCATGTTGAGGGAACATCAGGGAACTCTCTTTTGATGCATGGGTTAGTATGGCACCTGGCAAATACTGTTCATAGGCAGCGTCTCTCAGTCTGATCATACCGGGGGAATCAAGAGTGCCTGAAAAAACAAGGTGTACCTTCCTCTGTTCGGCGAAATTCTTTGCCACGAGCATCTGGGGCAGAGCGTTGCTGTTTTCAGCAAGCATTGCGTTACAG
>CAIPKT010000206.1 GCA_903865705.1 uncultured Chlorobiaceae bacterium
AACCTCAGCACTTACAGGGCCATCAACCATGTCGCAAATTTTTGCAATATGCGCCTTGAAATCCTGAAAAGTAAAATTGGCCGGATCACCCACAATTTTGGCGATCAGTGATGGATTGGTGGTCACACCGTCAAGGACTCCTAGCTCTTTGGCGGCCTTGATTTCGTCAAGACTTGCCGTATCAATAAAAAATTTCATTTTCTCTCCTTAAACGTTTACCTGCCAGAGATCCAGCATGGCATTGAAGTTCTTGGCTTGCCGTCCTTCCCAACTGCGTTTGTGATATGCATAGCCTGCAATCAGCGGCAGAGCAATGGTCGCTTCGGCAAAGACCATCTGCTCGTGAACAGTATCAACCTTGCCCCATGAACTGGCCTCCTTGAGGGTTGAACCGGACAGCGCACCATCACGCTCATCGGCAACCGTGATCTGTACAGCATAGGTGTGCATGGAGACATCTTCGTGGCCGAGCACTTCGGCGGCAACAACAATATCCTGGGTAAAGTTTTTCGGAACACCGCCGCCAATCATGAAAATTCCGGTCTTGTCATTCTCAATCTTGATTTTGGTCAGTTCACGGAAATCCTTCACGGAGTCGATCGAGACATGCTGTTCGGGGTTATTCCACTGGTGATGCACCAGACCGAATCCTGCAGAACAGTCGGAAAAGGCCGGACAAAAAATCGGAATGCCCTTTTCGTAGGCCTTGTAGACGATGGAGTTTCTGTCGTGATTGTTTTTCTCTATATATTTAGCCATTTCCACAATGAATTCGCGCGAAGAATAGGATCCGGGCTTCATGGAGTTGGCAATGATCGCGGTCGTATCATCACAAACACGAAGATCATCTTCATCGATAAAGGTATCATAAATGCGATCGATATGCAGCTCCCTGAGTATGGCATCATCCATAAACTGGGTACCTTTGTAATGATGGAATCCAAGAGCTTCAAAAAAGTCCTGATCAACAATATTTGCCCCTGTGGAGACAATGACGTCAACCATATTGTTGTCGATCATGTCAATAAGCACCTGCTTCAAGCCCGCACTGATCAGTGAACCGGCAAGCGTTACAATAACTGCACACTCCTTGTCCTGCTGCATAAGATCAACAATGTTGGCCGCTCTTGAAAGATTCCGCGCCTGAAAAGCGGTATCGCCCATCTGGTCAATAAGAGGAACAATATTCAGTTGTTTAATATCAATATGTCGAACCGGTGCTTTCAGTAACTCCTCTTTGCTGAATCCTGACGGCATAAATTCTCCCGATGCAATTAAAAATGACTAAATAAAAAAAGAGAGTAAGCTTACTATATCACACACTCAAATTACCGGATGCTGCTTCCTTCCGGATCTGACATGGTTGGGCAACTGAGCGTTGTATAGGACTTACTCTCTAATATGTTGGTTTTTGAATACTTCCAGCTTTTATTGGAACATCAAAAACAAGTGTGTTAATATAATCTATCGTCCCATGAAAACAAAAAACAAACAAAGCCCTTTTATCTTTCTGTCAACTGTTATAACTTCCGACGCATTAAGAGCTTTATTGAACCACGACCCTGCCTGAAAGAGGCTTCACTCGCTGCCTGGTTGTGCGGCAACAATTATTTTTATGGGAACACAGCGAATTTTAAGCGGGATGCGCCCTACCGGCAAACTCCATCTCGGTCATTTCACCGGCGCTCTTGAAAGCTGGGTTGAGCAGCAGAATCTGCTTGATGAAAAGGGGACAAGGGCCTATGAGACCTGCTTCCTTATTGCAGATTATCACAACCTGACGACCTCACTTGATACCAGTGAAATTTATTCGAACTCGCTTGACATGCTGATCGACTGGCTGGCAGCAGGCATCGATCCAGAAAAAAGTCCGGTTTTCCGTCAGTCGCAGGTCAAGGAACATGCTGAGCTGTTTCTGATTTTTGCCATGCTGATCACCTCATCGCGTCTCGAAAGAAACCCGACACTGAAGGAGCAAATACGCGACCTGAATATGGATTCGCTGATTTACGGTCATCTTGGCTACCCTGTTCTGCAGGCAGCCGATATTCTTCTTTATAAAGGCAACGTTGTCCCTGTAGGTGAAGACCAGATACCTCATGTGGAAATTACCCGGGAAATCGCCCGAAAATTCAATAATCACTATCCGCATCCCGTTCTGGGAGAGGTCTTTTCGGAGCCGGAACCTAAAATCACGAAATTCTCTCGTTTGCTTGGCCTTGATGGCAAAGCCAAGATGTCGAAATCTCTCGGTAACACCATACTGCTTTCAGATGCCCCTGAGGACGTCTTGAAAAAAATGCGTACGGCTGTAACGGATACCCTGAAAATCCGGAAAAACGATGTTGGCCATCCTGAAGTCTGCACCGTCTTCAGTTACCACGGGAAATTTACCCCGCAGGAACAGCTTTGCAGCATTGAGGCTGATTGTCGTGCCGGGTCACTTGGATGCGTCGACTGCAAAAAGCTGTGTGCAACAAATATTTCGGAGGAATTGGCTCCCCTGATTGAAAAACGCCGCTATTATGAAGCGCACATGGAGCTGGTAAAAGAGATTCTTCTTGAAGGCGAGGCTAAGGCAAAAGTGATTGCCTGCCATACTATGCAGGAAGTCAGAATGGCCATGAGGCTTGGCGAAACAACCTGCTGCAACCATCTTTAAATCCTTATGCTGAAAAACAGGAAACGGGCCTTTATTTTTGACATGGATGGAGTGCTGACAGATAACATGCGATTTCACGCCGATTCATGGGTTGAACTTTTCAGTGATTTTGGTCTTCAGGGGCTTGACGCCGAACGATACCTGGTTGAAACGGCAGGCATGAAAGGCCTTGACGTTCTCCGTTACTTTCTTGACCCGCAGATCAGTGAAGCCGAAGCTGAACGGCTCACCGAGCTCAAGGATTTTCTTTACCGGGTCATGTCGCGCGACCTCATCAAGCCCATGCAGGGTCTTGCTGAATTTCTTGATGCCGCTAAAAAACATGACGTCCAGCTTGGAATCGGCACCGGCGCTGGCCCGAGAAACATCGACTACGTACTCGGTATTCTCGGCATGACCAATAGATTTCAGGCCATAGTGAACCCCTTTCATGTTCGTCACGGCAAACCTGAGCCGGATATTTTTTTACGTGTCGCCACTCTCCTCGAAGTACCACCTTCTGACTGCATCGTATTCGAAGACGCCTTGCCCGGGGTTGAAGCCGCCCGGAGGGCTGGCATGCAGTGTGTTGCCGTCACAACAACGAACAGTGCCGATGCGTTCAGCCGTTTCGATAACGTCCTGCAGGTTATCGGCGATTTTACCCGCCTTTATCCTGAAGAGCTTTTGAGAAAACTCAATGAGAAGCAACCCATGACCCTTTTATAAAGAATCAGATGCATGAATTTTTTCGCCCTGTCATCCAAAACGCTTTGCGCTCGGCAGGCATTACGACCGACAAACCAATCAATATTGAACAGCCTGCAGATAAAAAGTTTGGTGACTTTTCCACAAACATAGCTTTGCTTGCTGCCAAGGAATGCAGGCGAAACCCGCGTGAACTGGCACAAAATATTATTCCGCACTTGACCTTCCCGCCGGATACCATCGCAAAAGTCGAAGTTGCCGGAGCTGGATTCATCAACTTTTATCTGGCGCCGCTCTTTATCATGCAATCGGTTGAGCAGGTGCTGGTTGAGGGCAATGAATACGGAAAAGGAAAAATCGGTAAAGGAGAGAAAGCTGTCGTTGAATATGTCAGCGCAAATCCAACAGGGCCGTTGACTATAGGACGAGGCCGGGGTGGCGTACTTGGCGACTGTATTGCCAATCTCTTCGAAGCCCAGGGTTACGAGGTTACCCGCGAATACTATTTCAATGATGCCGGCCGTCAAATGCAGATTCTGGGAGAATCAGTCCGGCTGCGTTATCTGGAGCACTGCGGCAAAACGATCGAGTTTCCCGCCACCCATTACCAGGGCGAGTATATCGGGGAGATTGCCAAAGAGATGTATCAAGATCATGGAACGACTCTTGCCGACAGCAATGAGTTACAGGTATTTAAAAAAAGAGCGGAAGAAATCATTTTTACCTCCATACGCAAAACGCTTGACCGCCTGAGCATCCGCCACGATTCATTTTTCAATGAACACACCCTGTACCTGCCCGATGAAAAGGGAATTACCCCCAATCAAAGAGTCATCGATGCACTCAGGAAGAATGGATTTATCACCGAATATGATGGCGCAACCTGGTTTCAGACAACCAGTCTTGGTCAGGAAAAGGATAAGGTGCTGGTCAAATCATCAGGAGAACCGAGTTACCGTCTCCCCGATATTGCCTACCATATCACCAAGTTTGAGCGGGGCTTCTCAATAATCGTCAATGTTTTTGGTGCCGACCATATCGATGAGTACCCGGACGTGATTGAAGCGCTCAAAATTCTTGGTTACGATACCCAGCGTATCAAGATTGCCATCAACCAGTTTGTAACCACCACGGTTGACGGGCAAACCCTGAAAATGTCAACAAGAAAGGGCAATGCCGACCTGCTGGATGACCTTATTGATGATGTAGGCGCTGATGCGACCAGACTCTTCTTTATCATGCGCGGCAAGGATTCTCATCTGAATTTCGATGTTGAACTTGCAAAAAAACAGTCGAAGGACAACCCTGTTTTCTATCTGCAATACGCCCATGCAAGAATCTGCAGCCTCCTGCGTATGGCTCTGCAGGAAATCGGATTTGACCCCTCCTCCAGCGCAGACCTCCACCTGCTCCAACTGCTTGACTCTCCGGCAGAATTGCAGCTTGGATTTGCCTTGCTTGATTATCCGACTATGTTAAAAACAAGCCTGCGTATGCTTGAGCCTCAAAAAATGGTCGAGTACCTGCACTCCCTGGCTGAACATTTTCACCGTTTCTACCAGGAATGTCCGATTCTCAAGGCTGAACCTGATATCGCCAAGGCAAGGCTCTTGCTTTCATTGGCAACTCGCCAGGTACTGCGCAACGGATTCAGGATTCTTGGTGTTTCTGCGCCTGAGTCAATGTAGCCGGATCAGCCGTGTTCCGATAAAGATCATGCTCATGGATATAACGAAGCACTGAGGATGGAACCAGACTGGAAATGGAACACCCGGCAGATACATGATCCCTGATGACGGTTGAAGAGACCCGACAATCGAAATTGATGAACCTTACGCCCTCTCGCCGGTACATCTCTTCGTAGGGTTTTGCGCCCTGCCCGGTTGCCGCTCTGGCGAAGACCACAATATCGCACAATAAAAAAAGCTGTTCATACTCCTTCCAAAGGGAAAACTCCCGGAAACTGTCTTCACCGACAAGCAGAGTCAGCTTGTCGGCGGGAGAATGGTCGTGAAGATAACGCAAGAGATCTATCGTATAGGATGGCTGCTTTTTTTCAAGCTCCCATCCACTGACCTCACTGCATGCCCCGGTCAGATTGATTTCCCGGGACAGGAGCTCAGCCATGCGCATCCTGTGCGCATCGGCTGCCACTCTGTTTTGCTTGAACGGATTATTTGAAACAGAAACAATAAGTCTGTCTATGTCGAGGAGCTCTCTGGCAAACAAGCAGAGAGCAAGATGGCCATTATGCGGCGGATCAAACGTAGCTCCGAAAACTGCCAGATGCACGACTACCTCTGATCAGTTTTTGAAATTCTGATTGATTTTATCCCTTGTACCCTGCATTTCCTTCTCTTTTTCCGGAAAAAGCTGCACGTACTGATCCAGCGCCTGGCCTGCATCAAACCATTTTTTTCGCTTCATCAAGATATCAACTTTTCCTGCCAGAGCTGGTTTAAGGAATATGGTATCTGCATAACGCTTGATAACCTCGTCGTAAAATATACCGGCAGCCTTGTACTTCTTAAGCTGAACATACTGATGGGCTATAGAAAACATGTTGCGTGCCAATTTTTCTCTAAGCACTGGAATAGCCTTTTCAGCATATCTTAAACTATCAATTCGCGCAAATTGAGTTTTTGCTGACGCGTAGTTTTGTTTATAGTCAACATTGCCGGGATTAATCTTCAAGAGCTCCCTGTAGGTCTCAACGTCGCTGGCAATCTTCGATGAATCCGCCATCGGATAGAGCTCCAGATAAAGACCAAACTGCTCAATGGCTTTATTGGTAAACTGCTGATCCAGTTCAAAATGCGGAGAGAGCTGCTCATAAGATTTTGCAAGAAGAAACTGCGATGTTCGTGCATAGGGGGTAGAAGATATCTGCTGCTGCAACCGGGTAAACATTTCGGCAGAAAGCAAGTAATCTCCGGAACGGTAGTAAGACTGAGCAAGATAGTAGAGCACATCATCCTCAAGCGCCGTGGCCCGAGAGGAAAAAAGCAGTGATTCAAAATCGATAGCAGCTTCCTTGTAATCTCCATTTTCGTACAGCCTCAACGCTTTCGCATACCCCTCATTAACGCGAGCTGTTGCTGAGGTTACCGGCTTTGAGGATGAACAGCCGGAACTTATCAGTAACCCCGTCGCAAAAAGCATCAATACAGAACGTGAAATAAATCTGGCAACCGACATAGAATAACTCCATTATTCTTTTGATAGAAAAGAGAAAACGTATAATACGAAACTCCAGAAAAACAAACAGCACTCCCGGAGCAATTACAACACGATTTTAAAGGCCGGTTATTACAGTGTCCGAGGCCCGGGAGGAAAATCACACGACTCTCCCGGAGGCAAAGATGAGAGTATTTGTGGAGCTTAGGGGAGTCGAACCCCTGACCTTCTCATTGCGAACGAGACGCTCTACCAACTGAGCTAAAGCCCCAAATTATGGCGTGAACCCATATTTTTCAGAGTTGCCCAACCATATATTTGCATTTTATACAAAAATAGCCTGCGCAAGCAGGCTATTGAGTGTCAAACTCATCATGCAACACCCTCAAAGTCACCTGTTTATTTCAGGATACCAGTGTCTGGCGGAGCATTTGAAGCTGATGACTGATGCTGCCGTCATAAATCGTATCTCCAATTTTAATAGCAACCCCACCAATAAACTGCTCATTGATAGCCATCTTCGGGCGGATTTTCTTACCGGTAAAAGTAGCTAGTCTGTCAACAAGTTCGCTTGACTGTGATTCAGAAAGCGTAACCGCACTGGTAATATCAACATTGATAACCCCTCTCTTTTCATCAAGAAGAATTTGAAATTCATCAATAATTTCTGGCAAGAGCCCTGCGCGTTTTTTTCTTGCAATGAGCTTTAAAAACAGAAACATTTTCTCCCCGACTGAACCGTGGAAGACCTCTTCGAGTATATGAATTTTCTTGTCCCCTTTAACAAGAGGACTCCGCAACGCATGAACCAGATCACGCGAGTGTTCGAGAACATCCTTTATCACCTGAAGCTCTTCAACAATAGTATCGAGAAAATTACCCTCTTCCGCCGCTGAAATTAGAGCGGAGGCATATCGACGGCTTGCAATTAGTGTTGACATGACGGTGAGCAGTTTTCAGTTACGTTTTGTTGAAAGATCCTGAATCATACCGTCAACGATCTTTTTTTGCATATCGGCATCAAGAACGGTCTTGATAATTTTTTGTGCTCCCTGTACTGCAAGATCAGCAACTTCATTCCTCAGCACATCGAGCGCACGGCGTTTTTCCTGCTCAATTTCATCTTTTGCCAAAGCAATCATTTTCTTTGCTTCTGCCTGTGCCTTATCGGTAAAATCGGTACGAAGCTTTTCGGCATAGTCCTTTCCTTCACGGATAATCCTGTCGGATTCAGCATCAGCTTTTGCAAGCAATTCCCTGTTTTTACGCAGAATAGCCTCTGACTCATCCTTTGCCTGATGCGCACGGTCAATGGATGACTGAATTCCCTTTTCCCTCTCTTCCAAAGCGTTCAGAATGGGACCCCAGGCAATTTTTTTCAGTATAACCAACACTATCACGAATGTTAGCGCAGTCCAGAAAATAAGGCCGGGGTTCGGGCTCAGAAGACTACCGGCAAGAAGTATAATTCCTGACGTAAGCATGAATAATGTTTCCGTTAACGATTAATAAAACCCGATTGCGGCCGATCTATATTCAAGCCGCAACAGGGATATCTTCTGTATCGAATCTGTACACTCGCCCTATCTTACTTAAGAGCAAGAAGCACACAGATAACTTCACCGAACAGGGCAACACCTTCGATAAGAGCTGCGGCAATAATCATTGTGGTACGGATATCTGATGTAGCTTCCGGCTGACGGGCTGTACCCTCAGCGGCTGAAGCTGCAATATTACCAATACCGAGACCTGCACCAATAACAGCCAGACCGGCGCCAAGACCGGCACCTAAATAAGCTAAACCTAAACCTTCCATCTTGTAATTACCTCCGTTTATTTGTTGTAAGTTATTTGCTAAAGGATAATTAGCAGTTTTGAAACCGGTTAATAAATAGCACAAAAATAAGACTTGTTCATCAATAATCCCTCAGATCTTTTCAATGATGCGCTGTTGCTGCAACTTCATGCTCGTCATGCCCCTCGTGCGCTGTGGCAAGGCCGATAAAGAGCGCGGAGAGCATGGTAAAGACAAATGCCTGCAAAAACGCAACAAAAAGCTCAAGCAGATAGATGAAAATGGCAAATGGAACTGAAACTGCTATAGCCACAATGTAGCTTTTCAAAATGAAGCTGATGAAGATCAAGCTGAGAATGATGATATGGCCCGCTGTCATGTTAGCAAAGAGTCGAACCGTCAGAGCGAAAGGCTTGGTAAACTGACCGATAATCTCAATAGGAACCATGATAATCCAGAGAGACCAGTGAGTCCCTGCTGTAAGGTGCTGAAGATACCCTTTGACACCGTGAGCTTTGAATGCTGCAATCTGGGTGACGAAGAAAGTGAAAACGGAAAGCGTAAGGGTGACGTTGACGTTGCCGGTCGCTGTTGCGCCGTAAGGAATAAGACCGAGCAGGTTACAGAACAGGATAAAAAAGAAAACCGTCAGCAGGTAAGGAAGATGCTTTTCGTAACCATGTCCGATATTTGACTTGGCCACATCAACCCGGATAAACTCCACAAGTGCCTCCATGGCGTTGGCAAGTCCCTTGGGAGCATTGCGGGGAGTCATGTTTTTGTATTTGCCGCCGACAATAGAAAAGACAATCAAAAGCGCTGCCGACACGATCCAGAGCATCACGACGTGCTTGGTAATCGAAATATCAATACCGGCAATTGGAGGAATTTTAGGGAGATGGACTTCGCCAAAAGGATCAAAGTAGTAAACGTTATTATCAAGGATATGATGCATGATCACTTCACCGGCTTTTTCCTCTTCAGGAGCAGCCTTAGCATCTCCATGCCCCGCTTCAACGGCAGGAGCCGTCACCGTATTCTGTGACGTAACAACCGAAGAAACCGTTGGCGCAGCGACAAGGCTGTTAAAATTCAGCGCAAGCGGCACCAGAATTGCAATAACCTTGAAAAGAGCCTTAACCCGTATGACGTTTACCAGTTTCATGCAGTATTCTTTTTCTGTTTGTTTTTCTTTTGATACCCGAGAATCTCAACGATCACATAAATACAGTAAAAAGCAAAAAATGAGAAGACAAAATCATTGATAACTGCCAGGTCTTTGATAATAACGACAGCAACAAGCACCATCAAGAGAAGCAACCGGACGGTCAGGCCCCCGAAAACAAACTTGGTGAAGACCGCTGATTCTTTATCAAACGCATATTCAAAGAGCAAGTAACCTGCAACGGTATTTGAGACCACCATTATCCAGGCAAGAAAGAGTGCGTGAAAGTCAACTGCCCCAGACCCAAGTGCTGAAAAAATCACCCCCCATAAAACGAAGGACAAGATACATAACTTAACAAAAAATTCAAACAATGGCTTCATATCTACTGTTTCTTTCTTGATTAACAACCACAACAAGTATTAAATACACTATTTTTTCCTGTTTGCCGCCCGCACTACCTTCAGAAGAAGAAGAGCCATGCCAAACATGCCAACGAGAACTCCGAACAAAAACAGCCAGGGCGAGGTACCAAACTTGCCGTCAGCCCAATATCCGATCAAGACAAAAAACGCAAAGCTGGCGGCAATCTGAAGACCAAGGCCCATATAATCAGAAAGCGCACGGGCAGAACGTCCCAAGTTATCCGAAAACCTTTCTTCATCAGGTTTTTGCATCATCAATAGCCCTTGTTTACATTCTGACAGACATCGTTTTACGCTCGAAGAAAAAGATCCGGATGCCTGTGGACAATATGACAAAATGATCATTCAAGACATGAAGATAATACTCTTCCTGAAATAATGAACCGTTACCGGTAATTCTTCATCTATGGACCCGAAATCAACAAGCCAAATCAAGCCATCATCAAAAAAGTATATTCTTCCAGATTGCTTTTGTCAATACAATGAACTCATCGCTTTGCAAAGCACCAAAAATGGAGGGGTAAGCGAAGGGGCCTTTTCATCGCTGAACCTCGGAAGGAATACCGGAGATTTGACGGAAAAAGTCCACGAAAACACCCGGCTCCTCTGCGCAGCAAAAGGCATTGATCCCCGGCAATTAGTGACTTCAGACCAGGTACATGGCACAGCAATACTCTTTGCCGAAAAGCCGGGACATTACCCGGGTTATGATGCGTTCATAACGGACAAAAGAAATCTGTTCCTGTGCGTCTTCACCGCAGACTGCTATCCCGTAATTATCTACGACCCTCGAAATAAGGCTTCGGGCGCAGTTCATGCCGGATGGAAAGGGAGTGCCGGAGAAATTGTGATAAAAACAATTGAAGCCATGCAAAAGCGGTTTAACTCCCTGCCGGCAGAGTGCCTTGCCTATATTGGTACAGGGATTTCACCTGAGGCTTATGAGGTCGGGCAGGATGTCGCCATGAGGTTTCCGTCCGATTGCTGCCAGCAATCCCCAAACGGGGAGAAAAATGAAAAATATTTGCTTGATCTGGGGATGGTCAACTACCGGCAACTGCTTGCGGCGGGAATTCCTTCATCGAATATCGAACGGTCACCCTACTGCTCAGTCCGCGACAGCAACCTGTTTTTTTCCTATCGGCGCGATCAGGGAAAAACCGGACGCATGGTCAGCCTGATCGGTGTCAACCGGCAAGAGAAGGTCACACCCGACTGATCATGGAGCATAAACCATGTGTGAAGGGAGCCTTTCGCTTGTGGTAAAGGCTCCCGTTTTTTCTACATGCTGGTACGGCCATAAGAACCATAAAGATCATGGGCTTGCCGACAGATATCCTCCCTGAAATCGGGATGAGCGATACTTGCAAGTGCCTCAGCTCGCTGGCGAAGATTTTTGCCATGCAGATTAACAATGCCGAATTCAGTAACCACATACTGCACATGGGCTCTTGTCGTAACGACTCCGGCGCCAGGCTTAAGATGGGGAACAATCCTTGAAAGGCCACTTTTTGTTGTTGATGGCAAGGCAATAATCGGCTTGCCGCCTTCGGAGAGTGCTGCTCCCCTGATAAAATCCATCTGTCCGCCAACCCCGGAATAATATTTCTGTCCGATTGAATCAGCACATACCTGGCCGGACATGTCAATTTCAAGGGCACTGTTAATTGCTGTCACCTTTGGATTTTTCCTGATTTCCCTCGTATCGTTAACATAATCGGAGGGAAGCATTTCTACGAGTGGATTATCGTCTACAAAATCATACAGGCGACGAGTGCCAACAAGAAAGCTTGCAACAATAATCTCCCGGTGAGTTCGCTTTTGCCTTCCGTTGATCACCCCTTTTTCAACAAGATCAATCACACCGTCCGAGAACATCTCAGAATGAATGCCAAGGTCCCGGTGCCCGGAAAGCGCAGCAAGCGTAGCATCAGGAATTGCACCAATCCCCATCTGCAGCGTTGCACCATCCTCGACAATTGATGCGATATGACGACCAATAAGGATTTCGACATCACTCAATGCACCATGCCGGGTTTCAAGAATGGCGTCATCCACATCCACCATCGCATGAATCTTGCTGGTATGCAGCATCCCTTCACCATGAGTGCGGGGCATGTTCGGGTTCACCTGTGCAATAACCAGCTTTGCAGACTGTACGGCCGCCAGGGACGCATCAACAGAAACCCCGAGCGAACAGTAGCCATGCCTGTCAGGTGGAGAGACGTGAACAAGTGCTACATCAAGAGGAAGTATTTTGTTGTAAAAAAGAGAAGGAACGTCACTGAGAAAAACCGGAATGGCATCTCCGTCTCCATTCTGAACCGACTTGCGAACATTTCTACCGACAAACAAAGCATTCAATCTGAAGCTTTCACGATATTCCGGTCTTGCATAAGGGGCATCACCTTCGGTGTGAAGACTGACAATTTCAACATTTCTTAATTCTTCCGAGCGCTGAACCATTGCTTCGATCAATCGCTGCGGTGTTGCTGCCGCAGTATGCAAAAAAACTCTGTCGCCCGACTTAATTCTGGATACTGCTTCTTCTGCGGAAAGCGTACTATAGTTCATGAAATACTTTATATGTTATTTTGTAAATACCTTATCAGATTCCATTGTTTTTCCGGCGAAGATATGCCGGGGTATCTGATAAGCCTTTCTGAATTTTATCTTCATGCTCACCACGGCCGCCAGGAAGTGGCGGGTTGTAGTCACTATCCGATCCGGCATTTTTCTGCCCGCCAACCTCTTGAGGATCATTGATTGATAACTGCCTTCTGATATAGGCAGGAATGCGCAGATCCTCCTCCTGACGTTCAGGATAAAGGGATACATTCTGCCGAAAGGGTGAAGAAGCCTGTCCAATCCTGACGCCCGGCACCGGGGCAACAAATTGCCGAACTGCAGGTGCAGCTCCATCATTCTGCGCCTTTCGCTTGAACCCTGTTACAATAACCGTAACCCTGATTTCACCTGAAACCTGAATTTCATCAACATAGCCGTTGATAATCTTGGCGTCACGGCCCACCTGCTCCTCAATATAGTTCATCGCATCCGACATGTCCCTCATGGTGACCTCACCGGTAATATTGACCAGCACGCCTTTGGCCCCCATCACTGAAACTCCTTCAAGAAGAGGGCTGTTGAGAGCATCAGATGAGGCTTTCAATGCACGGCGTTCACCTGCAGCAGCAGCAGAGCCCATAACCGCATCCCCGGCACCGGCCATAATACTGCGGACGTCCGCAAAGTCAACATTGACATGCCCATGACGGGTAATAATATCGGCAATACCTTTGGCTGCCCGGTAAAGAACATCGTTTGCCATGTTAAAAGCTTCGGTGGCACTTACCCCCTCTTCTGCAATGCTCAGGATCTTCTCATTTTCAACAAGAATAAGGGTGTCGATGTATTTACGCAGTTCAACGATACCTCCATCAGCGATGTTCGCCTTGACCTGACCTTCGAAGTTAAACGGCCTGGTCACGACGCCGATAGTAAGGATCCCCATATTTCGCGCAATGGAGGCAATCACCGGAGCAGCACCGGTACCGGTACCTTTGCCCATGCCGGCAGCAATAAAGACAAGATCGGCTCCACGAAGCTGAGCTGCAATAATTTCCCGGTCATCTTCAGCAGCTTGACGGCCTTTGGCTGGATCTGCTCCGGCACCAAGCCCGTTCGTCGCCTTCTTGCCAATCTGCACCCTGAGCGGAGCTTTCGAGTTCAAAAGCGCCTGGCGATCGGTATTGAAGACGATATACTCAACACCACTGATTTTACGGTCAATCATATTATTTACCGCATTGCCGCCGCAACCGCCGACGCCGACAATCCTTATGGTTACCCCTTTGCCCTGTTCACTGTCGAACAGCCCTGGATCAAGCTCAAATGCCATTTTTTTCAGTTCTCCCTCTTTAAAAGGCTCTTATTTGCTCTCTCATTATAGATTATCCCAGAATTTCTTCATCTGGTCCAAAATTTTCGGCCCCGGTGGCTTCGGCTCCGGCACTAAAGGATCTTCCCTTATTCCGAGAGGTTCATCAACTGGAGGCTCTCCTGTTGTCGGGGTAATACTGATATCGACTGAGAGATTGTTCTGAAAAGTATGGGCGACAAGACCCATCACGGTTGCATACATGGGGTTATTGACGGAACCCTTGATTCCTCCAGATACCCCTTCAGGATAGCCGACACGAACGTCAAGACCAAAAATATCATGAGCAAGCTCTTCGGTGCCAGGCAAAAGAGAACCGCCACCCGTAATAATTGCCCCTGCATTGAGATATTCATAATAACCCGACCGCTGAACCGAGTCCCGAACAAGCTCCAGAATCTCCATCATCCGGGCTTCAATAATCATCGTCAGCGAACTCTTTGGTACAGATTTCTGAGCTCGACCTTCGATGCCATCAATTAGAAGCTCCTCATCTTCACCGCTAAGCTTGCTGTATGCGCAGCCATGCTTAATTTTCAGCTCTTCGGCTACCTCATAGAGAGCTCTGACGCCATGAGCAATATCATGAGTGACGTCGTTGGCAGCAACCTTTATGACCTCTGAGTAGCGAATTGCTCCATCAATATAAATAGCTACCTCAGTAGTCCCTCCGCCAATATCAATGACGACAACGCCGCTTTTCTTCTCCCGCTCTTTCATGACAGCCATACCGGATGCCACCGGCTCAAAAGTAACCGCACTGATCTCAAGCCCGGCCTTCTCGACACATTGTTTGATGTTGCGAATCTTTGTTCTCAGACCAACCACAATATAGGCACTGCCTCTCATAGTCGTCCCGGCCATCCCTATCGGATCAAGCAACCCATCCTGATCATCAACAATAAACTCCTGCGGAATGACATGAATAATTTCATGATCAATATCCAGATACCGGATATTGGTCTTGGCTTTTTCAAGAAAACGCTTTACATCAGAATCATTGACAATGCCGGTCTGATTGATGCTGATTTCCGAATTACTATGGATACAGTGGACATGCGCCCCGGAAATACCAACATTGACGCCATGGATACGAATTGATGACTCCCGTTCAGCATCAGCAACAGCAGATTTGATAGCAGTTACAGTCTTGTTAATATTGACAACCGTCGCCCGTTGAAGACCATCGGAATTAGAACGTCCTTTTCCAAGCACATTAAGTTTTCCTATCTCATCTTTTTCGGCAACAACAACACATACCTTGGTTGTTCCAATATCAAGACCTACGGCAATATTGCTTGTCAGCATTGTTCTATTCTTGCATGATTATCAGAGCGAAACATCCTGTGGCACCTTAGGAGATAGAGTATCTTTGGTAAAAATCCTGTCCCTGAACCTCAGGTCAACAGTCTCGTAAAAGTCAAAGCCTTTTTTGGAAACCACTTTTTTCCAGAATATCTCGAATTTTTTCAACTTTTCCTTATAGTTCCCATCATTACCGATAATAAAACGGGTTGGAGACTGAGCAGTAACGCACCACGCCATATTATTGCCTTCAAGATGAAACTCGCCGATAAGCAGGCTTGCATAATCAGTCTTTGATAGCGCATCAAGAAACTGCCGGATCAAATCCACATCACGCTTCTCAAGTTGAGGCAGTCCATTTGCAGCAACTTGTAGCCGGGTTATTCCGGAAATTTTAATCAGGGGAGAGCCCTGACGTGTCACTGACTCAGTCTTGTTCAGCAAAAGAAATCCTTCACGATCAATAACCATCATTTGACCATCAATAAGCGTGACGGCAACCGGCTCGCGCTCGAAAACCCTGACACGAACAATCCCGTTCAGCTCCTTGCTAATTTCGGCGTCCCTTAGATAGGGAATCATACTGATCCTCTTTTTCAGCTCTTTGGTATCAAGTTTCTCCATATTTCTGCCCTTAAAGTCGCTCACGCGTGACACAATATCCCGCTCAGAAATTAACGAGATGTTATCAACAACAAAACCCCTGACAAGCACCCCTTTTTTCCAGCGTGAGGCGTAGGAGGCCAGCGCGATAAGAGCAGCAAGAACCATGAGAAAAATAAATAACCGGGTAGCCCGGCTTCCGCTTTTCGCTGGCATGGAATGACCCTCATTGACAGAATCTTCCTTGTATTCGGAATCAGACATAAAAGAAAGCTTTTTCGAATCTGTTCAAGATACCCAAAACTCCAAAAATGGATACCCTACCACGTCAAGCCAAAGTACTTTGCCTGCAACCTTCGGCAACTCTTGATGCAAGGTGGGTAATATCGCCTGCACCCATGAAAAGGAGCATGTTTCCGTTAACCGACAACTCCATGAGAGCTAAAAAAAGAATATCCATATCGGCAATAAATTCAACCTGCTTTCCGCCTGCCTTCCGCACAGCGGCAGCCACCAATTCCCCGTCGACACCCGGATAATCCACAGCGTGTTCACGGGCGGGATAGACGTCGGCGACATAAACCATATCTGCCCGTGAAAGCGCCCAGCCATATTCACTGGCAAACTCTCTGGTCCGGGAAAAGAGGTGCGGCTGAAAAATTGCAACGACTTTGGAGTCAAGCCAGCCGCTTTTGGCCGCTTTGACGGTTGCCTTGACTTCTGAGGGATGGTGGGCATAATCGTCCACCACCATAAGCCCGTAACCGTTATCATATTTCACCTGGAACCGCCTCCTCATGCCGCTGTACCGACCAAGACCGGCAATAAGCGACTCCGGCATGATTCCAAGTTCAAGACCGGTCGAAAAAGCTGCCAGAGCATTGAGCACATTATGACGTCCCGGCACATTGATGCACACATCCCGATACTCCTGGCCGTATGCCTGGATAGAAAAGCTGGTACGCTGTTCTTCAAACACCATGTCCGAAGCCATAACATCAGCCGGCTCATCAATGCCGAAGGTGGTATAAAGGCGATTCATCAATGGAATAATATTTCTGATCTCAGGCCAATCGACACAACAGATCACCCGCCCGTAAAAAGGCACTTTGTTGGCAAAAGCAACGAACGCCTTTTTCAGCTCATCAAGCGTACCATAGGTATCCATATGCTCCGACTCAAGACTGTTGACAACGGCGATGGTCGGCGTAAGCTTTAAAAAGGCACGATCATACTCGTCGGCCTCGATAACCATGAATTTTCCCTCCCCGACAACGGTACTGCCTTTCAGATAGTCCGATATACCCCC
>CAIPKT010000207.1 GCA_903865705.1 uncultured Chlorobiaceae bacterium
ACATCATCGACCTTCCAGACCGCTGGAAACCCTAAGAGTTGTTGGTAATGGTCAGTAAGTTTTTGCATCTTTAAGCATGGGATTGAAATACTTCAGTCTACGATTTTATCCCCTCATTCCACTAAATTGCGCGAAGAGCCAGCCATATAGACAAAACAATGTTATTTGTTGTAACTAATATTACAATACTATTTGTGGTTATTTCAATTACATTAAATAGTATTGTATTTTGTACTTACCAAGATGTCATGGTCAACAGACAAGCAGTTTGTTCCTTTTTTTAATTTGTGCATAGATGTGATTTAGCATTACACAACATATTACAAAAGTATTTCGCCAACTCCAGATCAAAAACCGGTACTGCCGTTTTCACCGTAAATGAAGAGGTTCTTGCCATTAACCTTGATCTCGTGCGTTCCGGGAAAGGCTTTGTAGTTGGTGATTTCGATGGACTGAATCTTCATCTCTTCAAGGCCTCCCTGATAATGCGAACCTCTTCGACGCTGTCGAGGGTTTCGAGGTTGTTGCGAACCGGGTGGTTCGGGTCGTAGAGACGATCAAATTCACTCTGGATGATGGAGAGTTTTTCAGCATCGGTCAAGGAGTCATGAATGGGCTTCAGCTCACCAAGATGGTGCAGAATCTCTTTCCCGGCGGCTTTAATCTCTTCGGGAAAATAGAGTTCATAGACCAGTTCGTCGATAAGTTGTTCGAAGAAGGCTGATTGTAGTTTCAGCTCATGTTTGGTTAGTATCAGCACATAATTGGCCAAGTGAATATAGACCTCTTACTCTTCAAGTGGAAGCTGAGGAACAGGCAGCTTTTCAACAAACATCGGTTTGTATTCAAAATAGCCTCCATTTCGGGTAAAGGCTGATTGCTCGAAAGAGATATCCCGATTCACTCCAAGCACAGCACGAGTTGTGGCAGGAGCCAATAAATTTAACCCTCTGCGCAGATCTGGCGCAATCCATCCCGAAACTTGCAAAAACTGGGAGAGACGTTCCGATCTGGATCCATCAACGGTGCAATCTTTTTGGCCCAGTCATGCTTTACCTGCCCCGGTAAAGGCCAGCCTGCTTTCTTGATGACCGATGAACCGCCCGGATACACCGCATCAGCAAGCAACTCCCACGTATCACAGACGCTATCCTGAACATACGATCTCATCACATCCTGCCTGACTCGCGGATAAGCGGCTAACAATGCCTCCCTGTCACCAAAATACCATGCCTCAATTTCCTCAATGGCAAGTCTGAACATGGTATCCGGCACCACCGTTTTGTCGTCAATAACAGCCTTCAACTCAGCCAGGAATGCTACACAATCCCGTTTATCCGTATCAAGCACGACCACAACAGCATCAATTCCGGGTGTTTTGCCATACCCACGCAAGAGTTTGGGCAACTGATCGAGCAAAATACGTTTGGCCGGATCAGCCTTTTTCCCAATACCTTGCGGGATTTTTCCAATACCTTTATAGGCATGTACTCGCCAGGTATTTAATTCACCTTGTAACCCCAACAATTGTGGCAACAATACCTCAAGAAGCATCGCGCCAGAACTATCCTCGACCAATATCTCAATATGCATGATTACCTCGCTTCAAGATAGTCGCTGTACCAGAGGCCACCCAAAGGCAGCCCTTCATCCACGAGGTTTTTAACGATTTCCAGCTCGGAGACTCGTCGTATGACCGAATAGCCATCAGCACCTTTCTCCAGCAGCCACACCTCTTCGGGTGCCAGTGCATCAACAAAGTACGGTTGATGCGTGGTCACGAAAATCTGGGGCGAGTTCTTTTTGCCGGTAGCACGCAAACGAAACTCTTGAGCCAATGCCTCCAGCAACTTGTGATAGAGACCATTCTCTGGCTCTTCAATGCAGATAAACGGTGGTGGCTCCGGGTCTTCCAACAACAGGAGATAGGCAAAAACTTTCAACGTGCCATCTGACATCTGCTGTGCGAAAAACGGGTCTCCGAAAGCACCATCGTTGAAACGCAACAGCACGCGCTTGTCTTCGGTCTCCAGCGTGTCAATACCGTCAATCCCGGGAATCTTTGCGGCTATCCGCTGGAGAATGCTCTTGAATTGCGTCTTGTGCTCGCGTTCCATAAACTGCACAACATTGCCGATATTGTCTCCATGAATATTCAAATGCCTCTGTGGCCCGGCACTTGGCAGACTGCGCGCCGCATCCGGATAGAAATAGGAGAGGTACCAGCCCTTAAGGAAATCCCGAAATCGCTTGATCCTAGGATGCTCCTTGAGTGTCCCCAACGTGGCAACACCAAGTTGCCGATTATCAGTCAACTCCACTGATGTCAGGGCGCGATCCTCTTCACCTTCAACCTCAACCGCCTCTTCGCCAGCCCAAACGGTACCCTTGCCATGACTCAATCGCAGGAATGGATAAGGACGACCATGTTTCTGACCCTTGCGCCTCTGTTTCAGCACTTCCGATTCAACAAACGGGCGACCCGACTCATCCAGCGAAATCGCCAGCTCATAGGTGATCGGTCGTTCTTTTGGCGCTTCACGGTAATACACTTCAAACCTGATAGCTTCATCCTGACCCTTCGATCGCAGTCGGTCGAAACCTCCTCGCTGCTTCATGTCGCAGGCGGTTTCCACATCAGCAGACAAACAATCCGCAACAAATCCGAAGGCATCGAACAAGGTGCTTTTACCAACACCATTTTTTCCAATCACCACGGTAAATGGGGTTAATGGCTCCCCTGTCTGCTGGTTGGAGAGCTTGCCAAGCGTCACATCACGCAGGGCTCGATAATTTTGTACCCGAAATCCTTCAATAACTGCCATTAATTTTTCTCCGTTCTCCTTAGTGCAGGCTCAATCTCCTGAATTGAAAATATATTTTTTCCTCAATCAGGTATTCTATGGATAAGTGTCTCCCCTGATATTTTCCAAGTACTTTTACGAACAACATTCACTGCGATGTATCATTTAACTCATTTCTTCTCTTGTTGTTAGCTTACAAGCTCAGCCGCAATCATCTCCGCCTGCTTTAATACAGTTTCCGTAGCTAAAAGCTGCATGTCGGGCGGATAGCCGAATTGGCGGAGGGTGCGTTTGACGATTACTTTCAGTTTGGCTTTGACGCTCTCCTTGATGGTCCAATCTATTGATGCGTTTTCGCGGACGCGCTTGGTCAGGACGACTGCCAGTTCACGCAGTTTGTCTTGCTGCATGAGTTCCCGGGCACTGCTGTTGTTTGCAACTGCAGTGTAAAAGGCATATTCGAAGTCGCTGAGGCCCATGTGTTCGGCCTCCTCGTCTGAGGCAACAATCTCTTTGCTGATTCGGATCAGCTCGTCCATGACTTCGGCTGCTGAGAGGATTTTGTTGTGGTATTTCTTGATTGCTTTTTCGAGCATTTCCATCAAGCTTTTGCTCTGAACGAGGTTCTTTTTGGCGCGAACTTTGAGTTCATCGTTCAGCAGTTTCTTCAGCACTTCAAGGGCAACGTTCTTGTGCTGAAACCCTTTCAGTTCAGCCAGAAACTCTTCGGAGAGAATGGATATATCCGGTTTTTTGATTCCGGCGGCATCAAAAACATCAATAACCTTTTCTGAGACCAGCGCCTTGTCGATCACCTGACGGATGGTGGTTTCGATATCGTCATTGCTGTAGCCGTTACCGGTGCCGTCAAATTTGGCGAGACGTGCCTTGACTGCCTGGAAAAAGCCAACTTCGTCTTTTACGCCCATCGCCTGCTCATGCGGAATAGCAATGGCAAAGCTCTGTGAAAGGAGGGTTACTTCGTTGATATAGCGCTTCCGGCCATCGTCAAGGCCGAGAATATGTTCTTCGGCAGCAAGGATGAGGGAGAGTTTTTTTGCTGTATCGGCATCGAAATACTCTTCGTAAGGGAAGCCGTGGTACATAGCCGATACCACTTCGATCTTTTCAAGCATCAACTCAACTGCCTTTTCCTGCAAGAGTGTTGGATCACCTTTACCGCCGGAATCGGAATAGAACGAGAGTGCCTCTTTCAAGTCGGCAGCAATCCCCAGATAGTCAACTACCAGACCACCAGGCTTGTCTTTGTAGACCCGGTTCACGCGAGCAATCGCCTGCATCAGGTTGTGCCCTTTCATGGGCTTGTCGATGTAGATGGTATGCAACGAGGGGGCATCAAAACCGGTGAGCCACATATCACAGACGATCACCAGTTTCAGCGGATCGTCGTCATCTTTCATGCGTTCGGCCAGAAGTTTACGCTGTTCCTTGGTTGTATAATGTTTGGCCATCAATGGGCCGTCACTTGAGGCGGAGGTCATAACCACCTTGATGGAGCCTTTGTTTATCTCGGCGGAATGCCATTCAGGGCGGAGATTGATGATTTCTGCATACAACTCGGCGGCAATGCGGCGTGACATGCAGACAATCATCCCTTTGCCGGCAAAAACCTCTTGCCGGGCTTCGAAGTGGGAGACAATATCCTTCGCAATATTCCGGGTGCGGTTGGCACTGCCGACCAGTGCCTCCATTCTGGTCCATCTGGCCTTGCTTTTTTGGGTTTCGGTCAGTTGGTTCTGATCGAGCTCTTCATCAAGCTCAGTAATAAGTTTTTTGCCTTCCTCTCCAAGCTCAACCTTGGCTAACCGACTTTCGTAGAAAATCCGAACGGTAGCACCATCTTCTACAGCCTGTGCTATGTCGTAGATATCGACATAGTTGCCGAAGACTGCCGGTGTGTTGATGTCGGTTTTTTCTATCGGTGTACCGGTAAAGCCGAGATAGGTGGCATTCGGCAAAGCATCGCGCAGATACTTGGCAAAGCCGTAGACAACCTTTTTGCCAATCACCACACCATCCGTATTTTTTTCATCGATGGTTTTAGCGCTGAACCCATACTGTGTACGGTGGGCTTCGTCGGCAATAACCACAATATTTCGGCGAGGGGATAACTGCTCATAGACATTCCCTTCTGAGGGCTGAAACTTCTGGATGGTTGAAAAGATCACCCCTCCTGAAGCGACTTTCAACAGCTCTTTCAACTGCTCCCGGTCCTCTGCCTGCACCGGCTCCTGCCGCAACAACTGTTTTGATGCCGCAAAGGTATCGAACAACTGGTCGTCAAGATCGTTGCGGTCGGTTATAACAAGAATGGTAGGATTATCGAGTACCAGAACAATCTTTCCGGTATAAAAAACCATCGAGAGCGATTTGCCTGACCCTTGGGTATGCCAAACGACTCCTGCCTTCATGTCGCCCCTTGGCTGACCTGCAACGCCGGGAAGACCATACGTTGTTGGACTTTCACGTCCAACGATGACTGCACCCAGATCCACTGCCCGCAGGGTTGAGGTTACAGCGGCATTGACGGCGTAGTACTGGTGATAAGCTGCCAATTTCTTAACCGTCGTGATAGTGACGATACCGGTAGCGGGGTCTTCCTTTTTACTTTTCTCAAAAACAATGAAGTGACGCACAAGATCAAGCAGTGTTGCCTTGTTCAACATGCCTGAAATCAGCGTTTCAAGCTGACTGACCAGATGTGAAGCTTCAGCTTTGCCGTCAGCGCTTTTCCATGCCATGAACCGGGAGAAACCGGCAGAAAGGGAGCCTGCCCTGGCCTCAAGCCCATCAGAGATAACAACAATGGCATTGGAAGTAAAAAGAGCAGGAATTGCCTGTTTGTAGGTTTCAATCTGGCGAAACGCTGACTTGATGGTTGCGTTTTCATCGGCAGCGTTTTTCAGTTCGAGCACCACCAGAGGGATGCCGTTGACCAAGAGCACTATGTCGGGGCGTTTGTTCTGGTGGTTCTCAATGACCGTAAACTGATTTGCCACCACAAACTCATTGTTTTCGGGAGTATCAAAATCAATGAGCCGAACCAGATCGCCGCGTTCGTTACCATTTTGCTGGTAGCTTACCCCCACACCTTCGGTGAGCAGGCGATGAAAAGCTTCATTATTGGCCAAAAGATCAGGCGAATGAATTCGCTGTACCTCTTTCAGAGCAGCCTGAAGCACCGATGAAGAATGCCGAGGGTTAATGCGGCTAAGTGCGGCTTCAAGCCGACCGGGGAGCAACACATCATCGTAATGACGGCGTTCAGGGTTGGTCCCGTCAGGGGCAATATCCGGCCCGTAGAGGTAGCTATACCCCTGCCGTTCAAACAACTTGATGGCAAAATCTTCTATAGCTGATTCAGTGAGCTTTTGTGTCATGCTTTATTACTGAATGTTGATCACGTTCATTCGTCATGAACATTCTTCAATGCCCTTCCTTGTCATTGTCACTCTTGTTCCTTCTCTTAAAATCACGCGACCAAAAAAAATATAATCGCTTTTTTTATAGAGGGTTATAAAAAATCCTTCTCTTAACTCTTCTCTTAAATCTGTTCTCTTGACTGACATTTAAGAGAAACCACAACAATCATTTCCTTTCCCCACACAGATCAGCAATAGCAGCTTGCAAGACCTGCCAACTGATTTTGGCTGTATGTTGATCCGGATTAAAGCCTTGAGCTGCTTGTTGCCGTGGATGAATATAATTGCGAAAGTCTTTCAATGCGTGAGCGTGTTTTTTTATATCGAGCGATAGCAGACCAACTTCATGGGCAACATTAATCAGGTTATCGAGCGTCCAATCCTGAAGCGGCTTCACTTTGCTCTCTCTATCTTTCGGTGACGCACTGCAAGTATTAAACTGCTTGGCCTGTTTGCTGGCAGCATCTAACAACAAACCTTCGAGTGTACTACCGCACAAAAAAACAGTAGCCAAGGCGGCTTCAGCTTTTAACGATTTATGAATTTCATTGATCCGCTGCTCTATCACCGATTGAAAGGGATGATCAATATTTAACTTACTCAAATCAAGCTGAGCGAAATCCTGTTTAAGAAAATCATTCTCAGATAAACCTGACTTTACAGGACTTGATGCTTTTCCCGTTAAACGATTAATAATCTCGGTGGCGGCATCTTTATCCTTCTGATTAACTTCTTCAATGGCGCAAGCATAGGCCAATAAAGCTTCCAGAAGATTACCAACCACTTGATCAGGCTCCAACTCCCAAAATGCCCGAAGACGCTTCATCTTTGAAGCGCCATTTATTTTGTATTTATCTGCGTCAATATTCAGACCATGTTCACGAAAGAATTCTGCAAATGTTCGATCATTAAAAGTCAGCACATAGCCACCCCGGTCAAACAACCGTTCAAAAACAACTTTTTCATGAGCTTTGAGTTGTGACATATTATACCTCTACCCTCACTTCCCCGCTCATCAGCTTTGGCAACAAGGTATCACGGATTTTTTCAAGCGTTTCGATTTGAGAAAGATTTGACGATGTTTTAGCAATGCCCGGTATAACCATGTCTGAGTATTGCTCGGCACTCGCAAGTGAAGGCAAAATCGTTTTGATATTGAAAATATCTTCAGGCCGCACACGTTGATGACTACCGCTGGTTCCAGACGCCGCCATAGACAGTGCATCTACTGCATCATTGGAACGCAGTAAAAATAATAAATATCCGTATAGCTTTATATTTTTAGGTTTTAACACTTGAAACTCTGTTGAACAGATAGAATTCTTACTCGGAAGAGAGCTAACTGGCCATATTCTTGGCACTTTGGGATTTAGCTTGGAAACCAGTATTGAGTGCTCTACAACTTTGTATTTATTGCTGAGTATTTCACTTCCAAGTTCAAGATTCGGCCTTTTACCATCATCAAATGCAGGCAAGCTGTAATGATGATAATATTCACTCTTGGATTTAGCTGGAACCACATTCTCTTTAAAGTGGTCAGCAAAATCAGATACGGAATATTCCCCCCAATCATCCTGCGCTTCTTCGATAAACCAATGGCGAAAGAGGGTTTCGGCCATGGATTCAAGGGTTTTGTTCTGGCGATGCAGCAGATCGATTTTGTCGTCGAGGCTGCTGAGGACGGCGGCAATGGCTTTTTGTTCGGGGATTTCAGGTAAATTAATCTCAATGCTTTTTATTTCCTGAAAATTAATATTTGGTTGAGCGGATTGGCCGGAAATATTATTGACAAATTCAATTGTACAGGGATTTCTAAAAAAATAATGAATAAACTTTGGTAGAGCTTTTTTTTGATTAATACGAATTATGGCTAACGCTTGATTTGTGTTCGCTGGAAGCATATCGTCAAGAACCATGGCGTTCTTCCCAAGAAAAACACCTGCCATTGAAAACAATATGTCATTTTCTTTTAACTGAGAACGTTTGAGTTTTTCATGCATCTCAGGACTTATAAACACAAATGTTGATCTATCAATTCTTCCGTCATATCCGACTGCCTCAGATTTGATAAAATTAACACCGTATTCAGTAAATCCTTCACCAAGAGTTGATGGTGTTGTCCCCTTCGTAACTATCTCAGTTAATTCACCAAGCTTACATTTTTGCCACCCGCTCAAACCCTCATTCATCTCCACCTCCCAATTCCGAAATTATTCACCCACGGTATTTGTGCAGCAGCCTGCTGCACAAATGTATTCGTCTCAGTCCAGAACCGATACCACTGGCGCATCAGCTCCAGATTTTTGCGGAAAAACCATTTCATACCTTCACCCTCGCCAAATTCTCGATAATCACTTTGTTCAGCTCAGCTTCTTCGAGCAACTGTGATTCAAATTCAGCCTTCAGAGCAGCAAAGCGTTCGGCAAAGTCAAAGTCGTCCTCTTCTTCAGCAAGGCCAACATAGCGCCCCGGTGTGAGCACGTAGTCGAGTTCCTGAACTCGTTCCAGCGGCACGGAGGCACAAAAGCCTTTGCTATCCTCATACTCACCCTCGTCGGTTCGCCAGTCGTGATAGGTTTTGGCGATGAGATCAATATCGTCAGCCGAGAGTTCACGAGTACGACGATTGATGAGGTGACCAAGGTTTCGCGCATCAATAAAGAGGATTTCGTTTTTGCGCGGGTGGCCATTGTTCCTTGCGCGGTTCAGAAACCAGAGGGCGGCAGGAATCTGTGTGTTCAGAAAGAGTTTGGCTGGCAGGTTGACAACGCAGTCAATCAGGTTCCCGTCGGCTATCATGGATTTACGGATATCGCCTTCGCCGCTGCTTTTGCTGGTGAGGGCACCTTTGGCAAGTACGACTCCGGCAATACCGTTCGGCGCAAGGTGAAAGATAAAGTGCTGCAACCATGCGAAGTTGGCATTGCCTGCCGGAGGAATGCCGTACTTCCAGCGGCCATCGCCACGGAGTTGTTCACCGCTCCAGTCGCTGTCGTTGAAGGGTGGATTGGCTATAACGTAATCAGCTTTAAGGTCTTTATGGGCGTCGTTGAGAAAGGAGCCTTCGTTGTTCCATTTGACCTGGGAGCTGTCGATACCGCGAATAGCGAGGTTTATCTTTGCCAGACGCCAGGTGGTCTGGTTGCTCTCCTGGCCGTAGATTGAGATATCCTTCACACGGCCTTGATGCTCGGTAATAAAACGTTCTGACTGCACAAACATACCACCGGAACCACAACAGGGATCCAAAACCCGGCCTTTGTAGGGTTCAAGCATGGAGACAAGGAGTTCAACAATGCTGCGCGGGGTGTAGAACTGCCCACCCTGCTTGCCTTCGGCGAGAGCGAATTCTCCGAGGAAGTATTCGAAGACGTGACCGAGCACGTCGCGGCTCCGTGATTTGGCATCACCGAGGGCGATATTACTCATGAGATCAATCAGACCACCTAGACTTGCGGGATCGAGGTTTTGGCGTGCATAGACCTTGGGCAGAACGCCCTTGAGCATGGGGTTCTCTTTTTCAATAATATCCATCGCTTCATCAACAAGGATGCCTATATCAGACTGGCGAGCACTCGTCAGCAAAAATGACCAGCGTGCTTGCTGAGGCACAAAGAAAATGTTTTCTCCTTTGTACTCGTCCTTGTCTTCCGGGTCGGCTCCGGCATACTCCCCTTCACCAGCCTGAAGTATGGCGTACATCTCCTCGAAAGAGTCGGAGATGTATTTGAGGAACATGAGGCCAAGGACGATGTGTTTGTATTCGGCGGCGTCAATATTTTTGCGCAGTTTGTCGGCGGCTTTCCAAAGCTGCTTTTCTATGGGTTCTTCTTTTATTTCTTTTGGTGACTTGGTTCTTGCCATGGTTATAAAGAAGTCCTTTGCTGATCAATGGTTAGTTCGTCAAGAAAAGTCTGATTCCTGTTGTTCATAAAAAAAGGCTGCCTGATGCTGCAAATACTCGCTCATGGAGCGGGATCATATTGGTTTATCAACAGGTAGCATTTCAGCAAGCAATGTTTCAGGCGAAATATCCTGCTGGTGAGGCCATGTGACCGCACCATTTTTTACGCTTGCTTGATTAAAATAGTTGATGTCTCGCAACTCCCTGAAAACCCCGAAATCAAGATAAGGTGTAACATCAAATATGCCCTTTCGCCCTGCCACAGTTTCGACGTAGATTTTATAGTCGGGCAGTGGCTTTACTTTTTTGATATCCCAGTACATGGCATGATAATAATGGGTTGATTTTACTTTTTGCTTAGCCTAAACTACCAAAAATTCATCATAAAGTGAACGGTGAGCGCGGAGCAATTATGGCACGGTCTTGCTCAATCCTTCAGCACCCTATCAAGCACGGCGATAATGCGCCCGGCGGCGGCTCCGTCCCATTTTTCGGGGATTTTTGAGCGGCTGGTGATGTGCTGGTGCGTGCCGGGATGCAGGATGTCGTGGATACGGCTCTTGATGTCTTCTTCATCGAGGCTGACAAGGGCGTTGGTGCCGATTTCGATGGTGGCCGGGCGGGCTGACGTCTCCATGATGGTAAGGCAGGGGACATTCATGACGGTGGCTTCCGACTGCATCTCTTCGATGTCGGTAAGCAGCAGCATTGAGTCTCTGAGCAGCTTCAGGAGGGCTGCGTGTGCGGGAGGGTCAATCATCTTCACGCCCTCTATTTCGCTGAATGCGTTACCCATGCCATGCTGCTGCAGCATCGAATCAAGTCCGGCAATAACGGGCATGACAACCTTGATTTTTCCGGATATCTCTTTGAGAAGCCGGTGCATCATTTCAAGCGGCTCTTTTGCTGAGAATCGGCCTGCCGGGTTGAGGAGAACCAGCGCGTATTTTTTGGGTTTAACGCTTGGAACCGCTGCTGCGTCGGGGTTGTTTGCCTGTTCCATCAGGCCGACAAGACTGTCTATGATAAGGTTGCCTGCAAAGAAGACCTTGTCATCAGCGATTCCTTCGTTGATGAGGTTGTATTCACCGCTGTGTTCGCTGACGAAGTGGAGGTCGGCCATAGAGTCAATAACAACACGGTTGACCTCATCAGCGTCTGAACGCTCGTAGCTCCGCAGTCCGGAATCGACTGCGGCAACAGTCAGGCCAAGCTTTGCTGCGGTAACGGCGGCTCCAAATGCGGCATTGTCGGAACCGCAGACAAGCACGAGATCAGGTTTTTCGTTGAGCATGATTTGCTCCATGGCGGTCATCGCGGCGGCAAGTTGCTGAACCGGTGTGCCTTTCGGGAGTGTGACGGCATGACTGGCTTCGTCAATACCAAAGCTTGCCGCCAGGTCGCGGCTGATGGGTTCAGTGCCTTCCGGAGCAGCAAGCACCACGACCGGCTGGTAGGCCGCTTTTTTTTTCAGGGCTTTATAGAGGGGGGCAAGCAAAAGAGTGCCTGGCCTGCCACCGGCGACCAAAAGTAATTTTTTCACAGTAAGAATTCGAGAGTTAATCTAAAGCGTTATTACAGAACTGTCGACAGCCCATTGATTTTATTTTGGCGCTGATATGGAGCTGAATATTCACCCCATTTCGACTTGGTTTGTTGCTAAAAAAAATTGAGCCATGCAAGAGACTCCCTGCATAGTAGCTAAAAATTGTTGCCGAGCCATATTCGGCTTTATGCTTCTTTGCTGACTACCTTTTTCCTTGCCTTTTTTCCATAACCTGACCCGGTTTCGTGGACTTTTTCTGCTGCATGGCCTTGAGGAGCGGATAGCAATGTTTTTGTTTCCCTGATCCTTGATGCGGATTTTTTTTGCCTTTGTGTTGCACTCAATGCGGCTTCACTCCCGCTAACGCTTTCGGGTATTGCAATGAGTTCGATGCCAAGCGCAGCCTCAAGCTTTGCTATGGTTTCGAGGGTAAGATTTTCATTCCCCTTGAGCAGTTTGCTTACCTGCTGAGGGCTGACTCCTGTTTTTGTGGCAAGCTCTTTCTGCGACATTCCAGTTGCCTGTAAAGCACCAAGAATACGCAGTGCAATATTGGAAGACATCTTGAGCCAGGCCTCATTGGCCTCATCGCGTAACGCTTTTTCCATCCAGCGCGAAGGCTCTGTTGACAGGAGGCTATCAATTTTTTCTTTCATGTTGTTTATGGTCATCGGTTCAAATCTCCAGATATTCAAAATCAGTTTGGTCTCGGACATCATGGTCAACAAGGAATTGCCTGACTTTTTCAAGTTTCTGCAGCTCTTCCTGCAAATAAGGTGCCTGCATGTTCAGTGATAATTTTATAGCACCACCGGTGATAACAAAACAGTTTGCCGCAAAGCGTATTGCATAGATTCGCAACCATCGTTTTTCCCTGTTGCCCCTTGCCTTGCTTTTCTGCAAAGGCTTCAAGGTATACTCACTGTTGTTGAGCGGCTGAAAGATATTCTGCAACACTTGCTGGCGGCCTGAAATGCCGTTTTTCGCAAGCGACAACATGGTTTGCTGCAGAAGTTTCGCCTCATGACGAGTAGCTTTGACCGCTTGTTCAACCAGTGTCCCTTTGTATATGCCCCTTTGTACTTCACTCCAGTGATCATGAAAAAAACGGTAAAGGTAACACGTATCCCGAATCCAAAGGTCAAAAAGCCGCTCAAACTCGTCAGGCTGGCCTGCGGTAAACCGGATTGCGTACAAACCTTCCCCGGTAACGCTATCGGTAATAATACGAACCAGCTCCATAAAAATCAACCTATAAGTTTATTTTCTGGATTTTATCGAGCAACTGAGTCCTGATGTTGCGAATGTCGTTGGCTATCTCGATGAAGTGCCATAGGCCAAATTCGTACTTTTCAAATATGGCAAGACAATTTTCACAGTAAAATCAAAGCTTTGTTAAATTATAGGTAAAGCAATTTCTAGCGAAGACCATTTCAATCATTATCTGCGAACAATGCGAAGAGTTTTTTTACCTGCGTTCTTGACTGCGGCAGTTCTTCTGTTTCAGACTGTCATGCTCCCGGTTCTGAGCTATAATATACTCCGGGGTGAACAAAAGAAAATTATTCTCCAGCATGCCGATACCATCGAAGGTGGTGAGGGCGAAACTGGAAGCTACCGCTCAGTTATCGGCAATGTGGTGTTTCTGGATGGCGCCATGACCCTTCGTTGCGACCGCGCCATCAATTATGAGCAGGAGAATAAAATTGTGCTCAATGGCAACATTGTCATTTCCGACCCCGCCTTTGCAATTTACGGTGACAGCGGCGTCTACTTCCCTGACAAGCAGACGGGCGAAATAAACGGCAACGTCCGCGGCCGTATGCTCGACAACTCATTCTTCGGCAAGTCACGCCGCGCCTTGGTCAACAAGGCGAAAAGCCAGATATGGCTCTACGACGATGCCATTGCCTGGCACCAGCAGCAGCAGATCAGCGGAGAGATCATTTTGCTCCACTTTACAGAGTCCGGGAGCCGCAAAAAGCAGGAGATTGACGAAATAGAGGTCCACAACAACGCCTTTTTTGCCTCGGCCGATAGCCTCTCCCGCTTTCCGGTTGTCTATGACCAGTTCAGCGGCAAGAAAATGATTATCCGCCTCAAAGAGGGCAAAAAAATAACCGGGATAACGCTCACCGGCCAGGCAGAAAGCCTCTATCACCTCTACAATGAAATGCGGCAGCCATCGGGAATCAACTATTCGAGCGGGGATATGATCAGGATGTTCTTTGCCGACGGCATTCTCGGTAGCGTCAAGGTCACGGGCAATGTTGAGGGAAAGCAGTACCCCGAAAGTTTCAGGGGGAACCCAAAAATCAACCTTTCAAAATTTGCTTGGAGAGAGCGGGAGAATCCCTTCAGAACGCAGAAAAGCCTTCCGTGAACGAGGGAAGGCTTTTCTGCTCTATTTGGCCATGGGGCAACTTCCGCCCGAACAGGCTCCGGTTGAGCAGGGGCTTGGTGCTGCGGGGGCTGCGGCTGGCGCAGGTTTGCTGTTGCCATAGTCTGTTTTGTAAAAGCCTGATCCTTTCAGCACAAATCCGCCACTGGCGCTGATAACCCGCTCAAAGCTCTCTGTTTCACATTTCGGACAGAGCGTCAGAGAGTTTTCGCTTATTTTTTGGACTATTTCAAGCTCATTTCCGCAGTTTTTACAACGATACTGATAGGTTGGCATCTCTATTTTTCTCCTTTATTAATCGCTTGTTGACGGCAACTCTTCTCCGTCACTGGTGGCTGTTTAAAAAGTTCGTAGGCCGCATTCGTGCACCGGTTTCGTATATAGTGATATTTGCCGGAATATAAAACCCCTCTCGCCGTGATCGTCAAAACCCGGGCCGTGATATTACGGGAAACAAAATACCGCGACCAATCGAAAATCTGTTCCATCTACACCCGGGAGTTCGGCAAAATGTCGGTTATTATCAAGGGTGCACGCAACCCGAAAAACAAGCTGTCAGGGCTTTTCAGCGCAGGCAATGTTGTTGATCTGGTACTCTATAAAAAAAGCAGCCGCGATATTCAACTCGTCAGTGATGCAAACCTTGTTTTAAGTCCAATGGTTCCCAATCCGGATATGGAGCGATTCGCCATCCTTTACCGGATTATCGATTTCGTGCGGCATACGACGGAAAATGATGAAAAAAATCTGCCGCTCTTTGCCCTGCTGGCTGGTACCCTTGAGCAGCTCTATCATACCGATGTTAATTTCCAGCAGCTTTATACCTGGTTTCTTTTGCGCTTTGTCTCCGTGCTCGGCTTTCAGCCATCCCTTCACAAGTGTGTTTTAAGCGGAAAGGAGCTTCTGCCGGCCATTCATGCATTGAAGCTGACTGAGATCTATTTTGTGATGAACCCCGGCGGACTTGCCTTGCCCTCTGCAGCAGATCCCGGAATGTCGAAAAAACGACTCATTCCGGTGCGCCTCGGCATGCTGATGAAGGCACTGGCAGATACGCGCCAGCCTTTGGGCGACTCCATCAAGGCCGACCCTTTAGATATTGAAGTCCTCTGGAATCTGCTTCAGGAGTATTGCTCCCTCCATCTGGAACATGCACGGGGGCACAAAAACCTCACTATCATCACGCAAATCCTCATAAAATAGCCGTCCACTCTTTTTTTGTGGTTTTATATCTTCTTGACTATTTCTATCTTGACCAAGAATTTTATTACTCTTTTAACGTCTTGTTCAATCAATAAACAGCACTGTCCGACATGTCTCAACTCACCAAATCTGCTGAACTCTTTGAAAAAGCAAAGAAGTTTATTCCCGGTGGTGTAAACTCTCCGGTACGCGCCTTCAAATCCGTTGGTGGAACTCCTGTTTACATGGCCAAGGGGTCAGGAGCATACTTGACCGACGTTGATGGCAACACTTACCTCGACTATGTCGGCTCGTGGGGCCCCTTCATTCTTGGCAGTATGCACCCCAGAATCACGGCGGCACTTGAGTATACCCTGAAAAATATCGGCACCAGCTTCGGTACCCCGATTGAGATGGAGATTGAAATTGCCGAGCTTCTCTGCAAAATTGTTCCTTCGCTTGAAATGGTACGCATGGTCAACAGCGGCACCGAAGCGACCATGTCGGCTGTTCGCCTTGCGCGAGGCTACACTGGCCGCGATAAAATCATCAAATTTGAGGGATGCTACCACGGCCATGGCGACAGCTTCCTTATCAAGGCTGGTTCAGGCGCGCTGACGCTTGGAGCTCCCGACAGCCCGGGCGTTACCAAAGGCACCGCGATGGATACGCTGAACGCAACCTACAATGATATCGATTCGGTAAAGCTCCTCGTTGGCGAGAACAAGGGACAGATTGCCGCCATCATCATTGAGCCTGTTGCAGGCAACACCGGCGTTATTCCGGCCAAGCCAGGTTTCCTTGCCGCGCTTCGCGAGCTTTGCACCCAGGAAGGCATTGTGCTGATTTTTGATGAAGTGATGTGCGGTTTCCGCGTGGCTCTTGGCGGCGCGCAGAGCCTGTACGGCGTTACGCCTGATTTGACCACCATGGGCAAGATTATCGGCGGAGGGCTTCCGGTGGGCGCTTTCGGCGGCAAACGTGAGATCATGGAGCGTGTTGCTCCGCTCGGCGATGTCTATCAGGCAGGTACCCTTTCAGGTAACCCGCTGGCACTGACCGCAGGCCTTGAAACCCTGAAAATCCTTATTGACGAGAATCCTTATCCTGAACTCGAAAGAAAAGCGGTTATTCTTGAAACCGGCTTCAGCGATAACCTGAAAAAACTTGGCCTTAACTATGTTCAGAACCGCGTTGGATCTATGTCCTGCCTCTTCTTTACGGACACACCGGTCGTAGACTATTCGACAGCAATCACTGCCGATACGAAAAAGCACGGCAAATATTTCCACTCCATGCTCGACCAGGGCATTTACCTTGCTCCGTCGCAGTTTGAAGCGATGTTCATCAGCTTCATGCACACCGATGAGGATCTTGAAAAAACCATCAAGGCAAACTATAACGCTCTTGTTGCTTCCGGCAAGTAACCTCTGTGGTGCACAACATCCAAAAGGGAAGCTTTACGGCTTCCCTTTTTTTATTCGATAATCCCAGCGCGCACCTGCGCCCTTGTAATCATTACCCTTCCTGACGCATCCCTTACCAGTTGCTGAATGATCGGCAGAAAGCTGTCGAGCTTCTCCGGGGAGTCAACAAGCTCGACAATCATGGGAAGGTTTGTGCCTAACTCCATTATTTTAGAGGTATTGATCTGCATGTCGTGACCATAGGAGAACACCCCTTTCAGCGCGGTAGCACCGGCCAGACCAAAAAGCCGGGCTTCACGGACAAGCTCTTCATAAAGCGGCCGATGACCGTAGCGTACCTGTTCACCGACAAAGATCCGCAGCAGTTCCATATTCTGTAGTTCCATGTGTGTTCACCTCCATTATGTCCAGAGTTTAGCAAGAAGCGTTCCTGTATAAATAGCAACAAGACCCCCGGCTATGCTGCCGGCAAGGTATATCCCGGCATAAAAAAGCTGACCATCCTTGAGCAGTGCCGTGTGTTCGAACATATAGGCGGAAAAAGTGGTAAACCCTCCGCAGAAACCGGTGACCAGAAAAAGCCGCGCTTCAGGGGATACAAGAGTCGTCGAGACCGCAAGCTCACCTAAAAAGCCGATCAGAAAACTGCCCACAATGTTGACCATCAAGGTAGCAAAGGGAAAACCCGGCGCCAGGGGAGCAAAAAGAAGCGCAACCGCATAGCGCGCCACAGAGCCGAGAAAGCCGCCCACGCCTACAAGTATCAACGCACCTGCATGTTTCATAACGGGCTGTTCCCTGAATGTCCTGTCGTGAACAACATGAGGTTAATGGCCATGACCGCCGACCTGCCCGTCCTCTATGCGCTTGTGTGCACAACACATTTCATCGAGGATACCAAGCAGCGTATTGAAAATGCCGACGCCGATAATGGTGGGAGCCCATAACCCGATAAAAATGGCAATCAGCTCATGGTTAACCCCTGTCCCGAAAATAAAAAGATAGATTGAAAGGAGTATGGACAACGTTGTTCCAATAAAGTAATAGTGCGGCTTCATACCATCTGCATTTGGTTGGGTGATTCACTCTCTTTTCAAAATGTAAGAATAATATGTCCACTAAAAAATTTGCACGCGGCCGACATGACGTTCAATTCTTACTCAATATCAATATGTACCTCGTTTCGCCGCAAAAAAGGAATGGTCCAGGGTGGATCATAACTTGCTGCTCGCGGTTGCGAGAGTATCCTGTATCCTTTCTGCGCAAGCCACCCTGTCAGTTTTTCCGCATAGCTCCGGAGATTGCTTTCGGAATGCAAGCCGGAATAGCGAATAACGCCAACCTTTTTTCCCTCAACAGAACGGAGCGTTACAGCAGGATCAAGAGGTACGGGTAGCGTTTCAAGCCGCGATCCTTCGGGCATCACAAATGCCATAACCCACGCGCGTCCCCTCTTTTCCTGAAGCACCGGGGCAGTCATGGAGGTTTTTTCACTGACAGGCTCCTGAAGAACCGGGGCGGTCATCGACAGCTTCTCTTTTGAGCGGTTCTTGC
Source organism: uncultured Chlorobiaceae bacterium (assembly GCA_903865705.1). Classification (GTDB taxonomy): domain Bacteria; phylum Bacteroidota; class Chlorobiia; order Chlorobiales; family Chlorobiaceae; genus Chlorobium. The sequence continues at coordinate 18,262 of CAIPKT010000207.1, forward strand.
CAAAAATATACCCGGCAAGCCGGCTGAATCCCGGCGCACCTGTCTGCCCATAGGCCCCTTCAATAACCGTTTCGGCAACAATCATCTCTCCATATTGCCTGACCTCAATATTCCCATCCTCCACGAGCACTTTGTACGGAGGCTCATTTGCCGTACGCTTTCCCAAAACCGAACAGCCGGCAAGCATCAAACTTGTCATCAGCAACAGCGACAATCCTGTCATCATATTCTCCTGTGATATAACGTTGTTTTTTAAACCGCTCTTAAAGGGAAAACAACCATAACAGGGAAAAGGTTTAAGACAAAACCCCTGTCAGCGATCAAAGACCACTATTCCCTTGATAAAGTTGCTATATATTACCAACGCGAAACTCGCTTACCGCGTAGATATTTGACATCTATTCAACGAAAAAAAGTTGCGGCCATGAGCCTGACTCCAAAAAAAAGGGTGGTCGCCATCGACTACGGAACAAAACGCATCGGAGTTGCCCAAAGCGATCCCCTATGGCTCTTCGCGCAGCCGGTCGGCACCTTTGACCGGGCTGGACTGTCGAAGGCCCTTGATACCTTGATGAAATCGGATGATGTTGCTCTCGTTATTGTCGGCTACCCGCTCAGTGACAGTGGTGAGCAAAACGCCATGACCGGAGTGATTGACCGATTTATCGAAACTCTTCATGAAGAATTTCCCCAACTGAAGATTGAAACCCTCGATGAGCACCATTCATCGCGGGATGCCCGAAGCATCCTGATTGCGGCGGGAAATTCAAGAAAAAACCGGCAGCAAAAGGGACGAATCGACAGTGCGGCAGCCTGCGTATTGCTCAGCGAATACCTTGAAAACCAGGCGACTGTTCGATAAAGAGATGCAGCCCGAAGAACTGTTCAAGAGAAACGTTTTTCCTTTAGCTTTTGGGTGCGGCTTCTTTATCTTGAACGTTTACAGCAATTATTATTATGACCATCACACCCATGCTTGACATTTTCAAAAAAACCGGCGCACTGCTTGAAGGTCATTTCAAATTGACATCAGGCCGGCACAGCAATGCCTACTTTCAGTGCGCCAAGGTGCTGCAGCACCCGGAACACCTTACGGCGGTCTGCGGCAAAATTGCCGGGCATTTTGCAGGCAAGGGGGTAGAAACAGTCATTTCTCCAGCTATTGGCGGGATTGTGGTCGGAACAGAGGTTGGACGCCAGCTCGGCGTCAAGACCATTTTTGCCGAACGCAAGGAGGGTGTCATGACCATCCGGCGAGGCTTCACGCTCGAACCTGATGAACGGGTACTGGTTATTGAAGATGTGATAACTACGGGTGGCTCGGTAGCGGAAGTGATTGAGCTCATCAAAAGCGCCGGAGCATCACTTGTCGGAGTCGGATCGGTTGTTGACCGTAGCAACGGGCGGGTGAAGCTTGCGGATGACCATTTTTCTGTTCTTTCAATGGAGGTAATCAGCTTTACTCCTGAAGAGTGCCCGCTCTGCAAAGAGGGTGTGCCAATTGATGCCCCCGGAAGCAGGGCCAACAAGCAAAACTAACTGCACGACTGTGAAGTCACCTATCGGGAGCATCTCATTTATCGGCCTCGGGCTGATTGGTATGTCGCTGTTGCAGGCCATCAAGCGTTCACCGCTCGCCCTTGAGAGCAATATCCTGTTTCAGGGGTTCGATCCGAACTTTACCGACTGCGATCGTCAATGCGTTGAAAAACTTGGACTTGATCGGTTTACTTCTGATAAAACAATCCTCTATACGGCTGACCTGATTATTCTTTCCGCCCCGGTAGAGGTCAATATTGCCCTCCTCGGGGAAATAAAGCAGCTTGCGGCGCCCTCAACACTGGTAAGCGATGTGTCGAGCACAAAGTCGCTCATTGCCCGGAAAGCCCGTGACCTCGACCTTCCCTTTCTTGGCATGCACCCAATGGCCGGCAAGGAACAGCAGGGCTACCGTGAAAGCCATGAGGAGCTTTTGCACGGGAGGCGTGTTATCCTCTGTGACGACAACAATTTGCTGTCTAGCGAAAAAGGTGCGTTTCTTGTTGCCTTGCTTGAATCAGCCGGGTGCTCAACGCTCTCAATGACCCCGGATGAACATGACCGCGTTATCGCAAAAGTTAGCCATTTGCCCCAGTTGCTTTCGACACTTCTGATGGAGTACTGCGGCGAAGAGATCAGCAAATCCGGACCTGGTTTCGCCACCCTCGCAAGGCTGGCCGGAAGTCCATGGGAGATCTGGCGGGATATCATCACGACAAACAGTGAAAACATTGCCGAGGAACTCGAACGTTTTTCCCGGGAACTGGCACTGCTCTCTCTGGAGATACGGCAACAAGACCTTGGGCCCCTTGAATCACGTTTTAATAAGGCAAATCGGCTCTATCAAACCCTTAACGAGATGAATCGGCCATGAAATTTGCAATTATTGTCAATGTTTCACGGCAAAACGCAATTGATCTTGCACGCAGGCTTGCTGAATGGCTTGACGAACGGAAGGTAGGCTATATTTTTGAAACGCTCTCGGCGGAAAAATTACAGTCCGACAATGCGGCTCCCATCGAAGAGCTCAACAAATACTGCGATGCGTTTATCTCGCTTGGTGGCGACGGAACGCTCCTTTTTACCTCGCATTATGCCGTTACCAAGCCGGTTATCGGTGTCAATGTCGGTTACCTCGGTTTTTTGACGGAGTTTACTCAGGCCGAGATGTTTGCGGCTATCGAGCGTGTACTGAACGGCACCTATACCATCCAAACCCGATCCCAACTCGAAGCGACGGTCTTTATCGACAATGAAATCCAGCATCTTCGGGCGCTGAATGACGTGGTCATCGAAAAAGGGGCCTATCCGCGTATTCCGACATTTGTCATAAAGCTTGATGGAGAGCTGCTCAGCTCATACCGGGCTGATGGTATCATCATTGCCACCTCGACGGGTTCAACCGCTTACTCCATGTCTGCAGGAGGACCGATTATCGCACCGAAATCAAGCGTCTTCGTCATCACGCCGATATGCCCGCACATGCTGACCGTTCGGCCTATCGTCATCAGTGACGACAAAATAATCGAGATCTCGGTTGATGCTCCGGATGGCTCTTTTCCTCTGAACTGCGATGGCAATATCAAGAAAATGCTCCATCCGCAGGAGTGCATTACGGTCAGAAAATCAGCTATAGTCATCAATCTTGTGGCCAATGAAAACCGGGATTACGGTGAAATCCTGCGTACGAAACTGCTTTGGGGTCGCGAGCATAATTCAGGTCAGTAAGCAATGGACAGTTGACCGTTGACAACTCTCCCTTATCCCTTATCCCTTATCCCTTATCCCTTATCAATTGTCCATTGAACAACATCAGTTCCGATTCACTCAACCAAATCCTCGGCATCCCTCTTGATACTCCGTTGGGGATTGATGAGATGTGCAAACGGCTAAGGCCGGTTATCTATCCTGCACCCGAACTTTCGGCGCGGCTGGAACGCTTTTGCCATGCCCTTGCCGCCTCCATGCACGAACTGGGGATAGCTGTTCTTTCAAAAGAGAAGGCTTCGGGAAATGACGGACGGTTTGTACCCGGCACAGTTATTCTCGCACCGGGATATTTTCCTGACAGCATGCTGGCTATCAACAGGGTCACAACACTATACAACAACATCATTGTAGGTATTTATGACGAGCCGGCACCGCTGACTCCCGACTCTCTTCCCCAGGAGCGCCTTGATGCCATTGTGGGCAGGCTTGCCCGCGATATGGTGCATATCCTTGTTTTTGTAACTGACCAGGCATGGACTATCTGCACCATGAACGGCGGAGTTGTTACCTTCAACACACCGCTTCCCTCCCTTGAGGATGTCCGAAACACCCTGGTACCGAAATTAACCGCACAGGTTGTTCCGCCACGGGCTGAAGATCTTGACATTGAAATTGGAGCATTGCAGACCGAAACAGCGGAATTTGAAGCTGTTGCCCAGGATTTTTTGCAGTGCAGCGACCTGTGGAGCAGCAACGCCTGCCTGTTGACCCATACCTCAACCGAAGGGCTCGAGTACCGCAACAACTTTTACAAACGGATTGTTGCCCGCTATCTTGACCAGCGAAGCGGCATGAGCTATGGCTTTTTTGCCCGCCAACTGCCGGTTGCCGTGCAGCCTGCTCTTTTCCTGGAAGAATCAGGATCAAAAAGCGATCAGGGGGAACAGGAGCAGGAGAGGATCAGAATACAGGTGCAGGGCCGCATCATGCTTGTGCCGGTTCCGCAGGTGCGGATCGTCACAACAAGGTCGGGGTGCAGAAAAAATCATCTTGACGCGAAAAACGATCTTGTGGAAATTGGGCTCATACAACA
>CAIPKT010000208.1 GCA_903865705.1 uncultured Chlorobiaceae bacterium
GTATGCTTTTGAGGCGTTGAGTGTGCGTGAGGTAATGGCGATAACGTCGAATCCTGAAAAATCTTCGGGAACCTTGTCGCCGAGGCGTTCGTCAATAAAGGTGACATCAAAGAGCTTGCCTACAATGGTTGCAACCATAATCAGGTTTAACGGCATACTGACCGTACCGGAATCCACCATCATGCTTGTATTGCTTAATGGCTGAATGAGGAGCCATTTCTTGCGTGATTTTTGCTGTGCAGCAAGCTGGTGAAGGAGTTGCTCAGAGAAATCTGAGGCGGGGTCAAGCGGTGATGCGAGCGGTTCTGATACTAAAATTTGCATACCCTGAAATCTGCAATAAAATGTGAAAAATTTCTATGGCGAATGAATGAAGGTATAAAAAAACAAGAACATGTTTCCTGCTTTATCGGGGAAGCTGAGATTTTTTAAGGACAGCCACTGTAAACCGGCTGACGCAGGTAAGCTTACCCTCTTCATTTTTCACTTTGATATCCCATACTTGCGAGTTTTTTCCAAGATGCAGGGGAGTTGCTGTAGCATAAACAAACCCGGTTCTTACCGGACGGATATGGTTTGCATTGATCTCTTGACCAACAATGTAAAAGGAGTCACGGTCAACGCAGTAGGATGCAGCAATGCTTCCGACAGTTTCAGCAAGAGCAACTGACGCGCCCCCGTGAAGAATACCGATACGTTGGATGGTGCGATGGTCGACGGGCATTTTTGCGGTCATGAAATCGACACCGATTTCGGTCATTTCAATTCCGAGATGGCGGGCCATCTGGCCGTCGATAAGCTGTGTGGTGTTGATCTCTTCTACGCTGACCGGCCCAAAAAAAACAGAAGATTGAGTCATGGTCGGTACGCTTGAAAAAGAGATTAAGATTTACTTTAGTGAAATTGAGCGGGTGACGAGATTCGAACTCGCGACATTTTGCTTGGGAAGCAAACACTCTACCAACTGAGTTACACCCGCTTTAGAGTGGTGGTGAGAGAGGGAGTTGAACCCTCGACCTCAGGGTTATGAATCCTGTGCTCTAACCAACTGAGCTACCTCACCTTTTACCGGCTGAAAATATACTATAGGCTTCAGGAATAAACAAGAAGAGAAGATGTTTTATTTGTTCTTTTTTTGCGGTCTTAACTCCGTGTAGATATCTGTCTGAAAATCGCTTCGGCAACAGGAATATCCTCCGGCGTCGTGATTTTGATATTGTGATAGCCGGTTTCAAAAATCTTTACCGGTTGATGAGGAAAAAAACGTTCCACCAGCGCGCTGTCATCGGTTGCATACCACTTTTCAAGTTCGGCCTGCTGATGTGCCTGAATCAGTAGCCCGCTTCGAAAACCCTGGGGAGTCTGAACCTGAAGAAGCTTGCTGCGATCAAGCGTTTCACCGAAAAATTCAGGATTTTCTCCGATATATTTGATCGTATCCTTTGGCCTGTTTGCCGGCACACAGGCGCCATGCAGCATTGCAAGTCGCGAAATTTCATCAATCTCTTCAGGCCTGATGAACGGTCGGGCGCCGTCATGGACAAGGATTATTTCTGCCAGAGTGCCCGTCAAGCGTCGTTCCTGCTCAATTGCATTGATGCAGTTGTAAATCGAGTCCTGCCGTTCCTTTCCTCCCTCAACAATGGATTTCAGCTTGGTGAAGCCTGAGGAACTGGCCATTTCCTCAAGAATGCCCTTGTTTTCCATTTGGGTTGCAACATAGATAGCTCCAACGGAGGAGGCCATCTGAAAGGCTTTCAAGGTATGAAAGACAACCGGAAATCCACCGATTTCAAGAAACTGTTTGCTCACGCCATTATTGAGCTGCATCCGTTTGCCTATACCACTTGCGGCTATTATGGCTATGGTATTCATAAGCGATCGATTATTGCACTGTATTAGTGGATGAACATGGCATCACCATAGGCAAGGAACTGGTAATCGTCTTTGAGTGCGGTTTTATAGGCTTCCATGAGCAACCGGTGTTCTGCAAAAGCGCTGACTGCCATCAGCAGCGTCGTTTCAGGCTGCTGGAAATTGGTCAGAAGAGCATCAACAACCTTGAACTGATAGGGAGGATAGATAAACTTGTCTGTCCATCCTCTTCCGAATTTAATTTTTCCGTCCACGGTGGCATTGGCTTCAAGCACACGAAGGGTCGTTGTTCCGACAGCAATAATCCGGCCGGTTTTGTTGACCTTGGTCTCATTGATCTCCATTGCTGTCTGGTAAGGAATATTGAAATATTCCGAATCCATCTTGTGTTTGGAGACATCCTCAACCTCAATGGCATTGAAGGTGCTCAGGCTCGGATGGAGGGTGATCGGCAGAATTTTAACCCCGATTTTCTTGATTTTCTCCAGGACGGGCATGGTAAAATGCAATCCTGCCATAGGAGCCACCACTGCTCCGGTCTCTGAGGCGTAGACCGTCTGGTAGTTCTCCTTGTCCGACTCACGCGGTGAGCGACTGAAATAGGGCGGAAGGGGAATATTGCCGATTCGCCCGACAAGGCTGAATACATCGATGTCGGGGTTGAGGAACCTGATGGTTCTTCCGCGGGAAGTGGTGTTATCAACAACTTCAGCAACCACATCTTCATCAAAGTAGATCTTGTTGCCGACTCTTACCTTTCGGGCCGGATCAACCAGTACATCCCACAAGCCCGCCTCTTTGTTGAGTACCCTGAGCAGGAAGACTTCAATTTTGGCATCGGTTTTTTCTTTCTGACCAAATATTTTAGCAGGGAAAACCTGGCTGTTGTTCAAAACAAGCAGATCTCCTTTTTTGAAATAGGAAACGATATCCTCGAAGTTTTTATGTTCAATATCTTTTTTTCGCCGGTTCAGCACCATCATTTTGCACTTGCCCCTTGGCAAAGCGGGCTCATCAGCTATTTTTGTTTTAGGTAAGGTATATCGAAAGTTGGACAGGCGCATAGCAGTCTTGTATAGGTCAACAATAGATCAAAAAATACTAACGTTTACAATATAATGCAAGAAGCCGGCCTTGGTGCCAGCTTCCTGCATTATTTATTCTTTTATTGCTTAAGCGGAGTGATAGGGAACTCCTTTCTTAAGGGTGATATGCTGTCCGGCAACGCATGCGAGAGCTTCATCTCCCTCAGCTTCGACGAGGGTGACAACAATATCTTTCTCTGCAATGGTCATGATATAGCGGTTTTTCCGGAAACAGACGCTCAGTGAAAGTTTTTTCCATTGCGTCGGCAGATTCGGATGCACATTGAGTTTTTCGTTGTAGAACGAAATACCGGCAAAATAACGGATAACCGTATCAAGCGTTCCAGCCATGACGCCACAATGAATGCCCTCCTGGGTGGTGCCGCCCTGGGTGTCCTGAATATCGCTTTTGAGTGCCTCTGTGAACCATTTCCATGCCATTTCATGACCATCTTCCAGATAGCTGGATATGATGCTATGAACCACCTTGCTCAAGGTTGAACCATGACTGGTACGTGGCTCGTAATAGGCATAATTGTTTCTGACAAAGGTCAGGGCATCAGGTACTTTGTACCCGATTCTTTCCAGCAGCTCGGCAACCTCACCGGGAGAGAGGGTATAAAAGGTCATCAAAACATCAGGCTGTTTGGCAACCTTGTAGAGATCAGGCGAATCACCCTCAGCCTTGAGAATCCTGTCCATACGGTGGATGTTGCCGTAACGGGCACGGTAGTGAGGCCAGTCAAGCTCTTTGAGGGTCTTGTAGCCGTCAAATTGCTCAAGCACACCCTCCTCGTCGATCAGGACGTTCATGTGCGTGCTGATTTCACGCCATTGCTTGAGTTCATCAGGATCAAGCTTGATGTTCGTCGTCAGCCGTTTGAGGGCAACCGGGTCTATCTTCTCGCTGATTTCAGCAGCTTTGTCGAAGAGCCAGATTGCCATAATATTCGTATAGGCATTATCTTTCAGTCCCTCCTTGCCGCTACCGGGGAGTGCTTCATGAAATTCATCAGGTCCCATCACACCTTCGATATGGTACTTGCCGGTCTCTGTTGAATAGTTGGCAATAGAGGCCCAGAAGCGTGCAATTTCAAACATCAGTTCCGCGCCATACTCATTGAGGAACTGCGTGTCGTCGGTGTCGTAGATGTAACGCCAGGCGTTGTAGAAGACCGCTATCGAAACATGCCGTTGCAGACTGCTGAGGTCAGGACCCCAACTGCCGCTCTTCGGGTTGAAATGGATGACCTGTGTATCTTCGCGGCCATCATCGGCAGTCTGCCACGGGAACATTGCACCCTTGTAGCCATTTTCACGCGCATACTCCCTTGCAGCATCAAGGCGATTATAACGGTAAAGCAAAAGAGCCTTTGAGATATCGGGGAAGTGGCGGTTGAAAAACGGCAGAATAAAGATTTCATCCCAGAATATATGTCCACGGTATGCCTCACCGTTCAGGCCTCGTGCCGGCATTCCGGCATCAATGGAAGGATTGTGCGGCGAAGCGGTGCACATCATGTGGTAGGTGTGCAACCGGAGCAATTTCTGGCTGTAGCGGTCGCCCTCGATGACAAGGTCGGCCTTTTTCCAGATTTTTTCCCAAGCGTCATAATGCGCCTTGAAAAGCGAATCGAAAGAGTCTTCGCTTTGCAGTGAAAGTCGGGCAGCTTTCACCGGATCAATAATCTTCGAATCAAGAGAGGTGTGAATGGAGGCCAGCTTTTCAATGGTGCAGCCTTTGTTCGGATTGAGTGACAACTTGAACAGCTCACCGATATAGCGGTCGCTCTTCAACGTCAAGCTCTCGACAACGGCAGGCTTGCCGTGGCATAAAATCCTTGTTTTGGTTCCGGTAACAATATCGTAATGCGATACATTGGTACGCACATGAAGCACCATAACCTGATCTTCCGAGAGACTCTCAACATGCTCCAGATGATCGCTGGTAAGCTCATTGTAACGGGCAACATTCTTGTTCTGCACTCTGCCGTCAATTGCTGAGCGGAACTCAACTTCAGCACTGTAATTGACCGGCTTCAGAGTGAATTTCAGCGCACAGCGATGCGGATTGTCCATGCTTGCAAACCGGCGGCTGCTGATGCTTGTTATTCTGCCAAGGTTGTCCTGAATGACGAGATCCCGTTCCATGAGGCCGTTGCGCAGGCTTATGTTCTGACGGTAGCTGAGTATTTTCTGTCCAAGCGGCTCAATAAACTCTCCCCCCCCGATCCGGAACTCTACGGGCAGCCAGTTTGGAGTATTGACAAAGTCATTGTTGTAAACCGTCTGGCCATGCACTTCCGAAGGTACCCTGTTGAATATTCCGGCAATATAGGTGCCGGGATAGTGGTGGTTGGAACAGGAAGAGCTCTCATAAGCACCTCTCACTCCAAGGTAGCCATTGCCGCACGAGGTCAGTGTTTCGCGAAGTTTTTCATCTTTAGAGGAATAATCGGTATAGGTCTGGTTCCAGCCATCAAACTCAAGACCCTTTCTGAACCAGCGTTCAATCTCTTCACAGGTGATTTCGCCAAGGTCACCGACAACAATATCAGCGCCCTGTTCCTTTAGTTTCGATCCTTCGATGTCACGGGCAATACCGAGTACCAGACCAAAATTACCTCTGGAACCGGCTTGAACACCTGAAATAGCATCCTCAATAACAACACATTCGTGGGGTTCCAGGCCAAGGTTTTTGGCCGCCATGATGAAAATATCGGGATTCGGTTTTCCCTTCAGGCTAAGCTGGATGGAAACCTCTCCGTCCACACGCGTTTCAAAGAGATGTTCAAGTTTGGCAAGCTTCAGGATAAGCTGGCAGTTGCAGCTTGATGAGGCAATACCAATTCGGATTCCTTTTGATATGAGTACCTTGATCAAATCAATAGATGAGGTGTAAACCTCAGGTCCTTCCTTGATAAGAATTTCGGTAAAGAGGCTGTTTTTGCGGTTTCCAAGACCGCAGACCGTATTTCTTTCCGGATCATCATCCAGTTCCCCAAATGGGAGTTCGATATCACGTGACGAAAGAAAGCTTTTGACACCCTCCATGCGAGGCTTGCCGTCTACATACTTGTGATAATCGTGCGCAGGGTCAAAAGGAAAGTAAGTCCCGTTGTTTAACTCTGCATTATTTTTGAGGAAATTATTAAACATCGATTCCCAGGCAAGGCTGTGAACTTTTGCCGTACCCGTGATGACTCCGTCGAGATCGAAAATTGCGCCTTTGAACATGTTACTTATTCCAGTCGTTAAAAGATTATCATAAACCAAATCGTTATCACAGGGAAAGCAGACCAAGGATGGTCAGGAGAATGTCGGGGTAGGGTACCGTAAAGCTGTTAGGGCAAATCTCCTTAATCTGCTGTTTAAGCTTTTCATCCCTCGTTACAAATACAGCCCATACATCGTCAAACAATTCCATTGCAGTTTTCAACATTGGAATGTCTGAAGATGTATCGCCACAAACAAGTGTTGATCCTTTCGATTCGCCCATCCCCAGTTTGCTGTAGATAAAGGCCAGCCCGTCACCTTTATCAAAATCCTTGATTGGCGAGTCACCGGAAGGTGCATCGATTGTCAAAATGATTTCGATATCAAGGCCGGTATCTTCAATTCTGAAGTTGCGGCCGCTTGGGTCTACCTCCCGAACGATGCCTTTTACCTTTTCAAGAAATGCAGAAGATTCGTCATCCTTGATGGAGTGGCTGATATCCTGGCGGGCAACCGTTGTCTGGCCAAATTTAATCTGCAGGGCCGAGCCGATAAAATTGAATTTTTCATAATCCAGTTCCTGAAGGAGCACCACCATTCGTTCGTTCAGGATATTGATCAGTTGCTGCTTTTTTTCTTCAATGGGGAAGCTGTTAAACTCGCCATCGAGATCAATGAATTCTCTTCCTTTTGAACCTGCGTAAACAAACGTGTTGCTTGGGTTGATTGAAACATTCAGGATGCCAAAATCTTTCAGTGGAGCCGAGGTAATAATAATCGGGTAGTCGCAGCAGTTCTTGGCAAAGCGGGTGAGGAATACCGAGTTGTAAATGGGCTGTACCGAGGAGCGGTATCGTCCGCAATAGTTGTTGGTGGTTCCGTCACGATCGGTGATAAAAGCGTCAAAGTGCTTTCCCTTGAGCAGGGTAACCCCTTCATTGATATAGCTACGGAAATCTGGAATAAATTTTGCGAGGTAGTGAATGAACTTGTCTTCGCCATGTTCAAGGTAGTAGATGTCTTTCTGTAGCTCCCTGATTTCATAGGTCAGGTCTACATGAATTTGCTTCATACCGTCAAGTCGCAAGAGCCGGTGACCGGTGTCGTCATCAATGTAAATGGTTTCAAGCGAGTAAAGCGCGTTTTTCAGTGACTCCACACACGCCTGCCCGACAACCCGTTGCTTGATAATGTTGTTTACTACCGGTGCGCGCAATTCACGGGTTTCCGCTTTGAGCTGGTAGAGTTCCTTCAGGGTTCGGATATCCTGTAATGAGATTGCTGTTGAAACAGTGCTTAACTGACGCTCTTTAAGAATACTCTCGTGCATGCGTTACCAGTATAAGGATGTGATGACGACGTAATTACATGTACTATAATTTAATCAAAATCTTTCAGAATCCGGTACAATTCTTTCATAAAAAACAGGCGAAACTATATAATTTGTTCTATGATACAGGCGTTTTTACATATATTTTCAAGAGTAATGCGCAGTGGTCATTTTTGTTCAAGTATTGACAGGTCGGTCGGTAAGCATTCCCTTAGAAAAGCCGTTATTTGGCTGTGAATAACTGCTACAGTACCAAGTGCGTTGATACAGACAAAACGTTCAGGATTGAGTTGCATGATGTCGAGATAGCCTTGTCGA
>CAIPKT010000209.1 GCA_903865705.1 uncultured Chlorobiaceae bacterium
GCGTCAGACACCCCGTGGTGCTGATAGCTTCGGCGAGTGCCTTTTGCTGACGGCCTTGTTGCACCGTTCACTTGGAAGGCTGATATGGCTTGTCCAGCCACCTCTATATTGAGTGCTGCGTTCAGGTCTGCATTTTCAGCATATCCACACACAACACACTCAAACCTGGATTGTGTCTTACGGTTCTCACTGGACACATGTCCACAGGAAGAACACGCTTGACTCGTATAGCCTGGATTGATGGTAACGACCTCTCCGCCACGCCAAAGCTGTTTGTATTCTAACTGCCTGCGAAACTCCGCCCATCCCTGATCGAGAATAGATTTGTTGAGTCCGGACTTTGCTATGAATATTGGACCCCGAGTGAAGTCAATTGGTTGAGTTCTGCTGAAAATCCAGGCACATTTGTCGTAGATCCTGACGAACGAATATCATACTTGGGGTTACAGAACTCGCCTGCGAAACTTCTCCCGCAGGGCACTGTGATTCTCTCAATAGTCCGTCACCTTAGAGCATCCATACTTGGAATTGAAGCAGCAACGAATCAGTCGGTCGTTGGCATTGTCGAATCCAGCACGTTCAAACACTGCTTTATCTTCCCTTACCTTGTTCGCGAAATACCGCGATTAATGGTGCTGAGAACTGGGGCGCAGCAGCCACACATCAACAAAGGGGTACTTGATGAGTCACTCTTGGTGCTTCCTGATGAATCAACTGTAAAGGCATATACAAGTCTCGCGGCACCATTGTTTTTGCAGATGAAGAATTACCACCAGCAAAACAGGGAACTCACCCAGCTCCGTGACTGGCTTCTACCCATGCTGATGAACGGCCAGCTCACGGTGGTATAAGGATCTCTGCTCATGAACCTAAAAAAGAGTACGTTCAGGGTTTTGTGAAATTCGCATCCTGAAGCGCCCCCAAAGATAGTGCGCAGATGGTACATGAAGAAGGCTGACCATCAGGACTTCCTGAACAAGATAACCGAGCCCGCCGGGCAGGAAACTGTGACAGGAACATTCGCCCAGCTTTGAGTAAATTCAATGTTAGTTAATTCCCAATAGCGGACATGAAAACTGAAAAATTAACCCACAACCAAAACAGGATAACCATTATGAAATACACTGTGGCGAATGCTAACGCTTTTTCAAATTTAATAGCCGAGGTGAATGAACTGATAGAAAAAGGATGGAGCCCTTTGGGAGGTATTTGTGTTTGCAATGAAGATAACAACATTTTTTATTACCAAGCGATGATAAAAGAGTAGCAGGAGCCTGAACTTCCATAAAGGTTACATTACAGAAGAGAGGAAGGTAAACGGCTTTTCCCCATCAGTTTGATTGAGTTTGGCAAGATTCAAGAATGGGAGTTCCCTGATAGCAAGGGAAGGGATTTGGCTGAAGAGATCAGGTTGTACTATATCCCGTCATTTGTCGGTTGGGATAAAGACAACGAAGCCTATACAACAGAATTCGGAAAGCTGTTGAACTCATTCCATGCGGAGAGTCACATTGAAGGAAAAGTCTGAACTCCCATAATGGTGCTGATGCTGTTTTCAAGTTTCTCAAATTCATGCTTTGGAAAATTTTTTTGTAATATTACTCTTTCTGAAGAGTTTTCAGGGACTTGTTCATGTTTAATCGGGGCATTACTGATTTGTTTTATTTTTTGAATACTCTTTCTTACTCCTCCGGGCTTCTGGATCAAATTGCTGCACTGGATACCCAGGACGTGTCGAAGTGCTTGCACATATCAAGGAGCTGTTATGAGTGAGATCAGAACAACTGAATACGCAGAATTTCTTGTCGATATCAAGTCTCGTATTCGCCAGCGGCAGTATCAGGCGTTCCGGGCGGTGAATACGGAGATGGTCGCGCTTTATTGGGAGATTGGTGAGTCCATTGATCGGAAACAACAGAAACTCGGGTGGGGAAAAGCGGTAGTGGAGACGCTTGCCCGTGATCTGCAGGCAGAATTTCCCGGCAGAAACGGATTTTCTGCACGCAATTTGTGGAATATGAGAGATTTCTATCTTGCCTATGCAGAGCATTCAAAACTGCAACCGCTGGTTGCAGAAATCAGTTGGGCTAAAAATCTTGTTATTTTCACCCGATGCAAAGATGAGCTTGAACGAGAATTCTATCTTCGGGCGACAGCCAGGTTTGGCTGGACAAAGGCGGTACTCCAGCACCAGGTTGACAACAAAAGCTACGAAAAATACCTGCTCAACCAGACCAATTTTGATAAAACACTCTCTCCTGAACTGCAAGCTCAGGCTTTGCTTGCGGTCAAGGACTCGTACACTTTCGACTTTCTGGAGCTGGCTGATGAACACTCCGAGCGGGAACTGGAACAAGCATTGGTGCAGAACCTTCGCCGTTTTCTCTCCGAAATGGGCGGTGCCTTTACCTTTATTGGCAACCAGCACCGCCTTGAAGTTGGAGGGCAGGAGTACTTTATTGACCTGCTGCTCTTTCATCGCAGATTGCGCTCTCTTGTAGCAATAGAGCTTAAAATCGGAGCCTTCCAACCCGAGCATAAAGGGAAGATGGAGTTTTACCTTGAGGCCCTTGACCAGCAGGAGCGAATGGAGGGTGAAAACGCACCAATTGGTATTATTATCTGCCGTGACAAAAACAAGACCGTGGTGGAATATGCCCTGCGTACAGCAAGCCGCCCGATAGGTGTTGCAAGCTATACCGTTGTTCCTGAACTCCCTGAAGCTTATCGAGCTGATCTACCAAGTCCTGATGCCATTGCGGAACGGCTTAGGTTGTGGGATGCAAAGGGGGATGGGGAGTGACCATCATATTACTCAGTTTCTTGTAGCGACATTACGGGACGGTGATCATAACGCACAGTTATCTGTATACCGATGGCGATGAGCTATTTGGCCCTACGTACTTCCGGTGAGGGTGTTTTGCAATTGATGTTCTCATTGATCTCTGAATTGACGGTTGCCAGACAGAGCCCGTCAATATTCTTTCCTACAATGATAAATCGTTTTTCTTTTGGTGGTTTTGTATCCGTGACGTAGAGCTTAAGAACACTCCCAACTTCCAGGTTCCTTCTGGCGTAATCAGCCTTAAAGGCTTCCGGGAAAAATTCACCTAAACTCATTCAAATGCAGCTAACCGGTTCTCACTGCTCTCTTTGATATACTCAATCATGTCATTTCCAGCACCGCCACACTTTGCAACATCAAGGAGATCTATTTCACCATTGGATACCGCTTTTTGCCATGCAGTATCATGAGATTTCGCTGTTAAATCTGAAAACCTGAGATGGTAATTCTCTTCGATGGATTCGTCAATGCATCGCATCTCAGATTCTTACAAATAATCAAGGTCAGGGTTCTTTTTTGCCTTTACGGTGTGTTTGTTTATTTGTAGCTCAAAGTACGGAGTAAATTGGTCTTTCTGTGAAGTAAAAAGGCCCTCACCCCGTAATGATTTTAAAATATCGTAAGCCATTGACGGTACCGGGCCATTGGCAATGGCGATATAGGTATCATCAGTAATAGCACACCCATACCTCGACAGATGTTTCTGATCCGCGAAATACATAATTTTAAATACCTTATGGAAATCATAGATGCCGCCTGACTTCTGGATGATATACAATAAGGTATTAACGGTAATGGCAATTTTTTCGGATGGTGAGTTCATGAACTAAATTTATAAAAATTTTGCATTTCCGCACATATTTTTTAAGGGCATACCGTTTAACAACCATTTTTACCTCCGATTCCTCACCAAACAATACCAATAGTCATCGTTTTTCTGCGCTTTTTTCAAGACTTTCGGTTTGTATTCGATAGTAAAAAAAAATGTAACCTCATACAATTTAGCGCAATATCTGGCCTGAGATGCAGGTCAACGCCGCTTGCCGCCACTCTCCCCAATCATTATAATCAAACGTTCTTTTACCCGATATCGTATATTCGGCAATCACAGAGAGCGGCAAGGCGGGTGGTTCTTCCCCGAAGCAACCTTAAAAACGGCAGCCCTTACGGCGGATGAATCGTTGCAAGGCTCCGCTGGGCATCAGGATCGTGTCTATAACGTGGACGTTAGGTCATGAAGGCGCGACTATTGTTACCCGCTATTTATGGACGTTTAAACTGCAAGAGCACTCTTTTTAAGAGGAAATAAAATATTCCCCTTATACTGTTGAAGCGATAGACTTTCATTACCTTAATTTTTTAGAATATTTCCGGAGTAGGAATGGTGTTAATTAGCCAGAATCGCTGAAAAATCTTTATTCTGAAAAAACGATTCCTTACTTTGATTCGCGAAATAATTCCTCGGTTCAGTTGCTCGTTTGCTTTGTAAGAGGTTAAAAGCTATAGATATAGCTGATAAGAATGGCGAAAAAAATGATAAAAATAGGCTTTATAGGAAGCGGCTGGGCTAAAGTGGCGCAAGCTCCAGCATTTTCAATGATGGAAAATGTCGAGTTGTCGGCAGTGGCAAGCCCGACCGCCGAGCACCGTCAATCGTTCATGCAGCGGTTCGATATCAGCCAGGGCTTTGCCGACTGGCGCGACATGCTGCACTGCGACCTTGATTTGGTTTGCGTTACCACGCCACCCTTTCTTCATGCGGAAATGGTGACCGGCCTGCTTCAAAGCGGCAAAAGTGTGCTTTGTGAAAAGCCCTTTGCACTCAATGTTGCGGATGCCGAAGTCATGGCCGACTTTGCAGGGAACGCATCTGGTTTGGCGATTCTCGATCATCAAATGCGGTTTCATCCCGCAGTTCGCTGCATGAAACAGATGATTGACAGCGGTGAAATCGGTAAAGTCTATGAAGTGCGCACCGTGATCAATCTTGCCAGCCGCAACCGCCCCGACATGCCCTGGTCATGGTGGTGTGATGCCGAAAAAGGTGGCGGAGCCCTTGGCGCTCTGGGCTCTCATCTGGTCGATTTGAACCGCTTCCTGGTCGGTGAAATTGCTGAAGTTTCATGCAACCTCTCAACCAGTATCCCGTTTCGCCCCGACAAATCAGGCCAGCCCTGTGCCGTCACTTCCGACGACAATTTCGCCATGATGATGAAATTCGGCCCATCATCCATCGCTCTTGGAAGTACCTCGCTGATGCACGTCACAACGGTTGGAGCCTACACCTGGTTTTCAGTTGAAGTGGTCGGCAGCCTCAAAACCATCAGGCTCGATGGCGCCGCACGATTATGGGAGATTGCAAACAATGAAGCAAAAGGTGGACGCAGCCTTATCGACGCTCCCCGATGGAAGCAAATTGAACCGATGCTCTCGTGGGATGAACTCGTTTTGCAGGAAAAAATCAGGCAGTCATCCCTTGCCGTACATGGTATTTTTGCCGTTGGCTTTGCCTTTATGGCCCACCGTATTGTCAAAGCACTCCAGAACAAGGAAAAAACCCTTCATGACGCCGCAGGTTTTTCAGACGGGCTCATGATCCAGAAAGTGCTCCATGCCGCCCGCGAATCCGACAGACTTCGCCGTTGGGTCAAAATCTTACCCTGAACGCCATGTCATGGATTTACCTCATCATTGCCGGTTGTCTGGAGTGTGGCTGGGCAATAGGCATCAAATACACCGAAGGGTTTACCAGACCTTTGCCGTCACTCATTACCGTTGTTGCCATGGCAGCAAGTTTCTGGTTCCTCTCACTTGCCATGAAAACGATTCCGATTGGCACGGCTTACGCTGTCTGGACCGGAATCGGTGCCACCGGAGTTGCAATCTTTGGTATAATATTATTCAATGAACCCCGCGATATTGCCCGCATTCTCTGCCTGCTGCTGATCCTCAGCGGCGTTATCGGGCTGAAGATCTTTTCCGGCGGAAAGCTGCTGTAGTCAAGCCCGAAGAATTGCCTGTATCTCTTTTATTTGATGTGAATAAATGATAAATATGATGCAGTGTATAATCTTGGCATCCCAATGAACTTGATCTTATCTCTTCCTTTATAAGGCTTTTCCAATGTGTGACGCGCTGCGTCACGAATTGATCTGGACGCATTATCGGACACTGCTGCGAGTCAGCAGCACGGAAGCCCGAATATGGTACATGAATGAGTCCGCTTTGCAAAACTGGAATGTTCGCGCACTCGATCGGCAGATTGGCACGCTCTATTTTGAGCGATTGCTGCTCAGCAGCGATAAGGCCAGCGTGGCGGAGACGATAACCCGACTGTCGGTATTTTGCTCTGTGAACATAAAGATCAATCCGTTGTTCGATACTCTGTGCTGCATGAGAGTGAACAACTGTTTGCTACCCGGTACCGTCTGGTGCTGCCAACGGAGGAAGAGCTTCGTCTGGAGATTGAGCGTGAACGGGATGCAATTGAAGCCGCACGGCGATTGGAGGATCAGGAGTGAAACTGCACTTTGAACCCAACCTCGACTATCAACTGCAGGCGGTTGAAGTGGTCGGCAGCCTCAAAACCATCAGGCTCGATGGCGCCGCACGATTATTTTATGGCCCACCGTATTGTCAAGGCACTCCAGAACAAGGAAAAAACCCTTCATGACGCCGCAGGTTTTTCAGACGGGCTCATGATCCAGAAAGTGCTCCATGCCGCCCGTGAATCCGACAGACTTCGCAGTTGGGTAAAAATCTTACCCTGAACGCCATGGCGCCTTGCCAGGTGGCTCTTAAAGCGCTCTGCACATTCTTGGGGAGCTTAAGCGGGTCGCGCAATGCCAGCCAGAGGGCTGGGCGGTGTGGCGAGCGACAGGGAAGCGCGGATCCGCGAGGGGCGCAGCGGCTCATGAACGGGTTGCTTTAATGCGTAAATTCAGTTGTTCTATGGGAAAAAACGTCTGCTTTTTTCTGAATCAGGCAGATCAGTCTAAACAATGTTGACCTTCATGAATTGAGATGAAACTGAATAGACCGAGCAAGATGGAAATTTCGAGTGGCGAATGTTTCGGGAACGACTACTCGCTGAAATTGGACGGGAGCAACCTTATATACTCTGCGCGTGTCGACGGCGTCACAACCGAGTATCTGATCTCTGCCACAAAGGATGACTGGGACGCCTTCCGCAGCGAAATCGATGCGATAGGAATCTGGAACTGGCAGAAAATATATCACGATTTAGATTATTGTGATGGCAATCAGTGGGAAATCAGGATCAAATGGGGACGCCGCTCTTGCAACATTTATGGAAGTAACAATTACCCGAACGAAGACGGGACGCCGTCAGAGTCTAATGAAACCAGCGAAACGTTTTCACGATTTCTGCATGCGGTGATGCGTCTCGCTGGCGGAATTGCATTTGAATAAGCAAGGTCAACAACACCTCCAACCCAATTGCTTAACCGTGCGAGTTAACAAACGGTCATGTTGCTCGCTCATAAATGATGAATATTGTCGCTATAGTGATTTCGCTGCTTGCCTCTCTTCCACTCCACAGCATGATCCCGCTCCCAATAGCTGTTAACGAATTTCCGCTCCCCCCCTGATGACATGATCAACGCCAATGGTATGACAATGCGCGGGCGGAGCGGTCAGGCGTGCGACAATGCGAGCTGCCGGAGTTGCCCTCTCATTCAAAAGCAAAGGCGGTCTGAGCTGCTAACTGACTAAGGCACGAAGACCATGCGGAAGCCATAATGGGTGTTCCGGTAATCGGGGGTGACGTGGGCACGATAAGCTGAAAGTTTATGCGTGTATATTATGATGAGCCAAAAAAAGCAGAATCAATTGATGCGATTTTTCTGGATAAGTAACGGGGTGGAAAGTGAAAGAGTTACGTTTGTTTTGATGGAAATCATTTTTTTTCGGGTAAAACCGTTGATGAATTGAATTCTACCAGTTTTTTCCAGTTGATGATTCCATCATCATCGCAATACTGGTTTCCAAATTCTTTAGTGAATTTGTTAATCATCTGCGCATATGATTGCTGGAATTCTTCGTTTTTTTCTTTTGCTTTATGTCCTAATGGTTCAATTAGCTCTGTATATAAGGCTGAATCACCAGAAATAAACTCCCAAAATTTCTGACCGCAGTACTTAAAATAGTCTCCTTGATCCGGCTTATTGTTTCTTCCATAACAGCATCCATTTACAGCGATTACCTGAATTCCTGAATTGCTCGTCCGTAGAGTTTTTGCCGCTGTTTTGAAATCTGATTTCATTTTTGAAATTTGGCTGGAATTGCCCCAATTCGGACCGGACTTAATATTGACGATAAACCGTTTTCCATCCGTATCAAACTCCAGATCGATACCGTTTATCCCCGATTTCCTGCCTGAATAAACCTTTTCATTAATAAATATTGCAAGACCTTCCAGCCAGTCACCAAATATAGTTTCTTCATTAGATGAGATGTGAGCGTCAACCAATCCCCTTACAATCTGTTCAGCAGTCAGGACATATTTTGCCTTAAAAAGATAAGGATTTTTTCTTTTCAGCACCTTAGACAGGCTGAGTCCATCCAGACTAGCAATTCTTTTCTGATGAAAGGTGCCAATGTTTTTTTCAACGTACTTCGATACGTCGTTCAGGGTAAGTGGGGTCATATCCGTTTTTTTGTTCCAGCAGATACAGTTCTACCGGGTTCAGTTCATTTTTGACCATGGCATAGTACTCTGGGACAATTTCAATGCCAATAGAGTTTCTCTTCATTCTTTTTGCGACAGCATTGGTCGTTCCAGATCCCATGAACGGATCGAGCACTGTATCTTCTTCTTTCGTGAATAGTTTGATAAACCATTCGGGAAGTCCTTCTGGAAAAGCGGCGCTATGGTTTTTATTATTGCACTCTGTGGCCAAATGCAGAACGTTAGTCGGATAGGCCATCTCTCTATCGAGCCAGTTTGAGATGTTTTTTCCAAATCCACTGCCAACTTTTGATTCGTCACGTGTTTTATCGGTTTCGCTCAGTTTCTTGAGCCTGGACTTTGACCAGTCACCCATTGGAACCATTACAGCATTCTGGTTCATGTAAAACTGTTTGCTTTTATTGAACTGAAGTAGCCGTTCCCATGAGTCACGGAACCGATTTGGCCATTTACCAGGATAACAGTTTTTTTTGTGCCAGATAAATTCTTCAGTCCAGAACCATCCCTGCTGTTTTCTCATCTCAAGAATGAGCTCCATCACATAGGTACTCCGTTCACAATCAAGTACCTTCTCTTTGATATTCAGTATAAAGGTTCCTGTTGGCTTCAGTACCCTCAGTAGTTCCTCTGATATTGGTAAAAACCATGCAACGTATTGGTCTGGATGAGTACCCCCATAGGTTTTTTTCCTTTGGTCGGCATA
This sequence comes from uncultured Chlorobiaceae bacterium, assembly GCA_903865705.1. Classification (GTDB taxonomy): domain Bacteria; phylum Bacteroidota; class Chlorobiia; order Chlorobiales; family Chlorobiaceae; genus Chlorobium. The sequence goes on from CAIPKT010000209.1 coordinate 9,259, forward strand.
GGGTGGAGACGTAAATATTAAATCTACCGAATTATCCGGTATTTTTTTGAGAACTTTTTCACAGTCACCTAAGTATAAATCTGTTCTGATTTCCATTGCATTAAAAGGCAAAAGCTGTTCAAATATCGATGCTATTATGTATGAGTGTTAAGTGATCGAAGTATGCCTTTCTTTTTCAACACAACCAAAGGCTAAAGTAAAATTTACATTTATTTCATGATGTAATCTCGGGATATTTTAAAAATGATGATCAGCTATTTACAGCTGCACCACCTGCCATCAATATCCTTAGCTTTTCTCGCTTACCGATCAAATTGCCTTGTATTTCTAAATAATTTATATCTAAATTGCCTTGTATATTAAAATATCTGATATTTGGCCACCTTAACTATGGCACATGCTAAGATTTATTGATAACGATCTTTGGCGCTGGAAGGATGGAAAACGCCGCAAACCTCTCATTCTGCGGGGCGCGCGTCAGGTTGGCAAAACCTGGTCACTCAAAGAGTTTGGAAAACGCCGCTTTGAATCTCTTGCTCTCGTCGATCTTGAGCGAAATAAGCCCCTGCGCCAACTCTTCGATGGCGATCTTAACGTAACACGTATCTGTTCCGACCTTGAAGTTCTTCTCCAGCAAAAAATCATACCGGGAAAAACGCTGCTCTTTTTTGATGAAATACAGGCGTGTCCCCGTGCCATAACCGCCCTGCGCTATTTTTATGAGGAAATTCCGGAGCTGCATGTCGTGGCAGCCGGTTCGCTCCTTGAATTTGCGCTTGAAGAGAGCTCATTTCCTGTCGGCAGGGTTCAGTTTCTCAATCTCTATCCGCTCTGTTTTGCTGAATATTTGGAGGCAATCGGCAACGCCCCTGCAGCAACGGCTGTTCTGGGTAATCCGGCTGAGATATCACCTGCAGTGCATGAACTGTTGCGCGAAGAGCTGAAACGCTATTTTTTTATCGGGGGAATGCCTGCGGCTGTCAAGGCATACCTCGAAAACAACTCATTGCGTGATGCATTTGAGGTACAACAAGAGATTGCAGAATCTTATAGGATGGACTTTGCCAAATATACTCCGAGGGTTGACCGCTTTTGTCTCGACTCGGTCTTTACCTCCCTGTCGCAGCATATCGGAAAACAGATCAAATATGCACGCCTGGGCGAAGGGTACAGCAATCCGACACTGAAAAAAGCATTTGACGCCTTGTGTCTGGCTCAGGTAGCTCGAAGGATTCCTTCGGTCGATCCATCAGGGCTTCCTTTAGGTGCAACGGCCTCTGCCAAATTATTTAAGGCGCTCATGCTCGATATTGGATTGATGCGCTACCTCTCTGGTATGCCGAATGATATTGAGTATGCTAAAAGCGATCTGCTTGCCATCTATCGGGGAGCTATGGCAGAACAGTTTGTCGGACAAGAGATGCTGGTATCGCAGCAGGGGAGCCTTTATTACTGGGACAGGCAGGCCAAAAGCAGTTCGGCTGAAGTTGACTATCTGGCTGTTCTGGACGGCAAGATTCATCCGGTTGAGGTAAAAAGCGGCGCTACCGGCAGTTTAAGGAGCCTGCACCTCTTTCTTGCGGCGTACCCGGAATGTGGCAAGGCACTTGTCTTTTCCGATCGCCGGTATGCAGATCTTCCAGAGCAAAAGATCACATTCCTGCCGCTTTACAGTGCTTTTGCGGCTACAAGATGCAAGTAACCGGGGGCGAAAAGGTCAAAACCGGACAAATCGGTAAAAGGCTGAAAAACTCACTTGACTATGGATTTATTTTGTTATAACATGTGGTATAACAAAAAACGGAGGTACTGTTATGCGTGCTACGGTAACAAAGATTGGCAATTCAACAGGCGTTATCCTGCCTAAGGCAGCGGTTGATCGCCTTAAGGTAAAGCAAGGTGATGTCGTATTTTTAACGGAAACGCCAACAGGGTACACGGTAACCCCCTACGATCCGGAATTTGCTGAGCAGATGGAGGTAGCTCGTCGCGGCATGTCTGAATACCGGAACGCTCTCCATAAGCTTGCCAAATGACTTGGCGCTGGCTTTTGGATGGGGTAGTCATTGCCATACATGACGAACAAATTGCTGTGCACGGTGGAAGCCCCGGCATTCGTGATGTCGGGCTTTTGTCCTCAGCCCTTGCTCGCC
>CAIPKT010000210.1 GCA_903865705.1 uncultured Chlorobiaceae bacterium
GAAGGCACGGGAAAAAAATATTCAGTCGAAAGTGTTCGGTAATGCGATAGAGAGTATCAAACCGATTATTCTGGAGGATGGCAGCGATTCGGCCATTCTCGACAATGCCTTTGAATTCCTGGTGCTTTCCGGCCGTTCACTTGCTCACGCAGCCATGATGATCATCCCGGAGCCATGGGCCGGCAATGGCGGGCTCTCGGCGGAGAAAAAAGCTTTTTACGAGTATCACAGTTGTCTCATGGAGCCTTGGGACGGCCCGGCATCTGTCACCTTTACCGATGGTGTGCAAATTGGCGCCGTCCTTGACCGCAACGGGCTTCGTCCGTCGCGTTACTATATTACGAAGGATGACCTTGTTATCATGGCCTCCGAGGTTGGTGTGCTTGATATTGCTCCAGAGCGGATTCTTAAAAAAGACCGCTTGCAGCCGGGTCGCATGTTTCTTGTTGATACTGCTCAGGGACGCATCATTTCCGATGAAGAGATCAAGGAAACTATTGCCAGTGAACAGCCATATGGCGAATGGATCGAGCGGAACATTATTGATTTGGAAGCATTGCCCGATCATCCGCAGTTGAAAAATCCGGATGAGGATAAGTATAGTCTTACCGCCCGTCAGAAGGTGTTCGGCTATACCCAGGAAGACCTTACCTTGCAGATAAAGAGCATGAGTGAAAAAGGGGTGGAGCTGGTTGGATCGATGGGCAACGATACGCCTCTTGCCGCGCTTTCCAACAAGCCGAAACTGCTCTATGACTATTTTAAGCAGCTTTTTGCCCAGGTCACCAACCCCCCGATCGATTCGATCCGGGAGGAGCTGATAACCTCGACAATGGTCATGCTTGGCACTGAAGGAGAGCTTCTTGAGCCTTCAGAGTTGAATTGCCGTCGCATTCGCCTGCCTCATCCGATTTTGACGAATCAAGACCTTGAAAAGATTCGTGGCATCGATAAACCAGGATTCAGGGCGGTTACGCTTCCGATATTTTATGATGTGGCACAGGGCGGGAAGGGTATCGAGGCTGCAATGCACGACCTTTACCGTCAGTCTGAACAGGCGGCAAGTAAGGGCGCCAACATCATTATTCTTTCCGACAAGGGAGAGCTTAACAATGATCGTGCGCCGATTCCGGCGCTTCTGGCGGTTTCCGGCCTGCACAATTTCCTCATTAATGCAGGCATAAGGACACGGATTGGTCTGGTTCTTGAATCGGCTGAGCCGAGGACGGTACATCATTTTGCCATGCTTATCAGTTATGGCGTTGGTGCCGTAAACCCCTACATGGCGCTTGAGACGGTCAAGTCAATGGTTGCCGCGGGGCACATCAAGCTTGATGTGTATGTTGCAAAAAAGAACTATGTCAAGGCAGCCGTCAAGGGCGTGGTGAAGACCATGGCCAAAATGGGTATTTCAACGATCCAGAGTTACCGCGGTGCTCAGATTTTTGAGGCAGTTGGCCTCAATACCCAGCTTGTTGACGCATACTTTACCCGTACCCCAACCCGTATTGAAGGTATCGGCCTCGATATTGTTGCCGAGGAGGTACGCCGGCGCCATGAAGCAGTATTTCCACCTTCGGGCAACAAGGTTGACCGTGGTCTGGAAGCTGGCGGTGAACGCAAATGGCGTCACAGCGGTGAGTACCATCTCTTCAGCCCTGAGGCAATTCATTTTCTGCAGCACTCCTGCAGAACGTCAAATTATGAGCTGTTTAAAAAATATGAGAACCTCATTGACGACCAGAGCGAGCATCTCTGCACGATCCGTGGCTTGATGGATATCAAGTTCAGCGATCAGCCAGTGCCGCTTGATGAGGTCGAGCCGGTTGAGGCCATTCTGAAAAGGTTCAAGACCGGAGCTATGTCTTACGGCTCCATCAGTCAGGAGGCTCATGAAACCCTTGCCATTGCCATGAACAGGCTTGGGGGCAGGAGCAATACCGGTGAAGGAGGCGAAGATCCTGCGCGATTCAAAAAAGATGCCAATGGCGATTCGAGAATGTCGGCCATCAAGCAGGTCGCTTCGGGACGGTTTGGCGTTACCAGCGAGTATCTTGCCAGTGCCAATGAGATTCAGATCAAAATGGCTCAAGGCGCAAAGCCTGGCGAGGGTGGACAGCTTCCGGGCACAAAAGTCTATCCATGGGTTGCCAAAGTACGACACTCAACTCCTGGTGTAGGCCTGATTTCTCCGCCGCCTCATCATGATATCTATTCAATTGAAGATCTGGCCCAGCTTATTCATGATCTTAAAAATGCCAATCATACGGCGCGCATCAACGTCAAGCTTGTTTCCACGGTTGGCGTAGGAACCATCGCTGCCGGCGTTGCCAAGGCTCATGCGGACGTGGTTCTTATCAGTGGCCATGATGGCGGAACCGGTGCATCACCTGTTTCGAGCATCATGCATGCAGGTATGCCTTGGGAGCTTGGCTTGGCCGAGGCGCACCAGACCCTTGTGCTCAATAACCTGCGCAGCCGCATCGTTGTTGAGGCAGACGGCCAGTTAAAAACGGCACGCGATATTATTATTGCCACAATGCTTGGTGCAGAGGAGTTCGGTTTTGCAACAACCACTCTTGTGGTGATGGGATGTATCATGATGCGGTGCTGCCAGGACGACTCCTGTCCGGTTGGTGTTGCCACCCAGAATCCTGAACTGCGCAAGCACTTCAAGGGCAAGCCGGAGCATGTTGAAAACTTCATGCGTTTTCTTGCTGAGGGTGTTCGGGAATACATGTCACGCCTTGGTGTGCGTACCCTGAACGAACTTGTCGGACGTACTAAATTGCTGAGCATGAAAAAATCGGTCAATCACTGGAAAGCACAGGGTATTGATCTTTCCAAAATTCTTTACCAGGCTGAGGTGGGTGAGCATGAAACGCGCTACTGTTCCATCCAGCAGGAGCACAGCCTAGACGAAAGTCTTGATCGAACCACACTGCTTTCCATCTGCGAGCCAGCCATCAAAAGGAAGGAGAAGGTTGTCTCCACTCTTCCGATTCGGAATACAAACAGGGTTGTCGGCACCATTGTCGGTTATGAAGTGACAAAGGCGTATGGCGCCAAAGGATTGCCTGACGACACGATTCACCTGAAATTTATCGGCTCTGCCGGTCAGAGTTTCGGCGCCTTTATTCCGAATGGCATGACACTCGAACTTGAAGGCGATGCCAACGACTATGTGGGCAAGGGTCTTTCCGGCGGCAGGATAATTGTCTATCAGTCTCAAGGCTCTTCTTTTGTGCCGGAAGAGAATATCATCATCGGCAATGTCGGATTCTATGGAGCAACCTCAGGAGAGGCTTTTATCAGAGGAATGGCCGGAGAGCGCTTCTGTGTCCGCAACAGCGGTTTGAGCGCTGTGGTTGAGGCAATTGGTGATCATGGTTGTGAATACATGACCGGCGGTACCGTGATCATTCTCGGCAAAACAGGCAGGAACTTTGCGGCAGGCATGTCGGGTGGTATGGCCTATGTCTACGATGTGGATGGCACGTTTGCCGATAACTGCAATCGCGAGATGGTTGATCTCTCTCCGATAGAAGACTTGATGGAGTTTGCAGGGCTTCAGTCCATGATTGAGAGGCATGTCAGCTATACCGGAAGCGACCTCGGTCAGTCTATTCTTGATGGCTGGGATCTTTTTCGTCAGCGTTTTGTCAAGGTGATGCCGCGGGATTACCGTCGAGCTCTTGATGCCATGAAAGAGGTTGAGGCTGCTGGGCTCAGTGGTGATGAAGCGGTTATGGCCGCTTTTCATAAAAATATTAATGACCCGTCACGAGTTTCAGGGAATTAATACCCTGGCATGGTGGTGCAACCCGGTTTGAAAAAGATTAAATCATTGATATGGGTAAAGTTAAGGGTTTTATGGAGTACCAGAGAGCATTGCCCGCCGACAGGGCGCCTCTGGAAAGGATAAAAGACTGGAAAGAGTTTCACAAGGAGATGGAGGCAGGGGAACTGCAGAAGCAGGGAGCCCGTTGTATGGATTGCGGTACACCATACTGTCATACAGGATTCATGTTGAGCGGGATGACAAGTGGTTGCCCGATTCATAATCTTATTCCTGAGTGGAATGATTATGTCTACAAAGGATTCTGGCACGAAGCATATAACCGTTTGATAAAAACCAACAACTTTCCGGAATTTACCGGACGAGTCTGTCCTGCTCCATGCGAAGGTTCCTGCGTACTTGGCCTCATAGAGCCGCAGGTCACCATCAAAAATATCGAGTGCTCGATTATTGAGCATGCGTTTGCAGAAGGGTGGGTTGAGCCAAAAACAGTTGCAAACAGAACAGGAAAAAGAGTTGTCATTGTTGGATCGGGCCCTTCAGGACTTGCCTGTGCCGATCAGCTCAACAAGGCTGGTCACAGCGTCACGGTTTTTGAACGGGATGATCGTTTTGGCGGTCTCATGATGTACGGTATTCCGAATATGAAGCTTGACAAACAGCTTGTTATACAGCGCCGAATTGATCTGATGAAGATTGAAGGTATAACCTTTATGGAGAGCACCGAGGTTGGTGTAGACTATCCGGCAGACAAGTTACTCGAAGAGTTTGATGCTGTGGTGCTCTGTACGGGCGCTACAAACCCTCGTAACCTGGCCGCAGAGGGTCGTGAGTTTTCCGGTATCTCTTATGCTATGGATTTTCTGCGTTCAAGCACCAAGGCCCTGCTTGACGGAAATTCACCAGTCCTTTCGGCCGAAGGGAAAAATGTTGTTGTTATTGGTGGCGGCGATACCGGTACGGACTGTGTCGCTACCTCATTACGCCAAGGGTGCAAAAGCGTGCTGCAGCTTGAAATTATGCCAAAACCACCCCTCGATCGCCAGATGGATAATCCCTGGCCCGAATGGCCAAAAACCTTCAAGGTTGATTATGGGCAGGAAGAGGCTGCGATGGTGCAGGGAGAAGATCCACGGCAATACTCCATGATGACCAAGAAATTTCTTGCTGATGATACAGGTTCTCTGAAAGCCGTTGAGGTCTCCAAGGTTGAGTGGGTTATAGACGAAGGTCGCTTTGTGCCACGGCCCGTTCCTGGAACTGAACAGATCATTCCTGCCGATCTGGTATTGCTTGCCATGGGCTTTATCGGGCCCGAAGAGCATCTTCTGCAGCAACTGCAAGTTGCCGTGGACGAGCGTTCAAATATCAAGGCAAGTGAAAAAAACTATCGTACCAACCGTGACGGGATCTTTGCCGCCGGTGATGCCCGCAGAGGCCAGAGCCTTGTCGTGTGGGCAATTCATGAAGGTCGCGCTGCGGCACGTGAGTGTGACCGCTTTCTGATGGGTGACACCTGTTTGCCGTAAAAAATTATTTAACGAGGGATGATTATGGAACAGCAAAAACTCAGGGAGCTTCTCGATACGCTTCACCAGGAGCTTGAACAGGTCGACTCCATTGATGAAAACACGGAAGTTGTTCTGTCGAACCTCCGGGCGGATATGCAGCGGCTTCTCGATGAAAAAGTCGGGAATACCCATGAGGATGCATCTCTCATGAAGCGCATGAACGAGGCTCTCGATCATTTTGAGGAAGGACATCCCAAGCTGAGCCTGACCCTTCAGCTTTTGCTGGAAAGTCTTGCAAAAATGGGATTTTAAAAAGTATAAGCTTATTAATTTGACGGAAAGTGTGATTGTTTCATGACGAGAGAACGAGAACCGGGAAGAGGTAAAACAAAAAACGGTGACGGCACAACCGACCAAGTCTTCTGTTCGTTTTGCGGCAGAAGTGCCCAAGAGGTCAACAGTATGATTGCCGGACCCAAAGCGTTTATATGCGATCGCTGTATTAAAACATCTTTTGATATTCTGCGCAAAGAGGTTAACGCAGTTCCGCCAGCAGCAAGAGTTCCTGAACAGCCATTTCAGCCCCGTCTTGTAAACCCGAAAGCGATCATGGATTCGCTTAGCCAGTATGTAGTCGGACAGGACGCAGCCAAAAAGTCACTTGCCGTAGCGGTTTACAACCACTACAAGAGGATCGACTCACAGGAGCGGCAGCAGGCAGATGATGAAGTTGTCATCGAAAAAAGCAATATTCTCCTCATCGGCCCTACAGGCACAGGAAAAACCCTCCTTGCCCAGACGCTTGCCAACCTGCTTGAAGTGCCTTTTTCCATTGTTGATGCCACCTCGCTGACCGAAGCAGGTTATGTTGGTGATGACGTCGAAACCATTCTTGCCCGACTGCTTCACGCCTCCGACTTCAACCTCGAACGGGCAGAGCGCGGCATTATTTATGTTGACGAGATCGATAAAATTGCCCGCAAATCGGCCAACGTCTCCATTACCCGTGACGTTTCGGGAGAGGGAGTCCAGCAGGCATTGTTGAAAATTCTTGAAGGAGCCGTTGTCGGCGTTCCGCCCAAAGGAGGGCGCAAGCATCCCGAACAGCAACTCATCAACGTCAACACCAAGAATATTCTCTTTATCTGCGGAGGCGCGTTTGAAGGGCTCGACAAGCTCATTGCCAAAAGGGTCTCAAAATCATCCATGGGCTTCGGCGCAAAGGTCAATACCACGCAAATCGGCTACGACCCCGAAATCCTCAAGCTGGTCATGCAGGATGACCTTCACGAATACGGGCTTATCCCTGAATTCATCGGTCGACTCCCCGTGATATCAACCCTTGAAATGCTTGATGAAAAGGCTCTGCGCAACATCCTTGTCGAACCAAAAAACGCCATCACCAAGCAGTACAAGAAACTCTTTGAAATGGACGGCGTTGAACTTGAATTTACCGAAGAGGCCCTCGACCAGGTAGTCAAAATAGCCATAGAGCGGGGAACAGGGGCGAGAGCCCTGCGTTCAGTACTCGAAAACGTGATGATCGACATCATGTTCGAGATACCCTCCATGAAAAGCACCCATAAATGTGTCATCACAGCCGACACCATCGAGAATAAAGCTGCACCGGAATACTTTTCCGGCGACCGCAAAAAGAAAAAAATTGCATAACAAGGCAGCACAAGCTTTGTTATTCATGATTGAAAGCCTATATTAACAGCCTTTCAGAAAGGACGATTAGCTCAGTTGGTTAGAGCGCTACATTGACACTGTAGAGGTCAGAGGTTCGAATCCTCTATCGTCCACCCCCCACAAAAAAGCCTGCAAATTAAACACTTGCAGGCTTTTTTCTTTTCCTCTCTTAGCTACCGGAATTCTTCGATTTTATCCGATTTAACCCCGTTTACCCATGGTTTTGTTACACCATTGTTAAACGAGTTTTTTTACTTCTCCTGAAAAAACCTGATAACTCATTGTATAATTGAGTATTGCCCTTGTATGCGTAATGCCTGCGCTACCTCTGCAATCTTTTTGTTCAGGTTTCTGGTGTTTTAGGTGCCAAATAGCCCGAACGTGTTTAGCTTCTTTTCTCTCTCAAGGCGTTTTGGGCTCAAAAAATCCGGCACTACAAAGAGCGCGGTATCCCGGTTGGAGTCAGGCGGAAAACATATACCCTCAATAACTACCCTAAGGAAATATGCGTAGGCTGTAGGTTGCGAGCTTGAGATAAAACTTGTTTCCCAAAAAACAGGATTAGAGCACCCGTTTGATCCATGAATAATCACTTCGACGAACGTTTTGAGTCTATAAGGGCACTTGCTGGAGAGATGCAAAGGCTTGCGGAGCTTGCGCTGCAGCAATACACCCCGGTAGTTGACGATATTATTGGCAGTAACAGCAAGGATGTTCATTTCATCGAGCATACCCTCGACCGCCTGCTCGATTTTTGTTTCTTCGAACCGATGGCCCAGCTTTTTCGCAGACTTTGCCGCTATTATTACGACATCGATCTGAACGCAACGGCGAGCTACGTGTACACCTACCGAGATATGTGGGATTCTGAAGAGCTGAAAGAGTCTCCACCACGGTAACTTCAAGCAGTTGTTGCGAATTTTGAAACAAGTTCAGAAATGTCGGTAAAGCTTGAAGTCAGTATCCAACAAGTGAGACAAGGGATGGTATTCATTCTATTCAGTTACGGTTCTGAACGAAGTATCCCTGCAACTCTTAATGTCTACAATCAATCCAATACATGAGGCAGGATTGAGAGCTCAGAAGGTAGCCGATTACATAAGGAGGTCGCCGGTTCTGAATGTCGTCAGATTATACCTGATTATAGAGTAAAATTGTTATAACCAGTTATAAGTTGGTATAAGCGAACCCGTATTCACACTTATCATGGATTTCAAGGAAGGTGGCTAATCTTATAAAAGGGGGCGAGAGCTGCTACAATCTCCGAATGCTAAATCACTGAACGTTCAGCGTTTTGAGCGGATCAAAACCGTTTCCGTATTCGTGAGGATATCCTTTGGGGTTGCAGATCACTCTGGTCTCGCCGATTGAATACTCCATGGCGGTATGGCAGTGACCACAGATCCAGTAGTCTATTTTATGGGAGAGTACCTCTTTTTCAAGGTCTGACACATATGCCGCATTCAGGAGGTCGTTTCGGTAATCAGGGGCGATTCCTTGCATTGAGGGGTGATGATGGGTGACCACAATCACGGTGTATCCGAGTCCCGTATAGTGATCGACATCTTCAAAAAGCCTTTTTTTCTGCTTGTGATGAAGAGCGAGCAAGTACTCCGGCAGTAACCGGTGATAATCGGCTCCGACTTTTATCTGACGATAGTCATTGAGGCCATGACTGACATCAAACATGGCGATTGGATTGCCGCCAAAAAAGTCTGTCCAGAGAGTTGTGCCGATGATGGCGATTTTTTTCTCCTCCAGAATGAGTGGGCCGGTATGTACGTTGTGAAATCCATGCTCGGCGATGGCGTTCTGCCAGGAGTGCTTCTCGATGTTACCGTGATACCATTCGTGATTGCCTTCAATGACAAAAACGTCTCTGAACTGCTTTGAGCACTGCGAAAGAAAACCGAACCATGTCTGTTTTCTGCTCAGCAGCCCGATATCTCCAGCAAGGATGAGCACGGACTCATTGTCTTCGGCAAGTTCCGGAATCTGCCAGTCCTCGCTGCTCTCTTCTCGATAGAACTCGTTATGGATGTCGGATATGACTCTGAAAAGCATCGGTGCTTCAGGTTGAGGTTCATGATTCTATGACGGGAGACCTTGGCTCCACTTGTAACGATACGGTTTTGCAATAACAATAAAATGTTGTTCAGCCAGTTCAGGCAATTTGCAGTGAACAGCTCAAAAGTCGCTGAAAGCTCGAGGAACGAATGGTAAAAATTTACCTCAGTCTTTTTCGATACTTCTCTGGTCTATTGTTGGTTAGGATAAATATACCTATACTTATACATAATGTATGGTATTTCTATCCGCATGAAAAATGTCACAACAAAGTATAGTTGCAGATAAGGCCAAAGCTCTTATTCTTGCCCAGGGAGGCCTCATCCGTACCCGGGAAGCGATCAGTCTTGGTATTCATCCCCGGACGCTTTACAGTCTTCGTGACAGCGGTGAGCTTGAAGAGCTTTCTCGAGGGATTTACCAGCTCAAAGGGTGGAAGCAGCTCGAATATCCTGATCTTATCACCGTTGCACTGAGGGTTCCGAATGGTGTACTTTGCCTGGTTTCGGCACTCTCCTTTCACGAGATGACCACCCAGGTTCCACACAGCGTATCTCTTGCGCTTGAAAAAGGTGCCGAACAACCAAGAATCGAGTATCCTCCGGTTACGGTTTTCCGGTTTTCACCCTCTTGTTTCAAGATCGGTATTGAAACGCATCAGCTCGATGGTGTTTCGGTGAAGATCTACAGTCCGGAAAAGACGCTTGTAGACTGCTTCAAATTTCGTAACAGGATCGGGATGGATATCGTGCTCGAAGCACTCAAACTGTATCGGCAGAGAATGCATAAGAATCTGCATGCGCTCATGCAGTATGCAGAGGTGTGCCGTGTTGCCTCAGTCATGAAACCATATTTGGAGGCAACGCTGTGAGTGCAAAAGCGATCAAAAATATTGGAGCCTCGGTCAGGCAAAGACTGTTGAACAAGGCGCGACAGGAAAACAGGCCTTTTCAGGAGCTGTTGCAATACTATGCTATGGAGCGCTTTCTCTACCGTCTGTCGGTTTCTTCATTCGCAGATCGTTTCATTCTCAAGGGGGCATTGTTGCTCAGGGTCTGGCATGCTCCCTTGGCAAGACCGACAATGGATATCGATATGCTCGGCAGAACAGGAAACGCCCCAGAGAGTATCACGACCATTATCCGTCAGGTTTTAGCCGTTGAAAAACAAGGAGACGGGATCGTTTTCGATCCGGAATCAATCACCGTTGAGCCGATAACGGAAGATGCGGACTATGAAGGATTGCGCATACGATTTCGCGATGATCTTGATGCCGCCCGACTGACTATCCAGCTTGATATTGGATTTGGAGACAAGGTCTACCCTGATCCAGTACAGGAATCGTTACCATCATTACTGAATTTCCCTCAGGCTGAACTCTACTGTTACAGCAGGGAAAGCATGATTGCCGAAAAGTTTGAGGTGATGGCCAAGCTTGGGATTCTCAACAGCAGGATGAAAGATTTCTATGATATCTGGATGCTCTCACGCCAGTATGACTTCGAAGGTGCCAGTCTCGCAGAAGCCATCAGGCAGACGTTTGCGCAACGGGGAACAACGCTCGTCCAGATGAAAGAAATCTTTTCCAGAGAGTTCATTGAGGAGAAGCAGGTGCAATGGAATGCCTTCAGAAAACGTATTGGTCTTGAATACCTGCCGTCCTCGTTTGCTGATGTGGTGCAGCAGGTGCAGGTATTTCTATCTCCAGCTGTGGAAGCACTCAGGGCAAAGCGATTTTTTCAGGACAATTGGATTGCTCCGGATTCATGGCGGAGTAATCATGAAAAACCAGAGGTGAGAGCATAATCGTTGCTTTTATTTATTGATCGATAGTGATAAAATTTTTGTTACACGTATGTTACGCGAAAATTTTTAGAGGCCAGTAACTCTTTTTATATCAATGGCATATAGCCTCAATGTGATATTTACACTGTAGAGGTCAGAGGTTCGAATCCTCTATCGTCCACCCCTATAAAAGCCTGCAAATTAAACACTTGCAGGCTTTTTTCTTCTCCTCTCTTAGCTACCGGAATTCTTCGATTTTATCCGATTTAACGCCGTTTACCCATGGTTTTGTTACACCATTGTTAGACGAGTTTTTTTACTTCTCCTGAAAAAACCTGATAACTCATTGCATAATTGAGTATTGCGCTTGTATGCGTAATGCCTGCGCTACCTCTACAATCTTTTTGTTCAGGTTTCTGGTATTTTAGGTGCCAAATAGCCCGAACGTTTTTGGCTTATTTTCTCTCTCAAGGTGTCTGATGCTCCGATAATCCTGCTCGTGGGGATAGGTGGGACTTGAAGCCGGTATTCTCAATATTGATTGATGTCGATTAGCTCAGATTAAACAAGTCATTAGCACCCTCTTTTTTCAACCACGTGAATAAACTCTTTTGGTTATAAAGCTTGATAAGCTATAAAAAATAATATATATTTAAGCTTACTCATTAGCCATCCTTTACAGGTGTAAGAGCTAAAGGAGATGGGCCTGCCGTCTGAGCAGGTCTTTTTATTTTATACGATTAGCATACTTACGCTCGAAATCCCTGCTTTTGTAGTCACTATCCACGTAAAACGATGTTACCAGCCGGGGTTAGCCATTCGAATATTTTTTCATAATGACCACAAAGTCTTCATCTTTGAGCCATAAGTAGGTTTTTACCGTACCATCACTTTCTTCGTAATCCCAATCGATAACTTCCGGGCTGTCAGAGTGCTCTATAACTGCGTTTACCCATGAAAGCCGCTCACAACGACGGAAATCCGGCAATCTTTCCAAGTCAGAAAACGGCTGATCTTTCTGGCTAAATTTCAGTTTTCTGCGAGGAATACTTTTTTTCCTATTCTCACGTGTTGTCAAATGCCTGTAAAAATAAAGAATTTAGGTTTTCAAGTTTCTGTTAGCAAAGTTTTTCCGGTAAGCACAGAAACGATGTGGGAATTTTTATTATCGGAAGAAGGTATTGCTGTTTGGTTGGGTACAATGTCGATAGATGATTTTGATATTCAAAAACCATTTAAGACTGACGAAGGAATTGAAGGAAAATTAACGGTGTTTATACCAAATTGCCATTTACGGCTGAAATGGAAGCCAAAACATTGGGAGAAATTATCAACTATTGAACTTCGTGTTACCAATCGCAAAGGCAGAGCATCTGTAGTTTTTCATCAAACAGGTTTTTTTGAAATTGAAAAACAGGAAGAGATGAGAACTTATTGGAAAAGTATCATTTTAAAAATGAATGACGAGCTTATAGCTTAAAAATGTTATTATACCAAAATTCATATATAGCTGTAACTCTATTTATATCAATGGTATATGTCCTCAGTAAGATATTTACACTGTAGAGGCCAGTGGTTCAAATCCTCTATCGTCCACATCCTATATAAAAGGCTACAAAATAACAACTTGCGTGTTATTATCTTTTCCCCTTAAAGTACACAAAATCACTTCTTTTTAAATTTTGTTCACTCTCTCTTCGTTTGCCCGATAGCGCTCAGACCCTCATTCCACTCACTGAGCATAGCCTCGCCAACAGGCTTAAAGTCTGCGAAATCGAGAGTATGCTGGTGCAAGCCTGAAACTGTTTCAGCAACAGCATCAGCAACCTCTTCGATAATGAGCTTTGCTTTCGCCGGCTGAAGATTACAGTGCATTTTTGCGAAGGCAATGAGTTTTTTTGCTGTAGGAAAGCGCTTGCTGCCGTCCAGTGTAAGCGCCAGAGAGTCCCCTCTGATATATGCTGTTGTTGAAACGATATCGAAGGCGGGTGCAAGGCGAACAGGTTTGTTTGATGCCGTGTAGAGTACCCCGAAATTCTTGAGATGTGCATCGCCGTTCCTCACGATACAAGAAAGAGAAAGTGAACGGAAGTAAACCTCCAGGGCAGAAGCCTGAAGTTCAGGAGAGACAAATTGGCGAATTCGTTTTGCCAGCTTTTCATAGCTCCCGTCATACTTCTCTACCGTACCGATACCATTCAGGGAACAGAAATCCTCAAACCCAAGATATTGCCCCTCTTCTGTCACATCAAACCTCTTGACCACCAGGAACTGGTTGTTTTCCGAAAGAGTGAACTCAGGCACTTCCAATCCACTTCGACGGGCAGCATTCATGCAGAAAAACTCGTTAGCGGCCAAATGGGTATATTCATTTCGGTTCCAACCCTTGACGATATGAGTAGCCCCTTTCACCGTAACACGAGACTGGCCCAAAGTGTACGTTTTGCCTTCTCCTTTTTCATCGTCCCTGATCAGCACCTTCGGTTGCACTCCAGAGACGCCTGAAACAGTAGAAAAACGCTCTAGAAGATCAATCAACAGATCTTCCGATCCATCATAGGCGACCAGTTCCGAAACACTTTGTAAAGGAACCTGATCGATCACACAGGGATCGTTGGCAAAACGCAATCGGCCGATCTGCGAACGTCCGACTACCTCCAGCAAGGATAGTGCATCAAAACCCTTGACACGCTTTCGGAATGATAGTTCAATTGACTCCCGCAGTCTGCCTTCGGGCAGATTCATTTGAAAAACCGGATGTAACCCGTTTTGGTACCGATAACTTTCCAGTGACCACGGCATTGTCAGAGAGACATCCTCACCGGGCTGAATTGCAGAGCGATAAGCAAACGTATAAGCACCGGATTCAAGTGAATGGCGATCCAGTGAGCCGACAACATGAGGAGTAACCCATACATCTAACATCCTAATTCCCCCGTTCGGTTATCAGCTCCTGCAAAGTAGGGCGCTGTGAAGCATCTTTTATGGTGAGCTCAAGCCCAAGTGTTGCGCAGATGGCCATAACTTTTCTTATACCGATTTCCGGCAGTTTGCCATTTTCAAAACGGCTTAGCGTTACGCGGCTCATTCCATTTGCGCCAGCTACCTGCAGCTGCGACAATCCTAACGTTTTCCTCCGACGGTAGAGCAGCTTGCCGATTTCCTGAATGTCGCTCATACGTGTATCATATAGACTACATTTGTTCTCATTATATCATGTAATGTAGCGTATACTATTCGTTTTGGCAAATTATTCCTGCAACGTCGAATAGTTCATACCTGATGTTCCAACCAAAAAAAAGACGATTGATTCAAAATGGGTAGCGGAAGGAAGTGGTTTGCCTCAACTGGAAATGGAGAAATGTCCCTGTTGAGTTAGCGAGTTAATGTTTCCTGCAGTTATCGAAATCTGATGGCAATCGAGATGCGGCCTCATCTTCAGTCTTTTTTGTTTACGTGCCGTTCTGGTTGTCAGGAAAAACGATGATTAATACCGAATATGGCGTATATTTTCTAATAACTTAAAAAGGTTTTTGTTCCTCTGATAATCTTTCAAGACGTAGTCCTCGATGTTGTCACTGTGGTATTGTGAGAGGCGGAAATTTCTTGAACTACCCTCTAATTTAACATAGATGTCGCCTCGAATCAGGAGAAATCACCATGAAAATCACCGTTCTGAATGGTAGTCCAAAGGGAGAATTGAGTGTCACCATGCAGTCGGTGGCCTATCTGGCAAAGATCTATCCGCAGCATGAGTTTAACATCATCCATATCGCTCAAAGAATCAAGCGGCTCGAAACCGACCAGGCCGTTTTCGATCAGGTCATTGACCAGGTGCGCGCCTCAGACGCAGTCCTGTGGGGCTTTCCCTTGTATATCCTCATTGTTCACGCGCACTACAAACGCTTCATCGAACTGATTTTCGAACGCGGCGCAGAGGCCGCCTTCGCTGGCAAATACGCCGCCTCGCTTTCTACCTCCATCCACTTCTTTGACCATACGGCTCACAATTACATCCATGCTATCTGCGACGACCTGGAAATGCGCTTTGTAGACTCATTCTCGCCCGATATGCATGACCTCCTCAACGAAGAAGGACGCCAGCAGCTCGCCCGGTTCGGCCAGCAGTTCCTGAAGGCCATCCAGAATCAGGCGCCCACACAGCGCCAATATCCGCCCTTGACCCATCGCGAGTTTTTTTACCAGCCTGAGCTTCCGCCGAACCCGGTTGCCACCGCCGGGAAGAAGGTGGTCATCCTGCATGATGAGCAGCAGCCCGACAGCAATTTGGCAAAAATGGTGGCGCGCTGCCGCAGCGCTTTAGCAGGCGAAGTGACAGTGGTCAATATTCATGATATTGATATCAAATCCAGTTGCCTTGGCTGCCTGGAATGTAGCGGAAACTACCACTGCGCATACACGGGCAAAGATGGGTACATCGAATTTTACAAAGCGACCGTTATGACAGCGGACGTTATCATCTATGCCGGGCGAATGGTGGACCGCTACCTGTCCTCACGCTGGAAAATGTTTTTTGACCGTATCTTTTTCAATACCCACACCCCGGTCCTGGTCGGCAAGCAGGTGGCCTTTGTCATCTCTGGCCCATTCAGCCAGGTACCCAACCTGATGGAGATTTTCAGCGGCTTCTTTGAGTTTCAAGGGGCCAATATTGTTGGAGTTGTCAGCGATGAAAGCGGCAATTCCGACGACCTCGACCGCCTGCTCGACCAGTTGCTGGCCCGCGCGCTGGCCTACGTACAGGCTGGCTACCTCCGCCCGCAGACCTTCCTCGGAGTAGGAGGCATGAAAATCTTCCGCGATGATATTTACGGTCGCCTGCGTACCATCTTCGCCGCCGATCACCTCGCTTTCCGCCGCATGGGTGTTTACAAGACTTTTCCCCCGGGAGAACTCAACATCGCCCTGTTGAATACATTCGTCGCCCCGCTTGTTAACCTGCCGCCCATCCGGAAAAAATTCGACAAGATGATAAAAAAACAAATGGTCCAACCGCATCAAAAGGTGGTCGCCAAGGCTCGGATGAAGAGCAATGAAGGTTTTTGCTCGACATGACCGATATTAACCGGGGTGACCAGGTCGTAAGCGAACTTCACGATTGAGCTTGACGTAGTTTCAGGCTTTCTTGACGAATTCCGATTTCAATTCCATCGATCCAAAGCCTTCAATCTTGCAGTCGATGTTATGGTCGCCGTCTATGAGTCGGATGTTCCTCACCTTTGTGCCTCCCTTCAGCGCCGATGATGAGCCCTTGACCTTGAGATCCTTGATCACCGTCACGGTATCGCCATCCTGCAGCACGGTGCCGTTCGCATCCTTCCAGACCCGAACCTTTTCCGACCCGGGGGCCGGTGACTTGCTCCATTCGTGGGCGCACTCAGGGCAGACCAAAAGGGCCCCAACCTCATAGGTATATTCCGATTTGCATTCCGGGCAGTTTGGCAGGTCGCTCATGATGGTCCATTTTCGATATTATTCAGCAAAGCCCTTTGCGATATAATAATGATTTGTGACCATGTTCCTACTAAAAAGATTCAGCGCTTCGTCAACCAGCCATCCACCCTGGTAGGTGGCTTGTGCCTATAAATTAAGGGGTTTATTTGGTACTTGCCGTTATGGCAATCTTCTCTATGTCCACACTTGTGTTTGGACGGATTATGCAGGGTGATGATTGCAAGATTAGTCGTGACACACCGATTTTCACAGAACGTGATCAAAACAGAGGCATTTATCCATTTCCATCTGAGGCAAAACAGCAGAGTTTACGGGTGACGGGTAAGGGGAGAAAAGGGATAAATATTAAATGAAATTGTAATTATTGCGTATATTATATAACGGTGCAGGTTAAGCGGTTTTGAGGCAGTCAGGACTTTAAGGTGGGCAGGTTTCAGAGAACGGTCAATTTTTGACACCCATGAACTTTTGCAAGATCAATAACAGCGCGAGGCGGATTGTCGGGGATGCCGTTACGGCTTTCTGTTACGCCTGTTATCTTGCTTTCTTTTTGGGATTGTTCTCATCAGCGGCAACCTATGCACAGACACCGGAAAAGTATCTGGCGGTTAATACGATGCAATCTCCAAAACCGGTTTTGAGCTCCAGGCGTGCCATTCTGCCTTTACGTGATTTCTCATCCGTTCAGGTTCCTGATCTCACTGGACAGCCCGTTGATTCAGCAATAGTTATAATCCGGCGGAGTGGTTTTGAATTGGGGTCAATAAACTTTGTTGAAAGTCCTGAACATGCAGGCATCGTTATCAGTCAGAAGCCTGCACCCAAAGATCAACCACGGGCAGTTCGTGGCTCAGCTATAAGCCTTGAAGTCACAAAACCGATAATGTCCGTTGTGCCCGATGTTGTCGGCCAGCCGTTTCAATCAGCCCGTTCAATGCTTGAAAAAGCCGGGTTTGCCACAAGTGGGCATTTTTCTGATTCCCTCAAGTCTAGCGGAATCGTCAGCATCCAAAATCCGAAGGGCGATACATCGCTTGAAAGGGGAGCGATCGTCGAACTGACAGTTACGTTTCCAACTGTAACGGAAAATGTACCGGAACCTGTAACGGAAAATCCTCCGGATCAGAACGCCGATAATAATCCTCTACCAAATCAACCTCCGGTTGATTCTCTGCCTCAAAAACCCGCTGCGGCACCTGTAGAACCCGCAGTTAACCCTCCGTTTCCGGTAAATACATTACTGATTACAGGAGGAGCGATCATCATTTTAGGGGCAGGAGCTCTCTTGTTGAGCCGAATTCGCCGAACGAATCTCAAAAGTACTGTTGAAAAAAAGGTAACTGTTTATGCAAAAATCGACTATGGCCAACAGCAACTGAATGCTGAGTCTATTCTCCTTGACGTCGTTGCAGGGAAGAGCGATCTGTCTATTCGTCTGCTGCCCGATATAGGAGTGCAAGAGATTCAAGGAAAAGGATTACTGGTTAAATCTGAATAAGACGCACATGGAGAGCAAGAACGTCACCCTTAAGGATTTTTTTGACTGGCAAAAAATTTCCAAAGCGACTCTAGGTGAACTGCATACAAAAGATGGTGTAGGTGAACTGAAAATTCAGCTCAATAACGTCTCTCCGGAACTGGAGTGGAAAGCCGTCTGGAGCGCGGTTACCAGCCATCTGGACAAGCTTCTTGATCTTGACGTTTCAGAGATTTTGCTTCGGGCGTGGAAGAACTGTCGTGACCTGTCAAAATATCGTGATGCACAACAGTACCCTCCAGACCGCTTTTATCTCGCTCCGTTATTGGAACATTCCATAACCTCAAAGCATAAACCGGAAATTGTCGTTGAGATTGAACCGCTGTTCAAGCAGACAATTCCATTTGATATCACGCTCAAGCTTACCCTGAAGGGGTTTACTCTTGAAATTCAGGCAGGAAAAATCACAAAAATCCATACCGGAACATGCAAGGGAAGCGGAACAGTGCAATGCATGAATCTCACCCTACTGGAAAAAGCATCAGGCGATATCACCTTGCCGGGCATTATTGACCTCGGCGAAGGTGTTTCGATTGGTCGTGAGTGAGTAATAATCCTGGGCGTCGGAGAAACGCCAGGGAGGTGTAATCGAGAGAAAGAAAAGGTATTAGCAGCAACAATAGTGAGGTAAACGGTTATCTGAAAAATATGTTGTGCTATCTTTTTGGTGCAAAAGATAGCACAACACCTATAGAATCAGTTTATGAGGAGCTCTTCACAGGCTTCACCCTCTTCAAGAGCGTCAAGGATTTCGTCTATTTTGTCTTCACTGTCAATTTCGCCATACCA
>CAIPKT010000211.1 GCA_903865705.1 uncultured Chlorobiaceae bacterium
TGCTGTTGACGGCACTCCCTCATTTCTCAAGACTGTTTTTGCCGAAGGGCTTACCATTGTCGCATGGGTTTCGGTGTGGGAGGCGCTTGCAACATTTTTGCTGAACTGGCCACAGCATCTCTTCCTCATCAAGCTTTTCAGGAAAATCGCTGAAGCTCCGGTGCAGTTTCAGCCCTCTTCGGAGCCTCGTTCCGGAGTGGCTGATGCTCCAGCAGAAAGTTAACCGGCAGGAAAAGCCCTTATGGCGCACCTTCTGTTTGATGGCGCCACGCTATTTCAGGCACCGAGAAATAAGGCAACAACTTGAAAGCGATTGCCTTATTCCTTAAAATGAAACGGCATGACGTAACTTTTCACAAAAAAAACAAGGGCGATTACAGGAGGCAGTTGCCATTTACATTGATAAGCTCCCTGACTTGTTCCTCATTAATGGATTGTGTGTTCTTTAGGCAAATCAAGTCTCCGCCAACTTTCTTCAAAGAGCCTTCAAGTGAGACAAACTGGTTTCCTGAACAATCAAAATTACCCTTGACCTTTTTTGGAGCGCCGTCAAGTGTTTCAATCTGGTTCGATGCACAGTCAAAATCACCCTTGACCTTTTCAGGAGACCACTTAAGTGCAATCAGTTGATTATTTGAACAATTAAAAGAAGCAACCCCTTGAGGAGCTCCTTTAAGGGAAGTCAATTGATTACCGGAACAATCAAATGTGCCGGCCTGCTTTGGAGCCCCTTTAAGAGTAGTCAGTTGATTGCCTGAACAATTGAAGTTGCCATGCACATCCCGAGGCCCTCCTTTAAGCGAAGTCAGCAGGTTTGCACTGCAAGAGAAATCCCCCCTGATTACATCGGGACCGCCTACCAGTAAAGCAAGTTTGTTGCAAGAACAATCAAAATCCCCTTGCACCTTTTTTGGCGCACCATCAAGTGCCGTAAGCTGATTGTCTGAACAAGTAAAATCACCACCCACTATCAACGGGGCACCCTCAAGTGAAGTGAGCTTGTTGCCAGAACAGTTGAAATCTCCTTCAACTATCGCAGGACAGCCCACGATAATGGTTTCGGTATTTGCATGAATCTCCTCTTTTAACGAGGTCAACTGATTTCCGGCACAAGAAAAATCACCCATAATAAAAGCCGGGCAACCCGCAAGAGAGGTCAGTCGATTGGCGGAACAGTCAAAGTCCCCTTTAACCTCCTCAGGGCTGCCTTCGAGTGAGGTCAACTTGTTCCCTGAGCAGTTAAAATCTCCTTTAATTTTTTTTGGGCTACCCTCAAGTGTGGTAAGCTTGTTGCCTGAGCAATTGAAATATCCCTTTACTCTCTCCGGACATCCTTCAAGGGTAGTTATTCCCTTATTGGAACAATCAATGTCACTTTTTCCATCAAGCTCCCCCATGACTTCAGCATACGTTACTTTCTTGGTCATATTATTTCTCCATTGAAAAACAAATTAACGAACCCAACAACAAAAGATATTCAGCAGCATAGCAACTGATAGGTTACAACCATGCTACGGAAGAAGGACTGCGCAGGAAATAACCGTCGTCCACAAACCATTTACACCCTCTGCGGTAGCAGTGATGTTGTATGAATTGATGATTTTGTGACTCATTTTGTAAATTCCTTCACGCTCATCCCAGTCCTTGTTGGGATCAAACTCAATACCAAGAGTGGTTGCAAGCATCGTAGCCGCCAAGTCTTCGGCATACTCCCCGGACTGCTCGGCCGATTCCCCGTAAGGATGGTGTTCTGACAGATAGCCGTACTGTGTATCGTCAGCAGGAATGGCAACACCGACCGATGCGGCAATAAGACGGTTGAACTCATTGGTTGAATTGCGGGCCATAACGGCGAAGGTAATCTGCCCTGGAGAGAGCAGTTTTATTCCCTCTTCGACGCTGATGCGCTCACAATGAGGAGGAAAAATACTTGATACCGTAACCAGATTGCATTTCTCGATTTTAGCATCTCTCATGGCAAGCTCGAAGGAGGAAAGATACTCCTTGTGCCGCCCAACTCCTTTCGTAAAGAATATTTTTGCTGGAACAAATGACAATGCCGTGCTCCCTAGATAATTTTAACAAACTGTTTACGTAGTTTGTAAAAAAAAAAATTCATATTCTAAAGTTTTTTTTCAATAACCACAGCAATTATACCCCGCATCTTAATCGGGAGTAAAAATTTGATTATCAAAACGAACTCTGTCCGTATTTTTCAATAAAAAGAATTCAAATACTAATTTTTTCTTACAATATCAGCAACGATTAGACTTTAATGTTCAATCCGGAGAGAAGTTGATTGTTTATTTCACTGTGATATGAGGTTTTTTTTCTGATCCAATCTGGTTAAAAAGAGAGCCTGACTATTAACTTTTAAGCCCTCATTGCTGATCTTCGAGTATATTGCTTCAGCATTCATCTCCCATGCCTTGACATTATCGCTCAGAATCAGATCAAGATCCGTTTTGACAATCCGGATTATCGATTTGTCAAACACAGGAAAAAGGGTCTCCACACGATCATCAAGATTTCGCTGCATGATATCGGCACTTCCCAGAAATAACTCCTCCTTGCCGCCGTTATGAAAGTAGTAAGCTCTGCTATGCTCCAGAAAACGTCCGATTACACTGATTACCCTGATATTTTCACTGATTTCAGGAATACCTGGCTTCAGACAGCATATCCCACGTATGATAAGATCAATCTTCACCCCTTCGCACGATGCACTGTAGAGTGCCCGGATGGTTTTGGCATCAACCAGGGAATTCATTTTCATAACAATTCTTCCCTTGCTCTCCTTCCGGCTCCATTCAGCCTCCCTTTCTATCATTTCAATAATCCTTTTGCGGGTATTGATCGGCGAGACAAGCAGTTTTCTGTACTCGGTATGCTTTGAATATCCAGTCAAAGCGTTGAACAGTTCTGCAACATCGTTGGCAAGCTGTTCATTGACAGTAAACAAGCTATAATCAGTGTACATCTTGCCGGTCGCAGGATTGTAGTTACCAGTGCCAAGATGCAGATACCGTTTAAGCTTTTTTTGTTCACGACGCACAATCAAGGTAAGCTTTGCGTGGGTTTTCAGTCCAGGCAGGCCGTAGGCTACGTGCGCTCCGACATTCTCAAGCGCTCGTGCCCAGATAATGTTGTTTCCTTCATCAAACCTTGCCTTCAGTTCCACGAGAACGGCGACCTGTTTACCCGCTTCAGCAGCCATCATCAAGGCTTTGACTATTGGAGAGTTGCTGCCAACCCTGTACAGCGTCTGCTTTATCGAAAGCACATCAGGATCAATGGCGGCTTGTTTGATAAAATCTACAACAGGCTGAAATGAGTCGTAAGGATGATAGAGTAACTGATCTTTGGCTTTAATGGCGCTGAAGATATCAGGGGTGGACTGCTCCTCTATAGGATTATGTTGCACATAGGGCTCATCTTTTAAAGAGGGTCGTTCAATTTTCAGAAGTTCCATAAGAGAACTGAGTCCAAGAGCTCCATCTATTTCATAGACGTTTCTTTCGGCAACACCAAGATTTTTCATGAGAAGCTTCCTCACCGGCACAGGCATTGCCGGAGTAATGTCAAGGCGAACAACCTTTCCGTAACGGCGTGAGCGAATTCCCTTTTCAATAGTCTTGAGCAAATCTCCTGCTTCATCCTCCTCAATTTCAACATCAGCATTGCGGATTAATCTGAAAAGATGCGCCCGGGTGATCCTTATTTTGGGGAACAACTGCGCCAGATTGTTTTCAATAAGATCTTCGAGCCAGATATAGCGGATTATCCCGTCATTATCTTCAAAACCCCGGATTTCGTTTACCCGAACAAGTCTTGGCAAAATGCTCGGAACTTTGACACGGGCAAACTTCAGTGTACGGGTTTCATCATCTGCAATTTCTATGGCGAGGTTCAGTGAAAGGTTCGACATAAAAGGAAATGGGTGACCGGTATCGAAAGCCAACGGGGTCAATACGGGATAGATCTCCCTGCGAAAATAAAGACTCAGGGCTTTTTGCTTTGTAGCAGATAATTCTGAAACCCGAAGGAACTCAATGCCCTCAAGCTTAAGTGCTGGCACCAGATCAAGGTAAAAGCACCTGTTCCGCTGACTAAGCTGCAACAAGACCATCGTTCGGATTTTTTCAAGCTGCTCGGATGGAGTATGGCCGTCGATAGTCCGATCTCCTACACCCGCCTCATACTGATCCTCAATACCGGCAACCCGGATCATGAAATACTCATCAAGGTTTGAGCTGAAAATCGAGATGAATTTGACTCTTTCCAAAAGCGGATGGGCTTCAGGATCGAGAGCTTCTTCGAGCACACGCTGATTGAAATGGAGCCAGCTCAACTCCCTATTGACATAATGGGAGGAATCAAGAAAAGACATTAGCAGTCAATACCGTGAAGAGTTTATAAGTTTTTCATTGGACCATTCGGTATGCCGCACATTTTCCCCTGTTACAAGAAAAATAACCTCATTGGCTATACGACTGGCATGATCAGCCATACGTTCGATATATCTCGATATACTCAAGGCCGCTAAAAGCTCATTACTATCCGAATCCGGACTTTTCATGAGCAAGGCGATACTCTTGAATACCTTACGATGTATGGCATCAATTTGTTCATCCATAACACCGATTCGACTGGCAAGAAAACGGTCTGTCGCGACAAATGCATCAATAGACTGTTTAACCATCTTACCGGCTTGCGTACCCATATTGTCCAACTCAAGGGCCTCAAGCATCTCCGGACTGATTTCTGGCATACGTTCAATAATATGAACCGCCAGATCACCTATACGCTCAAGATGTTCATTGATCTTAATAATGGTAACTATGGAGCGGAGATCTTTTGCTACCGGCTGTTGGAGCGCAAGAAATGCCAAACAACGCTCTTCGAGGTCAACTTCATCCACATCAATTTCATCATCAACAATCCTGATTTGGCGCGCACTCTGTTCATCCTGATATTTCACAGCATGAAGAGCATTGAATAAATTCCCGACTACCTTGTCGGAGAGTTGAACAAGAACCTGAGAAAGTTCTTTTATAAGTTTATGAACCGGACGTTCTTGCATAATCGCACATTGGTTTCGTTAGCTGAATCTTCCGGTTATATAATCGTTGTCATTAAGACGTTGTCAAACAGTAAATTTTCATCAAAAAATATTATTGTATCCTCAACAAACAATGTGACACAGGTTTTTTTACCAATTTCTGTCCGTGTATAAATAAAGACCTTAATCTATGCCTTTAAAGCCAGAATGCAACGGCGCTTATGTTACAAATATGAAAACAAATATCAGTGGCGCACAGAAAAAAGAGCGGCAAAAAAGCAGGGCACTGGTTTAAATCAAGGTATCCACCGATAAAATAACAATTCACAAAATCGTCTCTTATGGCATCGGCGTATATACTTGCCTATCATTTTTAATGCTAAATAATTAAAAGTTATTACTGCCCAAAAATATTATTACCCTTTTACAGGCGCTGTCAACAAAAATACTTGATTGGATTTTTTTTAATTTTAAGCTATATACTGCAACTGATTATGCTTTTTATATCTATCATTTATTTGCAAAAATTATAATGACTACAAACGTAACAAAAATAACATTCGCCGAAGGTATGGGCCATCTTGATGGAAAAGGCGATATAGATTGTTCAAATATGGGACTTACCTCTCTTGAGGGTTGTCCGGGAATAGTGGCAGGGAATTTCAATTGTTCCGGGAACCATCTCACAACGCTTGAGGGTGGTCCTCATAACGTTGGTGGTGATTTTTCTTGTTCAAATAACAAACTGACAACACTCGAAGGTGGCCCTGATGAAGTTCTCTGGGATTTCGATTGTTCACACAATCAACTGATTTCACTCGAAGGGGTTCCAAAAGTGGTGAATGGCAATTTCGATTGTGCAGGAAACCAGCTCACGACACTCCAGAGTTATCTTAAAAAAGTTGGTGGTGATTTTTCTTGCTCAGATAACCTGTTGAAGTCACTCAAAGGAGCGCCTCGAAAAGTTGGCGGCGATTTTGCCTGTTCGGATAACCAGTTGACAACTCTTGAGGGCGCTCCTCAGGACGTTGGCGATTTTGACTGTTCACACAATTATTTGGCATCACTCGAAGGAAGCCCGGATGAAGCTCATGGGGATTTTGATTGCTCACACAATCAATTGACCTCACTCGCAGGATCTCCCATTTTTATTATTGGTAACTTTTTATGCGCAGGAAATCCTTTAAAATCCCTTAAAGGCGGGCCAAATTTTGTTTATGGTAACTTTGATTGTTCAAACCATAAGCTCATTTCACTTAAGGGTGCACCTAAAGAAGTTGAGGGAAATTTCGATTGTTCAGGAAACCAATTAACCTCACTTGCAGGAACGCCTCAGTATGTTAAAGATTTCGATTGTTCCGGCAATCAATTAATAACACTCGAAGGTTCACCACAAAAAGTCAATGGAAATTTCTCTTGTTCAGATAACCAGTTGACATCGCTGAAAGGTGCCTCAAAAAAGGTTAAAGGCTATTTTAATTGCTCCAGTAACCAGTTAACATCTCTTGATGGGGCACCTAAAAAAGTCAAGGGGGATTTCGATTGCTCAAGAAACCAACTCACTTCACTCAACGGAACCGTCAAGAAAGTTGGCGCAGATTTTATTTGCTCGGGGAATACAGCCATTTTCAATGAAGAACAAGCTCGAGCAACATGTTCAATCAAAGGGAAATATATCGAACAACAACAAACACCAAACTAAAACCGGTAGCATGCAGTGGCCACGCTATCCATCCCCGCCCTATAGGGCGAGGTTTTCCGCGAATTTTTTGATAAATCACTTGAATAGGTTTCGGGAATAGCCTTGATTGATATATTTTATTTAATCTATTTTATTGTTGATAACGCCTGAATTTTCCTTCAGTAGGGTTTTTACATTTTAACCGAAAGACACAGGATGCTCTCCACACCGAAAACGGTATACCTCAAATTGGTTCAGGCTGCATCCAGTGAATCGCTGCCTGAACAAATTCTTTCTTCCGGATGGCAACTCAAGGCCATTTCATCATGGAAAGAGCGTCGAGAGTTTTACGATACGATGGAGTGGCAGGCTTTTGAAAAAGAGGTGGTCATTGTAAAGAAAAAGAGGGCCCTGTTTCTTGCTGATCTCAACACCGGGCATGAAAAAGCCTCACTCCCATTCCCCGGAAGTCCTTGCTCTTTTTTCTCTGACAACCTTCCTTCCTGCAGTTTTAAAACAGAGCTCTCTTCATTGAGCGATATCAGGGCTTTCATAAAACTCTGCGCTATAGATGCGATCATCACGTCGTACCGCATTCTTGACGATAACGAAAAGACAATCGCCATTCTGACCTCGGAATCATTATGCCTTGCCGGCAGAGAGAATCCGGAAACCTTCGCACATCTTTTTTCTCTTTCACCGTTCAAGGGATATGAAGATGATATGGAACTGATCAAGAAGTCATTATTGTGTAACGATGATAACGTTTGCAGCATCGTGGATTTCAGGGAGCTTTTTAAGCTGATCCTGAACGCAGCCGGACGGAACGCAAAGGATTACTCTTCAAAAATCAAGCTTGAGCTGGATGCTGATGCACCTGTTCATGAAAGTGCCCGGCGGTTACTTCAGTTCACCTTTTCCGTCATGCGTGCAAATGAAGAGGGAATCAAAAAAAATATCGATTCAGAATTTTTGCACGACTATCGTGTTGCCATACGCCGTACCCGTTCAGTCCTGAAACAGCTCAAGGGTGTTTTTGATGCCCAGGAGAGCGAATATTATCTCAATCTCTTCAGGGAACTCGGAAAACGTACCAACGAATTGAGGGACAGCGATGTCTATCTTCTTCGGCAGGCAACCTATTTCGACTATCTTCCCCGGTTTCTCCAGCCATCACTCCAGCTCTTTTTTAACGACATTGCGGCATCACGCAGGAGGCTGCACCAAAAGTTCTGCCGCTATCTTGCATCCAGTGAATACAAATCCTTTCTTGAAGAGTGGTATTCCTTTACAACAGAGCAGTCAATTCCTGATCCCAGGCTTTCCCCAAACGCTTCCCTCTCCACCAGGGATATGGCTTTGGATACCATAAATAAAGCATGGAAAAAAGTAATCCGACACGGCCGTCAGGTCAGCCATGAAACAACTGATCGCGAGCTTCATGCACTGCGTATTGACTGCAAAAAACTGCGTTATCTGCTTGAATTCTTCTCCTCGATTTTTCCCCAAAAATCGGTTGTTCCCGTTATCAGACAATTGAAAGAGCTTCAGGAAAATCTCGGTGACTTTGTCGATTTTTCCGTCCAATTGCACTTTCTTCATGAACGCCTGACAGCAATCCCCAACGGCAAAGAGGAGAACTTGCTTGCCGCATCAATGGGCGGGCTTATGGCAACCCTTTTTCAAAAACAGGAAGAGGCACGCCGTACATTCCACAAAACCTTTTCGGCATTTGACGACAAGAAAACCAGTCAACTGTTTCACGATCTTCTGACAAGCATTATAACATGAAAACAATAGCGCTTTACAGCATCAAGGGCGGGGTCGGTAAAACTGCTGCGGCAGTCAACCTCTCTTACCTCTCTTCCCTGCTCTCAACGCCGACACTGATCTGCGATCTTGATCCGCAGGGCGCAAGCTCATACTACTTCAGAATTGCTGCTTCAAAAAAATACAACAGCGACAAATTCCTGAAGGGAAACAAAAAGATCTTTCAGCATATCAAGGCAACAGACTTTGAAAACCTTGACCTGCTCCCATCAGACTTTTCGTACCGGAATCTTGATATCGAACTCTCTGAAGAGAAAAAACCTCAGAAAAAACTCAAAAAAAACCTGACTGAACTGAGCGAAGATTACCGGTTTGTGTTTATTGATTGTCCACCAAACCTGACACTCCTTTCAGAAAGTGTCTTTGCTGCCTCCGACGTGGTCGTGGTTCCATTGATTCCCACGACTCTGTCAATTCGCACCTATATCCAGTTAAAGGATTTTTTTGAAGCAAATAAACTTGATAGTTCAAAAATCCTGCCATTTTTCAGCATGGTGGAAAAAAAGAAAAAACTGCATCGCGACATTATCGATGAATTCCGGGACACACAGGGATTCCTCACCGGGACAATCCCCTACAATTCCGAGGTTGAAAAAATGGGCATCTACCGGGCGCCACTCAATGCCGTTCTGCCAAACTCCCCTGCATCAAAAGCCTACCGTAACCTCTGGGAAGAGCTTCGCGCACACCTTGAAAGAAGCAAATAGCCCTATTAGCAAGCCTCTTTGCACTTCCCTGTCAGGATTGTTGCGTCCAGTTTTTACACTGCTGTAACATTTGTCATCTGGATTAAAACCCGGGTAATGAGTATATACTTCCATTGAGTTCTAAACTATTACCAGAGAGATTCATGAAGGCATTTCGACGGAAACTTTGCGCTGTCAAAACAGTACTGAAATTAGCGCTGCTGATCATCACCGTATCAAGTGCTGCCTGTTTTACCTCAAACCAGACAATACTTGCTGCTCCAAAGGAGGCGACCAGAACACCGCGCTACCTCTTTCTCTTTATCGGAGATGGCATGGGGCCTGCTCAGATAAAACTCTCCGAGGCACTGCTTGAGAATGGTCGTTCCCTTGCCATGACCTCTTTTCCAGTACTCGGTATGGCGACCACCCATGCCAGAGACCAACTTATCACCGATTCAGGAGCCGCCAGCACCGCACTCGCGACCGGAAGCAAAACTACCATAGGTACCATTTCGATGGCTGGCAACCACCTCGATACGCTCAGAACCATTGCTGAAATGGCGAAAGCAAAGGGGATGAAAACCGGAATTGTCTCCAGCGTTGGAATCGACGACGCAACACCGGCCTGTTTTTATGCGCACAATGCGTCACGCAGCAACCTGTACGACATTGCCAAAGAGATGGCTTCAAGCGGTTTTGACTACTTCGGCGGAGGTTACAGCGCCGGAAACTTTCCTGAAAACCAGGCAAAAAGCAAAGCTTTTCGGGGAGATATTAAGGCTCTCATGCAGTCTGCCCATTATGTTATTGCCCATAACAAAACAGAACTGGCGTCCATAAAACCGGGAGTGCACTGCTGGGCATACAGCGATTATGACAGCAAGGGAGCGTTAAGTTTTGCTATGGATCTCCGTAACGGGAATGATATTGAGCTTGCCGAATTTACCCGCGAAGGTATTCGGCTGCTCGATAACCCCAAAGGCTTTTTCATGATGGTTGAAGGAGGTAAGATCGACTGGGCCTGCCATGCCAACGATGCCGCTGCAGCAGCGCACGATGTCGAGGCATTGGACAAGGCCATAAAAGAAGCCCTTGCCTTTTACCGCCATCATCCAAAAGAAACCCTTATAATCGTTACCGCCGATCACGAATGCGGCGGTCTCTCGCTTGGCAATTCAGCAAACGGTTACGAAACCCGTTTTGAGCTTCTGCGCCATCAGAACATTTCGATGCAGGGGTTTGCCGAAAAAGTCTCCACGTGGAAAAAACGCGGTACCGTTACCTTCCCCATGGCTCTCGACAGTGTCAAGACCTATTACGGCCTCAGCCTCACTCATGCCAATTCAGCACTTGCGCTATCCGCCAAGGATAGCACCGCGCTGCACGAAGCCTACACATCGACCATGAAAACCGAATCTGCCGGAACAAAGATTCCTGACACATTCAGCCCGACCGTAACCGGCATATTGAACAGCAGAGCCGCAATCGGCTGGAGCAGCAATGCTCATACAGCCGTGCCGGTTCAGGTTTTTGCCATTGGATGCGGAGCTGACGCGTTCAAGGGATTTTACGACAATACCGATATCGCAAAAAAAATCATGAAGATCGCAAAGCTTAAAAAACGAGTAATCTAAACCTCATCAAATCGGCCCGGGTTCTCCAGACTCAAGATGCCTGACGCTTCTTCATAGGCAAAATGTTCCGCATATCGACCCCATTCAATAGCAACCTGCAAAACTCTTTCGGCCTCATCTTCGCTGAAAAAATCTTCGAGTTCACGCAAAAAACGATCTTCCTTTGCCCGATTGCCAGGACGCTCATCAATGATATGGCGAATATGGGCCGCCAGGGCAACATGGCGAATAAGATGTTCGGCAAAAATCACCTTGCGTTGCAGGATGTCAGAATCAACAAAGCTTTTTCCTGATGGTGTCAGCTCGACGTCGCCACCCTCGGTGCGAGCAAAAGCAAGAATCTCCAATGCTTCAAGCAGCGGAAAAAGCTCCTCGACTCCAAATCCCATCTGATCAGCCAATTCAGGAAGATCAGCTCTTCCATTATAAGGCTCCGCCTCCAGGGCTTCCATTAATCCAGCCAATTGATTGATGGGAGCACTTGGCAGACGATAAGAGAGCGGGACTGCTTCGCTCTTGCCAGCGGCACTCCGTGAGCGCTTGGTCATGAGTTCATAAACCTCATCAACAAGCTGGCGGAACAACGGAGCCTCACGGTCACGAGGATGTTGCAAGGGAATGTTAATCTCAGCCAAAATTGTACCAGGATTGGTTCCAAGAATAACAATCCGGTCTGCAAGAAGAACGGCTTCTTCGATATTATGCGATACCAGCAAAATCCCCTTGGTAGGGATACGCCGTTCCAGCCAGAGTTCAATCAAGTCGGTTCGGAGCGTTTCGGCTGTCAAGACATCTAGAGCCGAAAAAGCTTCGTCCATGAGAAGCAATGTCGGTTCAACCACGAGGGCACGGGCAAACCCGACCCGCTGTCGCATCCCGCCGGAAAGCTCTTTTGGATAGGCTGATTCAAAACCATCCAGTCCAATCAAGTCAATTGCTGCCAGTGCCCGGCGGCGGCGTTCACCTTGAGGCACACCCATGGCATCCAATCCCAGTTCAACATTTTCAAGGACAGTGAACCAGGGGAAAAGGGCAAAAGTCTGAAACACCATCGCTAGCCCTTTTACCGGACCGGTAACGGGTTTGCCGCCATATAATACTTCACCGCTACTCGGCCGCGCCAGGCCGGAAATGATCCGAAGCAGAGTAGATTTGCCGGAACCAGAACGTCCCAGGAGCGCAACAATCTCTCCCTCTTTGATGTTTAGGCTTACCCCGTCAAGAACGAGATGCTCTTCGCCTCCTGACTTCTTGAACGATTTACAAATATTTTTGAGTGTCAGCAGGTTATTTTCAGGGTGTAATGGTTCCATGGGTATGTCAATCTAATCCAGACGATATCGGGTTTGGGAAATACTATAAAGCCGCCCCCAAAAGAAACGGTTAAAGAATACAACATAGAGACTCATGACGGCGATACCGAGAACAATATGCGGGTAGTCCCCTTTTTGACTCCACTGTGCGATATAGGAACCAAGCCCGGTAGCTGTGAGTGTTGTGTCGCCCCAACTCACCACTTCAGCAACAATACTGGCATTCCATGTTCCACCTGAAGCGGTGACCAGACCGGTAAGAAGTGAAGGGATTATACCTGGAAGCAAA
>CAIPKT010000212.1 GCA_903865705.1 uncultured Chlorobiaceae bacterium
AAAGCAGATCGGCGAAACCGAATATGGCATAGGCCTTTTTCCACTGGGAGGTTATGTCAAAATTGCAGGCATGGTCGATGAAAGCCTCGACACCAACTTTCAGAGCACTGAGCCAGAACCATGGGAGTTCAGGGCAAAACCGGTCTGGCAGCGCTTGATTGTGCTTGCCGGTGGTGTCTCCATGAATCTTCTTCTTGCCGCTGCAATCTTTTTCGGCATCACTCTTGTGCTCGGAGAGGCCCGGACAAGCGTCAACACGCCCGCCTTTGTTGAAAAATCCTCCGTTTTTGAAAGCATGGGTATGAAAACCGGAGACCGGCTTCAACTGGCAAACGGCAAAAAGCTTGACAACTGGGAGGAGGCACTCGATCCGGAACTCTTGATTGCACCGTCGCTGAACTACACCATCCTTCGCGATGGAAAAAGCATCACCGTTACGGCTCCATCCAACATTCTATCGAAGATTAACGAAACACAGAGTCTTGGCATACGCCCGATCGTACCGCCACTTATAGATGAAGCTCTTGAAAAAATGCCAGCCTGGAAAGCGGGCATAAAATCCGGCGCACTCATTACGGCCATCAACGGCAATACGGTCTCCGACTGGACGGAAGTTGTCGGAATCATCTCCTCACATGCCGCCAAGCCCATCACCATTACCTGGCAATACCTTAAGCCTGTTCAAGGCCGCAATATAACTCCGGAACTCCTCCGTTCTGAGGGCAAGACATTTGTGGTCACCGTAGTGCCAAGCGAAGCAGGAAAAATTGGCATATCGCTGAAAATGAACGCTGCAAAAGAAAGAATAAGGCTCGGCCTCGCAGGTTCGATAGTCAGCGGTGTTAACCAAACCTGGAAAATGAGCGTCATGACCGTTCAGGGATTTGGGAAAATCTTCACCGGTCAGGAAGACTTTCGCAAATCGGTAGGCGGACCGATCAAAATCGCCAAAATTGCAAGCCAGAGTGCAGAACAGGGTCCCGTCAGCTTCCTCTATTTTCTGGCCATGCTCTCCATCTCATTGGCAATCATCAATATTCTGCCGGTTCCAGCACTGGACGGCGGACAATTTGTCCTGAATGCTTTTGAAGGCCTGATCCGTCGGGAGATCCCTTTTGAAATCAAGATGCGTATCCAGCAAGTCGGTATGACACTGCTTCTGGGATTTTTCGCGTACATTCTTCTCAACGATATTTTTAACTTCTGAGGCTGACGCCCGGCATAAATGCTCGACAAACTACGATCCATAAAAGAGAAACATCTAGATCTTGAACAACTGCTTGCCGACCCGAAAGCCGCAGCCGATCAGGATCGCTATCGAAAACTCAACAAAGAGTACAGCGACCTCAAGGAAATAGTACAGGCCTATGACCTCTACGCCGCAACAAAAGCAGAGCTTGATGAATCGCGCCAGTTGCTGAAAAACGAGACCGATCCGGAAATGAAAGAGCTCGTGCAGACAGATATCAGTGAACTGCAGAAAAAACTGCCAGAGCTTGAGCAAGATCTCAAAATACTGCTTTTACCAAAAGACGAGGCCGATTCGCGCAACGTCATTATTGAAATCCGGGCTGGTACCGGCGGAGAGGAAGCGGCGCTTTTTGCCGCTGACCTGACAAGAATGTATCAGCGGTATGCCGAACATCAGGGGTGGCATTGTGAAACACTGCACTTCAATGAAAGCTCCGTGCCTGGCGGATTCCGGGAAATTACCCTTGGCGTCAGCGGCCATGATGTATACGGCACCATGAAGTATGAAAGCGGCGTCCACCGCGTACAGCGCGTCCCCGACACTGAAACGCAGGGCCGTATCCACACCTCAGCGGTAAGTATTGCGGTTCTTCCGGAAGCCGAAGAGGTCGATGTCGAGATCCGAAGGGAAGATCTGCGATTCGACACCTACCGAAGCGGAGGCAAAGGCGGCCAGAATGTCAACAAGGTTGAGACCGCCGTAAGAATCACTCATATGCCGAGCGGCATTGTCTGTGCCTGCCAGGAGCAGCGCTCACAGCTCCAGAACAAGGAGAGGGCCATGCAGATGCTCCGCACAAAACTTTACGACATCCAGCTTGCCGAGCAACAGCAGAAAAGGGCCGATTTGCGCCGTTCGATGGTCACAACCGGAGATCGAAGCGCCAAAATCCGCACCTACAACTACCCGCAGTCACGCGTGACC
>CAIPKT010000213.1 GCA_903865705.1 uncultured Chlorobiaceae bacterium
GCCGTGTGTTTCTTCGGGCTGGGCAGCACAATGAGACTGGCGCCTATTATCTGCACGGAATCGGTGAGGAATGGAGGATTGTCGAAGTGATGGCGACGGGTTGGTGGTTGCTTGATGTTGCACCAGTAAAATTCTGGAAGTCGGGCTCAGGAATGCCGTTCCCGACTCCGGTTTCTGGAGGCGATATTGGCAAGCTTTGGGAGTTGGTCAACATTCCAAAAGAGGAGAGGTTACTTGTTCTTGCATGGATTCTTGAGGCATGGCGACCAGACACACCGTTTCCCGTTCTTGAGCTGTGCGGCGTTCAGGGATCGGCGAAGTCGAACACACAAAAGCGGCTTCGGTCGTTGATCGATGTGAGTTCAGCACCATTGAGAGCCTTACCCAAGAATGTTGAGGATGCCTTTGTTTCTGCCGGAAATAATTGGGTCGTAAGTCTGGACAATGTTTCCCACTTGAGTGCTGGCTTACAAGATGCATTCTGCATCATGGCGACAGATGGAGCCTATGCAGCCCGAACGCTTTTCACTAATGCCGATGAGACCGTCATAACGATTAAAAGGCCGATTCTGCTTTCCGGGATCAACAATGTTGTCACGGCTCAAGACCTGATTTCAAGAACGGTTCATATCGAGTTGCCGGTCATTGAAGGTCGACGGAGGCTTGAGTCGGAGCTTGATGCAGCATTCAATGAGGCGTGGCCTGAGATATTCGGCGGGTTGCTTGACCTGTTCGTAAAAACGCTTGCGATGTTGCCGAATACGGAACTCCCTGCCGATGCGCTCAGGATGGCCGATTTTAACCACTTGGGCGAAGCTATGGCGCAAAGCATGGGGTATGAGAAAGGAGTGTTCACGGCGCTGTATCGAGGCAATTACCAAGAGTCCGTTCAGCGGGCGATGGAGTCCTGCCCGGTGGCATTGGCTGTTATCCTGATGGCTGAAGATTCAGCGTATGAGATTGTTTTTGATGGGACGTATAAGGAGCTTCTTGGAAAGCTTATTCTGTTCAGGATTGACAATGAGGGATGGCCGAAAAGTGAGAAGGGCCTTGCCAATACCCTGAAACGGCAGTTGCCAGCGCTTCAGGAAGTCGGGGTTATTCTTATTCCAGAGACCGGAGCAAAAAAGAGTAAGAAAGGGCGGCGGATCGTTATCCGTAAGGGTGAACGTGGTGAACATAGTGAACTTGAAAACGTCCGAAATGCTCCCGAAAAAAATATTTCGCCGGTCGGCAGTGGCTTGATCGAGCATGATGGGGAACCGTTCTGATGCCAGGGTATCGTTACAGGCTACAGCAGGGGGGCGTTAAACAGTATTGCCCGGCGTGCAGGCAACGGAGGTTTGTCCGGTATGTCGATACCTTGACGGGTGAAGAGATTGCGGATGAGGTTGGGCGTTGTGACAGAGAGGATTCGTGCAGGTATCACCTGAGGCCGAGCGAGTATTTTCGGCAACGGGGCATACAACTGCCAAAGGCAACGGTTGTTCACAGGGAACCGGTGCTGGAACCTGAGCCGTCGTTCATATCTCTGGAGACGATGCAAGCGACGTTCAGCGGGTATGAGCGGAATAATTTCTGCCGGTGGTTAGTCGGTTTGTTCGGCGAATCAAAAGCACTGGAGCTTGCCCTTGCCTATCGGCTGGGTACCTCAAAGTATTGGCCTGGGTCATGTGTGTTCTGGCAGATTGATGCTGAAATGCGGATCAGGGGCGGCAAGATCATGCTGTATGATGCCGAAACAGGCCGCCGGGTGAAGGAGCCGTTCAGTCATGTTCAGTGGGTGCATAAGGTGCTGAAGA
>CAIPKT010000214.1 GCA_903865705.1 uncultured Chlorobiaceae bacterium
ATAAGCTGAGACAGCTTTCTTCCATATTGCTTCGTCTTCCGGATACCAAAAAAGCAGTTGTTCCAACACCTCAACCGCATCCCGAAACTGTCCTGCTGCAAGAGAAAGGTCAGCAAGACGACGAACCTCATTGCGGTCAAGTGCTTTTGCCCGGAACAATGCCATTGAGACTTCAGCAACTATCGCCCGTGAATCGGTTGTTAAAAGACGTGCAGCTTCATTTTTTCTTGCTGACAGTTCCTGTTCCATGATTGAGCCTTTACCAGAAGAACCCGGAAGAGAGGGCTTCAAAAGATTCGTTATGGCGCTCTTTTCATAGATCCGTTCAGCTGTTTTCAATAAAGGCGCTATAAACTGCGTCTGACGAAACAGCACTACCGTGAAGCCAATGATCACGATACTGGCAAAAGCAATAACAAAAAACTTTTTCAAAGATCTCATAAGAGTATTTATGAGGATTGCACAACAAGGCCCAAACCTTTATACTCGTAATTTTCGTCACACAATACATCAACACAGGCTTTTCGCCAGTTCCAAAAAGCAGGCCCTATTTTTTTTTCTTAAGCACTTTAGGTGTCACCCTGATTTTCCAGCCTTCGGTCATCCTGGATTTTTTTAATATTCTTTTTCTTTTTTTTTCTACGATATTGGGCGCCATTGACCAGATCCATAATCCGCTGAATCAGCTGTATCTGCCGCTGCTCATCCATAGCGATGTTTTCCAACACTCCTTTTACAGAAGGATCATCCACTTCATCCGAAAGGTTATTAAAAAAATCACGCTTATGTTTTTCAGGTTCCATCATGCAATCAAAAAAATGAAGCAAATCTTCATTAGTAAACATTTTTATCACTGTTTGAAATTGATGCAACAAGGTTATTGATTATGACCTCATGACTGTCCGAAACTTCTTTCCTTTTTTGCAGCGCATCCTGGATTGCGTCTATAACCTCTTTTTTTAGAATTGAATATGGTA
This sequence comes from uncultured Chlorobiaceae bacterium, assembly GCA_903865705.1. Lineage (GTDB taxonomy): Bacteria > Bacteroidota > Chlorobiia > Chlorobiales > Chlorobiaceae > Chlorobium. The sequence goes on from CAIPKT010000214.1 coordinate 978, forward strand.
TAGCCTTCCGAATATGGTTTGCATAAACAGAAATCAGATAGGCATCGCTGATTGTGGCCACCTTAAGCTTTTCAATTAATTCATCTTTCTGGATCATCGGATACACCTCGCATTTTTCAAATTCAAAAGTTCTGAATGCCTGAAAAAAAATTAACCCCGATGCCCCGTCACTGAATACTGTAACACGAGTTACCCCTTCACCCTTTGATTGGAGCATTGCATCTTCAGCACGCTTCATCAACGTCAGTTCGTCCCAACCATCCCGTCAGACAGAAGTCAACTATTTGTAAGAATTGTCAAAGAATCATGCAAAGATTTGCAACTTGAAACAACTAACCATAATTACCTTGCAATTTACGCAAATTTCCTCTTTTCGAAAAAGCATAAAACCAGCACAATATCTTTGCTATGATCTGTCCGAGGCCATACCGGGCGGCAATTGATCTGTCTGGTGCATTGGCAATTATCGAACACCAAAGCGGCAAATTGTTTGATCCTCTTGTGGTCGAAGCATCCCTTAAATTACAATCCATTTCAGCAGACAGAAAACTCGCCCAGGGCAAGGCGCTCCGTAAATTGACTGATACCAGCAAGCTCAGTATCAATGATTCCGGTAACCGCCACCCTTATCTCATCAATCGATACGCCAAATTCAGGTATGATCCGTGCTGAAGCGGTGAGAGGCTGGTCAACAGGCTGGCCGATCTGACTGCAAAGAAAGACGGATACCTCCTGTATCCCCTTAACCTCCCTGTAAATTCGGGCGGCAGTCTCTCGTGCCAGAACATTATAGATTTTACCAACGTGGCGCACCGGGTTTTTGCCTGCTGCCGCTTCCAGACTGAGCGGCCGACCGAAAGCAATAAGGCCGTTTACCCTGTTGCCTCTTCCCACTTCGCCACCATCAGCCCCTTCAGCCGAAGTACCGAGCACCGTCAGGTATATGCCACCCTCGCCTCTGGAACGATCATCCAGCATATTAAGCTCAATGGTAACCTTGTCGAATGGATGGCATAGAGTGGCAACAAATGAGAGCAGTGCCTCCCGAACAGCCTCCTTGCGCTCAAAATAGACTGATGTGTCGCGGATATACCGGTCAACAAAAGCTACGGCAATAGTGAGAGTAAGAGTATGGCCGTCGCGGAAGCCCATCACCTTCACATCTTCACCGGTTTCAGGGAATGCCAATTTGAAAGCGGGGGAGTTCAGATACTTTTCGGTTTTCAGCACAAGAGATTCCGCAGGGCTTAAAGGTGCATACCCGACACCGACAGAAGTATCGTTAGCCCCGATAACACTCCGCTCAAACAGATCAGTCAGCTCTGTCGAACCCGGCTTGATTTCGTTTTGAAAGAGGACATGGAGGGAGGGATCAACAAAACGCATGTTTTCTTGCAGCCATCGGGCAGCAGCGGCCTCAGCAATCTCCGCCACAGGGATACTGATCCCACGGTATTGGCTGGTCGCCCTGTCACCGAAAATGATTTTCATTGGTTCAAGTATGGTGCCGCCTCCCGGTTTCACCGCGCTTCTTCCGGCAACCAACAAACCCTTGTCGATATTATGATGCAGGATGCGCCCGGCCACGGCCATATACTCACTGCAGAGGCTGATGCAGACCGCCTCCATGACCGAGTCGCAGATGGTGTCGGGATGGCCTTTCCCTTTTCGCTCAATAAGTTCAATCCTCTGCAAGCTTGCCGGAGTATGTCCAGCCGATTCGACAATAATGTTCCTTGCTGTATCCATAAGAACCATCATTCAGGACTTTGATACATTTATTCAGGAAAAAACAAACGCTTTCACTTTTGCCGCAAACTGATTTTCCGTCAAACGCTCACAGGTTTCAACGGCTGTTACTTTCTTGTGAAGCTCGTTTATTTTGGCGATTTCTTTGGCGAGTTCAACTTTTGCTTCACCAGCTCCAAAAATTGCTATACGGTCAGAATGACCCAGACGTTTAATCACTTCCTGATAAAAAGCACGGTACTGATGTTTCAGACGTTCTTCAACGGTATGTTCATTGGATACTGCCTGCGCAACAGACGTTCCACTTGCTTTCCAGCCACCGGATGGCTTGAGATGGCTTTCCGCGCCTGATTCCAGATGTTCGACAACCGTTTGGTTGTCTTGAATTGAAACCAGCATTGCCTGTTTGTTGTCGATCCAGATACCAGTGTTTTTTTTCATGGCAAGTATCTCCCCAACACGTTAAATTTTAAAATCCCTTCAGTAAAATATACGAAATTACGTTCTTTTCTTTTCCCCGCAGCAAGTGGGATTTTGTTGATTTTTACACCGTAAACTTGTTTAGCACAAAATAATTGCGGTATCTTTAATAAGAGAAATTAAATTTTTTCGAAAATCGGCAAATGCCAAAGTTTTAAAGCAATGGAAGAACAGCCTAAGCCCCGCAAAAAAAGGTCCGTGACGAAAGTCCCTCTTCCGGTGAAACCTTCAAACGATACAAAATTGGGGGAAAAAATTTTCCCAATTATTGGTATAGGCGCTTCAGCCGGTGGTCTTGAAGCTCTGGAGCTTTTTTTAAAAAACCTTCCTCCTGCACCAGGAATGGCTTTTGTCATTGTTCAACATCTTGATCCGACGCATAAGGGCATTATGGCGGAACTGCTTCAGCGAGCCACACCGATGCCGGTCAGTCAGATCACGGACAACCTGAAGGTTGAAAAAAATCATGTCTATATCATTCCGCCAAATACGGATCTTACGCTCTTTCATGGGGTGTTGCGTTTGCTTGTTCCTGTCAAGCCGCGAGGATTACGCCTGCCGATTGACTTTTTTTTCCGCTCCCTGGCCGAGGATCTTGCGGAACTGAGTGTGGGCGTCATCCTTTCAGGTATGGGTTCAGATGGCATGCTGGGCTTAAGAGCTATCAAGGAAGCCGGAGGGAGCTCTTTTGTCCAGAATCCCGAAACAAGCAAGTTTGACGGTATGCCTAGCAGCGCCATTAATTCAGGGTTGGCCGATGTGGTTGCCCCTGCGGAGGAAATTCCCAAAAAAATCCTTGATTATTTTAAGCATTTTCCTTACCAGCATAGTTATTCCCAGTTCACTTTGCAGGATAAAATGCAGAGCGGGTTTGACAAGATCATGTTCATTCTGCGCAGTCGAACCGGTCATGATTTCTCTCTTTACAAAAAAAGCACCATATACCGCCGTATTGAACGGCGCATGAGCATTCACAGCATTGAGCGGATCCATGACTATGTCCGGTTTCTGCAGGAAAACACTTCTGAGTCGGAGCTGCTTTTTAATGAGCTGCTGATTGGTGTCACCAGTTTTTTCCGTGACCCTGATGCCTGGGAGACATTGAAGAACGATGCTATACCACTTTTGCTTGCATCAAATCCTGTCGGTGGCGTATTGCGGGCATGGTCTGTCGGCTGCTCCACTGGCGAAGAGGCCTACTCTCTTGCTATACTCTTCAAGGAGGCGATAGATAATTTACGGCCCGCCCAAAATTACACTCTCCAGATTTTTGCAACAGACCTTGACAAACGCGCAATCGATATCGCACGTGAAGGTTACTACCCCAACAATATTGTAGCCGATGTTTCCGAACAACGGCTCCTGAGCTCTTTTACTAAAGATGAACAGGGTTATCGAGTCAACAAGAATCTTCGTGAACAGATCGTTTTTGCGCCACAAAACCTTATCAAGGATCCACCTTTCACAAAACTGGATATTCTTGTTTGCCGCAATCTTCTCATATATATGGAACCTGAACTTCAACAAAAGCTTATTCCATTATTTCACTACAGCTTAAAGCCGGGAGGATTTCTCTTTCTTGGCAGTGCAGAGAGCTTGTACGGCGATACTGACTTTTTTATTAAACTTAAGAGCAAGTCAACTATTTTTCAACGTAATCCCAACCCCTCCTCTACTAAATTTATTGATTTTGCAGATACTTTTTCCGGTGTATTTCATGGCATTTATCCCAAAAAAATTACGAGCGAGCAAAAAAATGAGTCTGTTGTATCTCTGTCGACCCTTGTAGATAACCTGATTCTGAAAAATTATGCTCCCGTATCGGTTCTCACGACCCGTATGGGTGACATCGTCTATATCAACGGCAGTACAGGCAAGTATCTGGAGCCGATATCAGGCAAGGTCAACTGGAATATTTTCGTCATGGTTCGTGACGAACTTAAATACCCAATGAGCCATGCTTTTCAGAAAGCACTGCGAACCAATAAAACTGCCTTAATCAAGGATACTCTTGTTAAAGGCAGTAAAAATACAGAGTCTGTGATGGTCCATATTTCCGTGGAGCCAATCAAAAAACCTGACCAGCTTTCGGGCATGTTTCTGTTTGTCTTTACCGAAACAGATGTGGTGAAGGGGAGTACAATCGAGATGGCGCTAGACGAAAAACAAAATTTCTCCCCCGACCAACAGCGTCTTGTGGATGAACTTAAATCAGTCCGCTCGGAGCTTCTTGCCAGTCATGAAGACATGCAAACCTCACAGGAGGAGTTAAAATCCATAAATGAGGAGCTTTTGAGTTCAAATGAAGAGCTGCAAAGCACAAATGAAGAGCTTTCAACGGCCAAAGAAGAGATGCAGTCACTCAATGAGGAACTCCAGACCGTCAATCAGGAACTGCAAGGGAAAGTTGATGAGCTTGGGCGGACAAGCGATGACATGAAAAACCTGCTCAACAGCACTGAGATTGCAACACTCTTTCTTGATGAACAGCTTAAAATCCGGAGTTTTACCAAAGCGATGACCTCTATCAGCAAATATATGCCGATCGACAAAGGACGTCCTTTCAGTGACATCGCCTCAACACTGAACTATCCTGAACTGCGTGAAAATGCGATTGGGGTGCTCAATACACTTATTTACAATGAAACGCAGATCAGCACCACAGATGACCGATGGTTTTTGATTCGCATTATGCCGTACTACACCCAGAAAAACCGCATCAATGGCCTTGTCATTACTTTTATTGATATCACCTTGAGCAAAAAGCTTGAACTGAAACTTCTCGATATTGAGAAACGTTTTATTGTCATGTTTAAACAGATGCCAAGAGGTTCTTTTTTCCTCAATTCAGACGGAACCATAAGTATGGTAAATCCAGTTGCCGAACGTTTTTTCAGGCTTACAGAGGAGGAGATGGCTGACAAAAGCTTTAAGGAGCTTAATGGCAATATGGTTTCGGAAGAGGGTTCGGGTTTTGCGCCCGGCAAAGACCCTTTTGCTGTGGCATTTAGCACTGAAAAAGCGGTTAAAGGTGCCGTCATAGGCTTTTCTTTTTCTCCCGATAATCAATATGTCTGGATGCTGGCTGATATAATTCCGCAATTTTATGAAGGCAAAAGCAATCCATATCTCCTCTTCGTTACGTTTGAAGAGATAGCTGATCCACGAAAAACGGAAACAATAAGCAAGATGCACAGGTGATACAATGGCCAAAAAAAACAAACGAGGACAATAGGTTCTTATTACGTTTACCCCATTCAAATTGGAGTCATTACACCGGATGGCCATTACGCCGAAAACCGGATTTTACCGGTACGCTTATCCAGCTTTTACTGGCCGGTTTTCTTGAACATTTCGGGTATCACCAATTCCATCTTTTCAGTCGGCTTGCAGGCATCTACGATTTACTGGTACACGACAAGACTGCTTATGGCAATAAAAAGGCACCAACTGATGACGTGCTGAATGGAAGTAAAAGCAAAAGGCTCATCAAATATGAGCCTTTTGCTTTGGTCAAGACCTATAAACACAGGGTCGGCAAGGGACGGTATAAACAGTTTTTTAATATGAATTATTATTTTACCGTAATATCTTTCCCGGTTTTCGGCTTGGCCTCGAGTTTGGGGACAATAACCTTTAACACACCGTTATCGTAGGTCGCCTCAATTTTATCAGCGTCAACATTGTTTCCCACCGTAAAACTCCTGCTCAGGCTGCCCCATGAACGTTCAATACGGTGATACCCTTTTTTCTTCTCCTCTTCGCTCTGGCTTCTTTCGCCATGGATAAAAAGAACGTCATCATCCAGTGAAACCTTGACATCCTCTTTATTGACGCCTGGCATATCAGCCTCAATTAAAATAGCTTTATCATCCTCGCTGATATCGACTTTGAAGGCCGGAGCAATCATTGAAGAAAAAAATGGTGACACCTTGTCGTTAAAGACATCCTCAAAGAGCGTCAAAGGATCCTTCCCGTAAAGTTTCAGTGCCATACTTTCATCTCCTTGTTTTTAGAGTTATTTAAATTGTCAATCAACAATGTCACCCTCAACTGAATCCTCCGCCTCAAACCAGTCATCCCTGTCAGCCCCATGCTTTTCACCTTTTGATTTCCAGTGGTAATACGCAGCAAGCCTGATCTGATTTTCGCGTTCTTCTGACGTCAGCACATCTTCGGTGTTCTTCTTTTTTTCTTGCTTTGCCTTTACATTTGATCCGTTTGACATAGTGTTTTCGATAATGGTTAAATCTATCAGGATATTAGCGATATGTATACAAAACGAATACAAACCTTACTTTGATAGTAAGATTAATTAACAACAAATCCAACGCATAATACACCAAATACACGTTACCATGTAAATACAGGCATCAACGGCGGCTTGTCATTGCCACCCGCCTCCGAGGGCTTTATACAGGTCGATACTGTTGGAAAGAGTCTGTTGATGGATCAGAATTTCGTTCTGCTGAGCCTCGAAGAGTGATCGTTGAGCATCAAGCAGGGCGAAATGGCTGTCGACGCCATGGTCGTAACGCGCTTTCGTGATGGTCCAGGCTTGATCGCTCTCTTTGACCAAAGCTCGCTGGGCATGCAATTGTTCGGTGTAGGTTGCACGGGCGGCCAGTGCATCGGCGACCTCCCGGAACGCAGTCTGGATAGCTTTTTCGTATCGGGTGACGGCAATATCCCTGTTGGTTTCAGCCAGTTTGAGGTTGGAGCGCAACCGGCCTCCCTGGAAGATCGGGAGCGTTACCTGTGGGGCGAAGCTCCAAACACCGCTCGACCCGGTCACGAACAGATCCGACAAGCCGGCGCTGGCGAACCCGGCGGAACCGGTAAGGCTTATGCTTGGGAAGAATGAAGCCCGTGCTGCTCCAATGTTGGCATTTTCTGACTTCAGTGCGTATTCAGCCTGCCGTACGTCCGGTCGATCGAGCAGGACGTCGGAAGGAATGCCCACGGGGAGCGTCTCCAGCACCTGGACACTAGCCAATGACTGGGGTTCGAGGAGTATCGGATCGATCTCCTTTCCGACCAGCAGGGTCAGGGTGTTCTTGCTTTGTTCCACCTGACGTTGATATTGCGCACGGTTGACCCGGGCCGATTCGACCAGTGTTGCGGACTGAGCCACATCGAGTCGTGACCTTGCCCCGAGATCGAAGCTGCGTTTGATGATATCGCAGGCATCCTGCCTTGTCTTGAGCGTGCTTTCGGTCAGTCGCAGCAGTTCGACATCAGCAAGGTAGGTGAGATAAGCGTTGGCAACTTCAGCGACCAGGCTTGTCTGGGCGGCTTTGCGGCCCTCTTCTGTAGCGAGATACTGATTTATGGCGCGATTACTGAGGCTGCGTACACGACCGAAAAGATCCAGTTCATATGCCGTCGTGCCGATGCCTGAGGTATACGACGAGGTTATTTCCGTTTTTCCGGTGCCGCTCCCGCTTTTCGTCAACTCTTGGCGAGCGAAGCTTCCCGAGGCGTTAATCGATGGAAGGAGATCCGAACGCTGGATGCGCCAGGTGTTGCGGGCCGCCTCGATGTTGAGGGTAGCTATCCTCAGGTCGCGGTTGTTGGCAAGAGATTCTTCGATAAGGCTTTGCAGTTTTGGCGACCTGAACATGCTTCGCCATCCGATATCGGTGGTACGAGGGTGCTGCCCGAATTCCCGTGCAGTGGAAGGCATCGTCCCGATTCCGGAAGCCACCGGCCACTCTGTGGTGACGGGTGCCGTTGGGCGTACATAGGTTGGCGCAAGCGAACAGGCCGTCAGGGTGGTTGTTGCCAGGCATAAAGGAAGCAGCAGCTTAGTGTTCATGGTTCGATTCCTTGTCGTTTTGGTTTACACTCTTTCGGGCAAACCGGGATTGCACGAGGATAAAGAACAGCGGCACAAAAAAGATAGTCAGTACCGTACCGGACAACATTCCTCCGATCACGCCGATACCGATGGCATGCTGGCTTGCCGATCCTGCTCCGGAAGAGAATGCGAGCGGTGTGACGCCGAGAATGAATGCCATGGAGGTCATGATGATCGGTCGTAGTCGCTGACTTGCTGCAGACAGGACTGCCTCCTGCAGGTTCATACCGCTTTCGTAGAGTGTTTTGGCAAACTCCACGATAAGGATGGCGTTTTTCGCCGTCAGGCCAACGGTTGTCAACAGGCCGACCTTGAAGTAGACATCATTTGAAAGACCTGAGAGGAATGTCGCCAGAACAGTACCCAGGACACCCAGCGGGACTACCAGCATGACGGCCATCGGCACGCTCCAGCTTTCGTAAAGGGCGGCAAGGCAAAGAAAGACGAAAAGCAGGGAGAGCGTGTAGAGCAGCAGCGTTTGCTGGCCGGCAGCACGTTCTTCGTAGGAAAGACCTGTCCATTCGATACCGAAACCTTCAGGGAGTTTTCCTGCCAGTTTCGCCATGATGGCCATGGCATCGCCCGAGCTTACGCCGGGCGCCGGGGCACCCTGGATATTGACCGACGATATGCCGTTGAACCGTTCGAGCTTGGGCGAACCGAAGCTCCA
>CAIPKT010000215.1 GCA_903865705.1 uncultured Chlorobiaceae bacterium
GCTTGCAAGAGTTTCATGCCTTAATATGTTCAGTCTATAGAGAAAAACAAAGAAATAAGACACGGCAGGGTATCAAGCAGAATGATTTGGAAGAAGCGTTATCCTTGTATTGAGGGTAATCTACGGGAGGGAGCGTTGTGGTCAACTCACGGGAGGACTTCCACCTCCAAGATCTTGCACATGCTGGGCGCACAAAAAGGCCACTTGCAGTGGCCACGCTATCCATCCCCGCACTGAAGGGCGAGGTTTTCCGCGAATTTTCGATAAAACAGCATAAAACGTAGTGGAAACAGTAAACCCCTGATTTTACAGGGGCTTACGGGGGGTACGATATGACAAAAATACTTAATCTGGTGGACAGAGAGGGAATCGAACCCACGACACAAGGATTTTCAGTCCTTTGCTCTACCAACTGAGCTATCTGTCCATCAAGAGGCAAAATATAGGAATAAATCTTTCACTTCAAAAGAAAAAACAAAAATACGGAGTACGCCGTTTCGTACTCCGTATTCCATCCGATATGCTGACCGGCTACGGCTGGAAACTGATTGTTTCTATCCCCTTCTGAATACGACGGAGCACCGTCTCTTTTCCGAGTACCTCAAGCATATGATACAGGCTCGGCCCAAAACTCACTCCTGAAGTAACGATTCTCAACGGGTGGATGAGAACGGCTGCTTTCAGTGACTTTGGAGCAACAAATTCCTTGAGGTGTGCTTCAATATTTTCAGCACTGAACTCTTCGAGTGTGTAAAGTATTGCTGTAAACTCATGAAGCAAAACGCTGGTGTCGACCGCCCACCGCTTCTTGACTGCTTCCTCATCATAGGATTCAGGCTCAAAAAAGAAATAGGAGGAAAATGTTACAAATTCATGCTCAAATCCAACGCGCTCACGCATCAGTTCGATAACTTTTGCAAGATAGTCGTCACTGGTGATGGTTTCAATGGGCATCAGCGACTTTTTCTGTTCCAGTTCAGCCTGAAGAATCGGTTTTATAACCGCAATAAGCTTTTCGCCGGGACGACTCTTGATATACTGTTTTTCAAGCCAGTTGAGCTTGTCGACATTGAATACTGCGCCAGCTTTGCCGACCCGTTCGAGCGAAAACTTCTCAATCAGTTGATCCATGCTGTAAACCTCCTGCTCGCTTCCCTCTCCTTCGTTCCAGCCGAGCATGGCGACAAAATTGATGATCGCATCGGCGCTGTACCCTTTGCGTACATAATCCTCTACAGCAACATCCCCCTGCCTTTTACTGAGTTTTGAACGGTCAGCATTGAGCAGAAGCGGCAGATGGGCTACCTTTGGCGGCTCCCAGCCAAAAAACTCGTAAAGAAGCAGATGCTTCGGCATGGAGGAGAGCCACTCCTCTCCGCGGATGATATGAGTAAACTCCATCAAGTGGTCGTCGATGACACTCGCAAAGTGATAGGTCGGAAAACCGTCGGATTTCATCAGCACCTGATCGTCAATGGTCGCAGAGTCAAATTCAACGGGGCCCCTGATAATATCTTCAAACCATACTGAAATGTAATCGGGGACTTTCATGCGGATGACATAGGGGTCACCCTCATCCAGTTTTTTTCTGATGAGACTTGGCGGCATGGAACCTCCCATCTCTTCAGGAAGCCATTTTCTGTTGTATTTTGGCTGAAGACCTTGTTTTATCTGAAGCTGCCGATTTTCCTCAAGCTCCTCATGCGAGGCAAAACAGTAATAGGCATGCTGGTCGTCAAGTAATTGCTGACAATATCCTGCATAGATATCAAGCCTCTCTGACTGGACATAGGGACCAAATTTTCCGCCTTTTTCTGGACTTTCATCAGCCACAATTCCTGCCCATTCAAGGGTCTTGATAAGACTTTTCTGCGCTCCCTCAACTTTTCTGCCTTGATCGGTATCTTCAATTCTGATAATGAACTCTCCCTGCATTTTTTTTGCAAACAGGTAGTTATACAGGGCAGTTCGCAAACCGCCTACATGCAAATATCCTGTTGGAGAAGGTGCAAACCTGGTTCTAACCCTTTGACCAATCATAATGAGCGTCGTACTGTTAATTGTTGAAAGGGAACTCTGTCGTAAGTGTCGTGAATTTAAGAAAAACGCACGGCTTTCAGTCACAAGATAAAAGATTAACCCGAAAGTCTTGAATTCAGACCGCTAAAGCACTCGACTTTCCTGTTTGGAAAAATATTAAAAAAAACTTTTTATCTGCGGTAGTAATTTTAGTTTTAATTACTTTAAATGTGCACAGTTACAATTTATGTAATAACCCCATCTATTTTATGGCTGAAAAACCCGTAAAGAATTCAGGAAAAGTTACTTCCCGAAATAAATATAAGCCTGTAAATGACGAGAAAAGTAACCCTGGATGGCAGCAAAGAATGGGCGAAAGCCCTGAGGGAAAGTTCCCGCGTCTTATTCTTTTTATGATGGTGGGGCTTTTGATGCTTTTTATGTTTCAACGTTTTTTCGCAAGCAATGACACCCCTGAAATTACCTATAACGAGTACAAATCCGTTCTGTCGAAATCGCTTGTTACTGAGGTAACCGTAAAAACTTTTGAAGATAAATCAGTAATCCTGAACGGCAAACTGAACGCCCCGACACAGCTTCAGTTAATCAACAAAACAAGCCTGCCGTCGGATCGGTTTGCTGTCAGGATTCCCTCATTCAGCC
>CAIPKT010000216.1 GCA_903865705.1 uncultured Chlorobiaceae bacterium
ACTTTTTGCAATTATCCTTCAGCCTTAATGGTATTGAAATAGTCAAAGGCATCCTGCGGACTCATCTGCTCATGCACCACTTTGTTGACAGCCTTCATCATGGCAAGCGGAGCTTCGCTCTGGAAAATATTGCGGCCCATATCGACACCTGATGCGCCTTCATCAATAGCGTTACGGGACATGGTAAGCGCTTCAAGCTCAGGAAGTTTTTTACCGCCGGCCATAACAATGGGCACGGGACATGAAGCAACAATGGTATCGAAATCTTCAGGCACATAATAGGTCTTGACAATCTGAGCGCCAAGTTCGGCAGCCATCCTGCAGGCAAGCCTGAAGTATTTGGCATCACGCGCCATATCCTTACCAACTGCCGTTACTGCCATGGTTGGAATGCCGTAGCGCAGACCCATATCGACAAGTCTTGTCATGTTGTGAATGGAGCGTGTCTCATATTCGCCACCAATAAAAATCTGGAGCGTTATTGCTGCAACGTTCATGCGGATGGCATCCTCGATATCGACGGCAAGCTCTTCATCAGAGAGTTCCTTGAGAATACTCGGACCTCCGCTGCATCGCATGACGACCGCCTTGGTGAGAGTCGGCGGAACAGTGGTGCGCAAAATACCGCGAGTCAGCATGATGGCATCGGCATAAGGCATAAGCGGAACAATATTGACATCGGGACGTTCAAGACCGGTGGTCGGGCCCTGGAAGTAGCCATGATCGATAGCAAGCATGACTGTTTTTCCGGTATCGGGACGAAATATCCTTGAAAGACGGTTTTTCATTCCCCAATCAAGAGAATGGGCGCCTTTTAGAAAAAATCCGTAGTTGTTGACCGGAATATCGAGATAGTAGTCTTTTGCCTGTTTGTCTTTATCGTACTCTGCCATAATGATTGCTCTCCGGTTTTAGCGGTTGTGGTTGTTATTATTGATACTCTCTCTTTCGTTCAGCGGAGTGCGGCTGCTATGTTGCCGCCATCCACCGTGGTAATTGAACCGGTTGTCCTGATTTCGAGCGCAAGATGGACAAAGGCCTCTGCGACATCTTCGGCTGTTACCTCGAGCTGAAGGAGGTTTCCGGCCATGTATTCCTTTTCACTCAAGCCACGGGCGCTTGATCGGGCCTTGATCATCTCCGGGGTAAGCAAACCACTGCGAATGCGGTCGGCATTGATACCGTTAGACCGAATACCATCGCGACCATGGTCGAGCGCATATTGACGAACAAGAAACAAGGTTGCTGCTTTGGGAAGACCGTAAGGACCAAAGTCGGGGCCAGGATTGACAGCCTGTTTCGAAACGTTGAACAGCAGCACGCCACCGGTACCCTGAAGTTTCATTACCCTGACAGCTTCCTGGGCCATGGACTGGTGTGAAAAAAAGTTCAGCTCAAAGCTTTTACGCAGCAGATCATCGGAGACGTCACCGATGCGACCCTGGATTGCAGCTCCTACGTTGGATACCATAATGTCCACACCTCCGAACCGGCGGCAGGCAGCGTCAAAAGCAGAGTGGATCTCAGCTCTGGAGGTAACGTCACAAGTGAGTGTAAGGATGTTGCCGCCGAGCTCCTCTGCTGCGCGATCGAGTGCGTCGCGGGTGAGATCGAGCATCACGAGTTCAGCCCCTTTTTGACGAAAGGCTTTAGCCGTCGCAAGGCCGATACCGCTTGCAGCTCCAGTGACCATGACGATTTTGCCGGCAAAAACATCATGATGAACCTTGGTCATCTTGGCCTGCTCCATGTCCCAGTACTCTATCTCAAAAGCTTCCCTGTCGCTGATGGATTCAAAGGTCCCAACCGATTCAGCATCAAGGATGGCCGAAACCGTACCTGTTGCAATATCTGCATTGACTGTGGCTGATTCAGCAGTTTTACCAAGGCCAAACAGCCCAAGACCGGGAACAAGCACCACTCTTGGTAACGGATCGAGCATGGCTACCGACATTCCGGAGGCCTGTTGCTGGGTATTAAAATAGTTAGTGTACTCTTCACGGTAACGCTGAACAGCCTCATTTACAGCGACCTTGAATCCCGCAATATCGCTGGCATCGGGAGCCGGAACAACAAGCGGTTTGTTTTTTGTCCGGATAATAAAGTCCGGCGTCATGGCGCCCTTTTGACTCATTCCGGCAAGCTCAGTGTTGTTGACATATTCCAGAATAAGCGGCGAGGTACGAAATTCAAGAATGAACTGATGGTATTCTCGCGTTCCGGGCGACTTTTCATCAACACAGGCTCCCCTGATGACGGGGGCGGTCACTTCAACCGAAGCAATTTCTGATGGCAGGCTTTTGCCTGGAAATGTTTTTCTGCCTGCCTTGGCAATCCGCGCTTCAAGCGTAGTGACAGCATCAATCATTCTGCCGTAGGCCTCCTTGGCCGTGGCACCGAAGGTGACCAGGCCGTGCTTGTGCAGCACAAGCCCTTTTATCTCTGGATTTGATTCATAGACGATAGCTGCCGAGCGGGCCAGACCAAGGCCAGGCTTGATATAGGGAACAGAGCCAAAGCTGTCACCAAGCGTTTCATTGACGAGCCTGGCGCCATCAGGCTGATTGCTGAGGGTAAGCAAGGCAAACGAATGGGTATGGAAAATAAAGCGGTGCGGCAGAAAAGCATGAAGAAGAGTTTCAATGGAAGGGGTCAGCCTATGCTCGGCCATATGGTCAGTCAGACTGAACATATTCAAAAGAAGAAGGTGCTTGAACTCCTTGGTAGAAAATCGCTGAAGCGCCTCTTCGCTTACCAGATCGTTCCGACTGAAAAGCTCCCCCAGTTTACGCAGTGGCTCCAGCCGGAGTGGAGTGTAATCACACCCGGAGACCCGGCTCAGATCGACACCGCTTGCTTTAATCAAGAGCACATCAGCCCGGTTACCGACCATATCAACCAATTCACATTTGACCGAGGTATTACCCCCGCCGTGCATCACCAGCGAACTTTCACTGCCAAGCAGGCGGGAAGCGTAAACCAGTTCGGCAAGTTCCGGTTGCATTTCGGTTGAGCTGCACTGCTCCTTGATAGAAAATTGAAGGGCTGCGTCGTTCCAAAGGTTCTGCATAAAGAATCATGCTTCTCACACCGAAAACCGGCATGTATTGTTGAAAAATAATGATTGTCCACACGAGTCACTCCCTGTTCACGATCGGGCTTTTTTTTTCTTTTCATGCCACCCTTCAATAAAAAAGCCGGAACTGTAGATAAGGAGAAAGCCGGGGATCACAACACCAAGAAAAGAGATCTTGTCACCGACAGAAGGCAACTGACCCGAAGACCAGATCATCCATACTAAGATGCTCCAGACAGGCCCTACAAAAAGAAAAGTGGTATTCCAGAGTCTCTTAAAACTGTATTTCATGACATATTGTGACTTGACAAAAATAGCGGAACCGGTCACATTTGACCATCAATCCGAAGTTTGCGTTCATTGCGTTTTTCAAGGATGATCCTGACCAGATACTGCAGCGCATTGAGCACATAGGTAAAATAGGCGATAAACGCATCCATAATCAGCACATCTCTCGATGCGCCGAAGTAAGCAAGAAAAAAATAAAGCAGATGAAAGAATGCGGCGATTGTGCTTCCAATATCTTCCCAGAAGAACTCTTTTGAGTAGACCCATTTATTGAAAATCTCTTTCTCAAAAAACATGCCTGTTATGAAAAGAAGGGCAAAAAAAAGCGTTTTAAACAGAATAGCTAAGCTGACCCAGTAAAAGCTGGTGCCAAACAGGTCGTTTGCAAAAAGAGCTGTTACGGTAACACCGCCAACAAAAAAGAAAAACTGGATCGGTGCAAGGATAATCTGAATATCGGTCCAGATGGAAGCGTTTCTTTTGACTAGCTGTTCAGGGGTATAACGAGGCATCTCTCTTTTTACGCTTAACTGATAAAAAAAAATTCATGCGCTGGTATTCCAACCAGACGCTCACCCTCACCTTTTGAGTTTGGAATATACTAAAATTGAAGAGAGAGAAAAAGCCCCTGAATAAGAGAGGAGTAATTGTGATCTGCATCCACACATGCTCCGTCATGCTTGCAGTTTCGCTTTGGCAGATCAAGGGGCAGACACAAGGCTGATTCAGGACTATCCTGGAGCTTCGAAAAATACAACACGCAGTCATGTACACGGCGGGAAGAGCTACCTCGCTCCGATTTTACTGGATATAAAGAACCCCGCCGAAAGCAGCGGGGTATTTCGAAGATAAAAACAAGGGTTACAAAATCACACCAACGTTTGCGCGAAAGCGGTCAATGCAACATCTGAATCGTGTGCCAGTTTTTGACCTGCTCTCTCCAATGCACGCATATTCTTTTCAGTGGCATTATCCATCGCGCTATCAACATCGCTAAAGTCCTGAAAGTCGAGCTGAAGCCTGAGGTATTGATCTGGATATCCTGCGCTATTGAATAGCTTTCTCATTTGATAATCAACAGTCTCCGAAGCACCGGACATCATGACATCCAATACAGGCCCTATCCAACCAACTATTCCCCAACTTTTTGCTTCAGAGTAATGATAGGATTTGTCAACCTCTCCCGTGCCAAGCGAAAGGACTTTCAAATCACTTATATTTAATTCCGGGTTTGAATTAAATGCTTCAACACAAGCACACATTGTTGGGTTATTTGCAAAAACTCCACCATCAATAAGCGGATAGACTTGACGATTCAGCGAAGAAATATTCGCAGGTTCAAAATAGGTGGGTGCGGCGGACGTTGCTCGCGCAACATCACGAAGATAAAAATCCCCTGCACTCCCTTTTGTTATATAATCTGCACTATTGAAAAAATGAGCCTGTCGACGCGTAATGTCGTAAGCAGGAATCAAGCAGGGTTTGAGCAGGTCGCTCAGCTTTAGATCGCCCAAGTAATTCTTTAAGGTTTGTTCAAGTGCGTCAGCTGAGTATTTCTCATCTTGTAATCCTCCCATAGATCCAATTTTCTTAAAAACAGAAATATCAAAAATGTTATCTCCGTTTTGAAGATAGAGATCTACTGCTTCTTGAGCAGAAAACCTTGGCTTTCGCGCTGCCCCTTCAGGACAAAGATACAAGCACGTAAGGATTCCACCAGTACTGGTTCCAGCAATCAGATCAAAAGCATCAGCAATCCTCATATCTGGTATTCCAGAAATTTGCTGCAACTTTTGTTCGAGTGCAACAAGTATCTGTCCAGGAATAATCCCACGGATACCACCACCATCAATAGATAGAATTCGCATTTTTTTTCTCCATTATGTTCTGATATTTTCGATTATCAGATAGCCAGCATTATAAAAAGTCCATCGGTAATCTTTACCGAAACAAGCCATTATTCTGCTGGCTATCTGTTTACTGTTTGGTTATCAAAATGGTAGACAAACCACTGATGTGGCGTAATTATACAATATATATGGCGTATAATAAAGTTTTTACGATTCAACAACAATGAGTACCAGCCCTTTTTTACCACTACAATCCCAAATACCGGTAATATGAGGCCCACAAAATCTTCAGGTCTCCCACCTTTTCTTCCTCTCGCACTTAGTGGCGCTCAGGCAGAACGACCTGGCACCCTAATTGCCCGAGCGGAATTCTGGCATGAGTGATTCATCCCGGAACATTTCTTTTGATCAGATAGTCTTATCCGGTTAGATTATATGAGCAATGACAACTGGAACTATCTCATTATCTCAAATCATGCCCGACACCAATGCAACATCTGCAATGGCTTTTGCCCTCAAGCTACTTGGACTGCGCAATCACAGCCGCAAGGAACTTGAGCGTAAACTCCTGAAGAAAGGATATGAGACGGAAAGCATTGAACCGGTACTGGAAAAGCTGGTAAATCGAGGAGTGCTTGACGACCGCCTGTTCGCCATGGAGCTGATCAGAAGCCGATCAAGGCGAAAACCGGCGGGGAAACTGAAAACAGGTATGGAACTTCGAAAAAAAGGAGTTTCTGATGCCATTATCGGCGAATTGCTCAAAGAGTACGACAGTGCGGCACTCTGCTACCGGGCAGCAGAAAAGAAAATTGGATCATTGCATCACGCCACCGATGCCGACCGCAAAAGGAAACTTGAAGTATTCCTCAATAACCGGGGGTTCGAATGGCAGGAAATTCAGGCAGTACTGAAGCAATTATTTGCATCCGGTACGGATTTTGAAGAACCCTGTTAAGCCGGGTGTCATCCATGCACCAGTGAACCAATCTTTTCACCGCGCAACAGTCTTGTCAAATTCCCTTTTTCATTCATATTCATGACCACAATGGGAAGCGCGTTTTCACTGCAAAGGGTGATGGCGGTCATGTCCATAACCCGAAGGTTCTTGCGAAGCACTTCGAAATAGGATATGTCAGGGAAAAACTGTGCGTTGGAATTTTTTTCAGGATCGGAATCGTAGACACCATCAACTCTGGTACCTTTTACAATAATATCGGCCTCAATCTCGATAGCTCTCAGCGAAGCCGCAGTGTCTGTCGTAAAATAGGGGTTTCCTGTACCGGCACCGAAAATAACGACCCGCCCCTTTTCAAGATGACGGACTGCCCTGCGCCTGATAAATGGCTCGGCCATTTGCTCCATCTTTATGGCGGTCTGTAGCCGGGTAAAAACCCCTGCCCGTTCAAGAGCATCCTGAAAGGCTATTGCGTTAATCACCGTCGCAAGCATACCCATATAGTCTGCCTGCACTCGATCCATCTTCGCTGCAGCCTCTGACATGCCACGAAATATATTACCCCCACCGATCACGATGGCAATCTGGGCGCCCAGCCCCTGGGCCTCCTTGACTTCCTCGGCATAACGCTCAAGCATATCGGAATTAATGCCATAGCCATCCTCTCCGGCAAGTGCTTCGCCGCTTAATTTCAGCAAGATG
>CAIPKT010000217.1 GCA_903865705.1 uncultured Chlorobiaceae bacterium
ATCGGCGACATTATGCTTGACAAGTATATTTTCGGTCATGTCTCCCGCATTTCGCCTGAATATCCGGTACCGGTTGTCGATGTCACCCACGAAGACCACCGACTGGGAGGGGCGGCAAATGTTGCACTCAACACCCTTTCACTCGGAGCGGAAACCATGTTGATCGGCATTACTGGAGCAGATGCCAATAGGGAGATACTCCTGGATCTGTTTCGAAATCATGGACTTGCAACCGAAGGATTGATTTCCGATCCTTCCAGGCCAACAACATGCAAAACAAGAATTCTTTCGCAAAACCATCATATCACAAGAGTTGATTTCGAAAGCAGAAAAGAAATTGATTTGGAAATTGAGCAAGCAGTACTCGCATCTTTTGAAACTCTGCTCGACTCGATTGATGCTGTCGTTCTGGAAGACTACAACAAGGGACTACTCAGCGCACAACTCATTCAAAATATTATTGCATCAGCAAAAAAGCATCATGTCCCGGTGCTTGTTGATCCTAAACTGACTAATTTCTTTGCCTACAAAGGGTGCACAGTCTTTAAGCCAAACCTGTCCGAAATGGCTGCATCGTTAGGCATCGTTCTTCATAATAACGACATTGAAATTGAACATGCCTGTCGCTTGCTTCAGGAAAAGCTTGAAGCTGAAACCATTATTGTGACCAGAAGCGACAAGGGTATGACCATCTATGACGGTTCATTTACCCATATTGCAGCAACATCACTGGAGGTAGCTGATGTTTCGGGGGCTGGAGACACGGTAATCGGTATTCTGGCACTTGGGGCTGCCGCAGGACTTGATATTGTCACCAATGCAACTCTTGCCAATCTTGCTGCTGGAACGGTCTGCCAGGAGGTTGGCGCCGTTCCAGTCAAGGGAGAAAAACTGCTTAAAGCTTATCAGGAACATCTTCAATTATAGAAAGATGCCGCTCTATGTCTTCTGGATAGGGGGGATTATATGAGCCATCCAGTACAAGAGTTCTCATATTGTTCAGTGTATAGAAAGGGACCTCAAACAGACCGGCATTACTGACCGGAGCCGGAACATCCTTTCCGGGATCGACATGCATCACAAAGGTCGTATGAACTGTTCCTTGATCGGTCGGGGTAAAAACCCACAACCCTGTTGAGTGGCGAACCCGGTGAAATTTCGGATTTTCCGGCAGATAATCGGGTTCTCCCTTCATGATAACTCCTATGGCATTCTCTCCTGCCGATACCAGCCCGGTACGCACAATCATCTCTCTTTTTTGCAAAGGCCAGGGAGTGTTGATGGTTTGACGCAAAACGTACTCCACTCCATCATTTTTTTCAAGAATATCAATATCAGCAAGCTGATGAACCCAGCGATTATAACTCCCCATGTCGTTAAAAAGGCTGATCAGCTTTCTTAATGAGACAGGCATCTCGGCTTCTCCCTTGAAGCTGTGAATATCGGAACCACTTACCTTGGAAGAATAAATTTTGATCCCTTTATGTTCAACACGAAATGCCCAATCGCCATGAAGAATTAACTCGACATCCATACGCCCTCCAAGGTATAATTATTGATCAACCGCAAGCACCCCAACAAATCACTCCTTTATAAACTTTTCATAATGCTGAATCACATCTTTTGCTGATTTTTTAAATGGAGCATCAATCGGAGTCAAGTATTTTTCCTTCTTGACCATTTCCCTCAAATTGACCATGGTGTGATAAGGTGTATCGATAACGGCAATATTGGCAAGCCAGAATGGAATTTCACCGCCGGGTTCGATATGCAGACGAAAAACAACCCGGCACTGATTCTCTGAAATCGGAATAATGTTCCAGGCACCCTCAAGCTCGGGCACACGGACATATTTATCATTTTTTGGAAGAAAATCCGCAACGCACTCAAGTTTAATAAAAACTTCGGATGTTTCAGGATCCATATACCCCTGAGAGCGGGTTATGATTTCGCGGTCAGATACAGGCCAGGGAGCACTGACGAGCTGATAAACAATTCGCCCTTCACCTTCTGTCAATTCCTGCAACGCCCTCATTTCTCTTGTCTTCCAGACCCATTCAGTAGCAACGTCAATATCGTATAAAAGGCTCAAGACCGCATGCTGAGGAGCATCAATGATCGCGACAGCAACAAAAGAGAGAAAATCTGAAGTTGGAACAGGGCAGGTAAATATTTTCAGCCAGTCATTATTAAGGCGTAACGTACAGGCAGAGTTACTGATTTTTTCAAGTATTGACATAATTTAAAACGTGTTAACGGTTAAAAAAGAATCAAGGCTGACTTTTTGCCGGTACTGTTGCAGCTATCTTGACTGCCGGATCAGCATAACGAACTAAAAACCTTATCTGGCCTTCAGAACCAAAAAGCTGATGGGCAATCTTCGATTTCACTGCACGTGCAATGTATTTTCTGTCCCGGATAAAAGCAACCCGATTAAATGCTATTTTTTTTGACTCGCATTTTTTCATGACAAGCGCTTCAATATCACCCTCTTCAAGATAGTTGACAATAAAGCGCTCCAACGAGTTACGGAAACCCTGTACCTGGCTGCGGGGATCATCAAGGATTTTTCTTGCAATTTCATCAAAAAAACCTGATTGATAAAGTTCCTGATAAAAATCCGAGTAAACCCTGTTGTTTACCCAAAAATCAGGAATAATCCCCCCGGCATCCTTCAGTGCCGACAACTTGCTATCTCCTTTTATTGTTTCCACCGGGAGCAACTTAACCATTAAAGGCAGGGAGCTTGTCTTGTAAACAACAACATCACTGTTTTTTACATACACTAAACTATCAGGATGTGTAAAGAGTTTCTGGGGAAGAATGCTTTTCATCGCATCCTGATAATAATGTTCACGTCCTGCAACACCCTTCCGATAGACCCGCTGTATCTGACGGCCTGAGGGCGTATAATACCGGGCAACGGTCAATCGAATTGCTGAACTGTCAGACAACGAAAACTGACGTTGAACAAGGCCCTTGCCGAAAGTCAGTTCACCGACTACGACCGCTCTGTGGTTATCCTGCAACGCTCCAGCAAGAATTTCGGATGCCGAGGCACTGCCTTTGTCGACAAGCACAATAACATCGCCTTTTTCATAACCATCTCCGGACTTTGCTATAAAACGCTCATCCTCAACTCCCCCTTTGCGGCTTTTGGTATAGACAATCAACTGGCCATTTGAAAGAAATTCATCGGCAACCTCCACTGCCTGATCAAGAAATCCTCCGGGATTTCCCCTCAGATCAATCACAAGCCGCACCATTCCCTCCTTTTTCAACTGGGCAAGCGCCCTGCGAAACTCAACAGCCGTCGTAGCAATAAAACGACTCAACCGAATATATCCCACCCGATTTTCAAGCATGAAGGCAGCATCTATACTTGATGTGGATATTTTTCCCCTGGTCACCAGAAAATCAAAAATCTTGCCACTGAGAGGCCGGAGCACTTTTAACCGCACTTTTGTTCCGCGGGCTCCTCTCAGTTTTTTGAGCACCTCAGGCCCGGTAATTCCTACGGCTGAAACAGAGTCAATCTTGATGATACGGTCACCAGATAAAATTCCAACTGCCGCACTTGGTCCTCCGGAAAGAGGGGTGATAACCATCAATGTGTCATTGATAACATCAAACTCAATACCTATCCCATCAAAATTACCCTTGAATTCTGCCTGATCGTAGGAAACCTTTTCCGGCCCAAGATAAATCGAATGAGGGTCAAGAAACTCGGCCATTCCCTGAATACCGGCACTTTCAAGACTGTCCCCATTAACCTCATCAACATAGAAATTTTTTATCAGCCCATAGGCTTCTGTCATTTTTTTCTGTGTCTCAAAGTGACTGCCGCCCCCGGCATTGAGCTTGAAACCGACAAGAGCACCAAAAACAAATACAAGCAACGCCATTATAACAATCAGTATTCGGGACATCGGTGATGGGTTAATTGCATAGAGAGAGGGCCTGCGAAATTATTGCCCGAAGCACAGTTTACCGATCATGAATCAAAATCACAAAAAAACATTACTTAATCAACTAACGGCTTCACTCAAGAAGCTCAAAACCAAAAAAAAACACATCTCATCTCAAGCTTAAGGCTACAAATTATCAAAACAATAAGGGCTCATAGAAAACGACAAAACAAGTCCAAATAAAATTGTAACAACAAATATAATCCAGAACTTAAGAGTCGATTAAAAAACAATGAACAAAACAGACGCAAAAAGCTAAAATCACCAAAAACCAATACCAAGAAAAATTTATTATAATTTTAACATCAAAGACAACCACACAAAAATACAACAAGAACATAAACATAAATAAGAATTAAAATAAACACAAACAGAGCCAATGAAACAATTAAATGAATTGAATATCATATAAAATAAACTTTATCATAAATATATTAAATTATTCAATTAAAAGAACTTAGTGTGTTTTATATAATCTTTTATTCAATAAGTTTTTATGCAACTTATCCGACACAACGATATGATCAGTTTAAAGCATTAATTTTCATAATAAACTGTATGGTGATAAGGATAATAATGATTGCTTATTACAATAAGCGATATCAATAAGCGCGCACCTGAGCTCTTTAACTTAAAAAGAAATCAAGTACACGCTTTGATTTGCTGATTGGTGAACTGTTAGAAGTATTGCGGTATATTGTTATTATAACACAATATGTGCGGTTGGTATAAAATAGCGGAATTTCTTATATGATCGGAAATTTACACTGAACAATAAGTTCGAGCTCAAGGCTTGCATTGAGAGGTAATTCAGCGACTCCTACAGCACTTCTTGCATGGTTTCCATGGTCTCCGAAAATCTCATGCAACAATGAAGATGCACCGTTGGCAACAAGATGCTGGCTTGAAAAGTTATTTTCACTGGCAACATAAATGGTCAGCTTTATAATTCGTTCAATGCTGTCAAGCGTCCCGGTCACTGATTTAATTGCAGCAAGTGCATTGAGAAGAGAAACTCTTGAGGCATGAAAAGCTTCCTCTTTTCTCTCTTCATTAACCTTACCCATTCCACCTGGCTCTATGAGTTTACCATCAATAAGGGGTAGCTGGCCCGAAGTATAGACAAGACTGCCGCTCCGCATGGCTGGAGAATAAAGGCCTGCAGTTGCCGGCAACTTTGGCAGCAGCAGGCCGATTGTGATGATTTTTTCTTCGACGATACCCATAATAAAACAGAGTTGTACAGGTTAGAAAAAGTTGTTGCCTCAGACACTTCCAGAGCAATTTTTTCAGGAAAAATGGCATCAAGGATGCATCCCCCGAAAAAAGGAAAATAAACATCAGGAGCAGGGCTTGTTGCGATTATGGGTAAAATTATTTATAGTCCGTCACAAATCAAAGTTTTTTAAGCACATGGAAGACATTCAACGAAAAGAATCTCCACTGCCGCGTCTTTACCTTGTCAGCAGCGGAGAGGAAAATGGTCATAACGGCGGGGGCCTTCTGCTGCATCAGCTCAGTCTCCTCCCCCGCTCTCTACCCTGTATCGTACAGATCCGGGAAAAACAGCTCAATGCCAACGCTTTATTGAAGCTGGCGCTGCAAGCAAGGGAGATGAAACTTCCGGAAGGCACTCTTTTACTGATGAATGAACGGGCGGATATTGCCCTTGCAGCCGATTTTGATGGTGTTCATCTGCCGGAAAATGCTTGTTCAGC
This sequence comes from uncultured Chlorobiaceae bacterium, assembly GCA_903865705.1. Taxonomy (GTDB): domain Bacteria; phylum Bacteroidota; class Chlorobiia; order Chlorobiales; family Chlorobiaceae; genus Chlorobium. The sequence goes on from CAIPKT010000217.1 coordinate 5,687, forward strand.
CAATGCACTTCGCGCATTTGCTCCAGAATTGCTCTACGGGTGCAGTGTACACTCAGCTTCAGCTCTGTATATCGCCGAAGAATCAGGTGCTGATTACCTGCTTTTCGGTCCTGTTTATGATACTCCTTCAAAACGAAAATATGGTGCTCCCCAAGGACTCGAAAAACTAGGGAAACTTTGCCAGGCAACCTCTCTTCCCGTCTTCGCCCTCGGGGGCATAACTCCACAAAATGCAGCGCACTGCATGGATGAAGGCGCCTATGGAATAGCCGGACTCTCCATTTTTCAGGACACGGCAAAATTGGCAGAGACATTTGAACAATTTTATCTCCACGTGAATCGATGATTCCATCCCGGCCATTTCTCTGCGTCATAACTGATGAGGCGCTCTGCCCCGTTACTCTTGCAGAACAAGCCCTCAAAGGAGGAGCTGCCATGATCCAGTTGAGACATAAAACAGCATCAGGAAGTCAGCTTTTAGTCTGGGCGGTTGAAATCCAAAAACTTTGTCAACAATACCAGGCGCTCTGCATTATCAACGACCGTGTGGACATTGCTCTGGCAAGCAAGGCTGACGGCGTTCACCTCGGACAACAGGACCTGCCAGCCAGAGCAGCCAGAAAACTGCTTGGAGAAACGGCCATTATCGGAGTCACGGCTTCTTCACTGAAAGAGGCACTCCAGGCTGAACAAGATGGTGCCGACTATATCGGGTTCGGGCACATCTACCCGACACATTCAAAGCTGAAGGAGTCCTCTCCACTTGGCCTTGATATCCTGCAGAAAACGGCAGTCCTTGTTTCACTGCCAATCCTTGCTATCGGTGGAATCAATCAAGAAAACGCAGCTTCAGTTATTTCTTCCGGAGCATCCGGAATTGCCGTTATTTCGGCAGTCAGCAGGGCGAACGATCCCGCGAGGGCTGCGCGTGAGCTCTGCCGGGCCTTAAACAATCGTACATTATGAATAAAGCCTATACAACCGTACTTACCATTGCCGGCTCTGACGGCAGCGGCGGTGCAGGCATCCAGGCGGATATCAAAACATTTGCCGCCCTTGAATGCTACGGATTATCGGTCATAACCGCTCTGACTGCGCAAAATACAATGGGTGTACAGGAAATATTTCCTCTTGCTGAAAGCTGCGTTACCGCACAGTTCAGAGCTATTGCCTCCGATATAACCATTGATGCGGTAAAAATCGGCATGCTGGGAAGTGCCGATATGATCAGGATTGTCGCAAAATTGCTGAGCGAACTGAAAGGAAATCCTCCTGTCATACTGGACACGGTTCTCGGCTCTTCAGGAGGTACTCCCCTTTTGCCACAAAAAGTTATACCCCTGATGAAGGCAGAACTGTTCCCTCTTGTCTCACTGGTTACCCCGAACCTGCCAGAAACCGCCTTGCTGACCGATATGAAATTTCCTCCGTCTTCACCGGAATCCATAGAGGAGGCTGCAATGAAGCTGCTTGAAACCGGAACGGCATCGGTGCTTGTCAAAGGGGGGCATGGCGATGGCGAGAAGTGCTGCGACTGCCTTCTCTACGACAATCGTTTTTTCTGGTTCAGCTCAAAAAAAATTATGACCGGCAATACCCATGGTACGGGCTGCACGCTCTCATCAGCCATTGCTGCATTCATGGCAAAAGGAGAAACAATGGAGCATGCTGTGGGAAAGGCAAAAGCTTATATCAACGATGCCCTGCGGGCAGGATCCACCTTTCGTCTCGGAAAGGGAAACGGCCCGCTGCATCATCATTACAAACTGTGGCAATAAATCAGGAGACTCCACGGGGTGGACGGCCTATGGAGTAATAGGTAAAACCTGACTGCTCCATAAAATCAGGACTGTAGATGTTCCTGCCATCAAAAACAACCGGATGCGTGAGATCTCGTTTAATCATATCAAAATCGGGACTGCGAAAAACAAGCCATTCCGTCAACACCACAAGGGCGTTTGAACCTTTTATGGCATCTTCAGGGTTTGCCGCATAAAAAATTTCGTCACATTCTCCATATATCCTTCTGACTTCATCCATGGCAACCGGATCATACACTCTCACCCTTGCGCCATCTTTCAAAAGCTCGTCAATAACCCTGCGGCTCGGAGCTTCACGCATATCATCAGTATTCGGCTTGAAAGCGAGTCCCCATAGAGCAAAAACACATCCCGAAATATCGTCAGAGTAATGCCCTCTGATTTTTTTTACCATACTGCTTTTCTGGTCATGATTGACGGCCTCGACAGCCTGCAGAATCCGAGAATGATAACCATGCTTGTGCGCTGTTCTTTCAAGAGCCTGCACATCCTTCGGAAAACAGGAGCCTCCATAGCCAATCCCTGGATAAATGAAGGAAAATCCAATTCTTGAATCAGAACCGATACCTTTTCTTACAGCCTCAATATCAGCACCAACCCGGTCAGCAATGTTGGCAATTTCATTCATGAAACTGATTTTTGTTGCCAGCATGGCATTAGCCGCATACTTGGTCAGTTCGGCTGAGCGAACATCCATGGCGATAAAACGCTCATGACTGCGGTTGAAGGGTGAGTAGAGAAAACGAAGAAGTTCTTTGGTTCGCGGATTTTCAACACCGACAACAATTCGTTCCGGTTTCATGAAATCGTTTACGGCATCACCCTCCTTGAGGAACTCAGGGTTTGAAACCACATCAAAATCAATATCCACGTTTCTGCCGGCAAGAACAGAGCTGATTTTTTCCTTGACAAGGTCGGCCGTCCCCACAGGTACCGTCGATTTGTTGATGACAATCCTGTATTCCTTCATAAACGTACCGATACTTTCGGCAACACTGAGCACATGGCGCAAATCTGCCGAGCCGTCTTCATCAGGGGGAGTCCCTACAGCAATGATCTGGTAAAGACCAAATTCAACTCCTGCACGAAGATCCGAGGTAAACCGCAAACGCCCTTCCTTGATGTTTTCAGCAACAATTTCATCAAGGCCCGGTTCATGGATAGGAATCTTGCCCGCATTGAGACTATCAATTTTCTGCTGGTCAATATCGACACAAAGAACATCATTGCCGACTTCGGCAAAACAAGCTCCAGTAACAAGCCCTACATAGCCTGAACCGAATATGGTTATTTTCATAAAAAATAGCGAATGGTTAAAGAGTCACTGTTCATATTATGCATCATGAACCGGCAGCCCTGAATATTTATTGTCACTCTTCGATAACAATCACAAGACAGCGTGATTTTTGCCAAAAAGCGTTCTCGTCACGAATAAGAAGCAATGATGAAGTCTTTCCTCCTGTAAGCTCGTAAGAGCCAACGGTATGAGGTGTTATAATTTTCAGGCTTTTCACTGGCTTATCAAAAAAGAGGTCTCTCGTTTCTGTAACATCAAGCTTGTTGAAGAGATTCACATTAAAGTCAGAGGCCAGACGATACCCGCTGCCGAACAGTTTCTCAAAGGGATTGATACGGACAAGAACGCCTTTGGCAACAAGCTGGCTGAAGGTACCGGAAATATAATAGGCAGTATAAAGCTGGGCTCCCTGATCCTGGATATACTCATCCAAAACATCAACGGTTGCGATGAGTGATGAAATCTGCTTGTTCAGCTTCTGGACATGACCCTTCAGCGCATTGACCTCCCTGTCCTTTGTATTTACGGCCAGTTTCAGTTCAGATACAAGCCGGTCAAGAGATTCCACACGAAAAGAGGACGACTTATTCTCCTCTTCAAGCTTCCGTATCAGATTTTTGCTTGACACCAGCGAGGAATCAATAAAACGAATACTCGCCATGATATCCTTGCCGATCTGTTCCGCATTTGTGGTGTCCTTGCCCTCAATTCCGGAAGAAAGGCGTTCAACAACAGCCTCTTTCTGCTGAATCCGTCCAAGATTCTTCTGTACCTGGGCAAGGATCGCCATCATCGATTCGATATGTTCCTGCCTGGGGTCCGGCTTTGGCTTCTCCGGACTACACGAAGAAAGAATCAGAAGGAAGGCAAAAAAAACAACCCCGGCAACTCTGAGCCGACTATCCCTTACAGCCATTGAATCCATTGTTTTACCCCTTCTTTTGTACCATACCATCTGGTATGCGGTGTTGGAAGATGTTCTGCATCTGCAATAGTAACATTTTCAGCACCTTCAAGAAAACAGCTTTTTGCAGGAACAATCCCGTCACCCGCCACATTGCCATCCTCCTGAACGCTTTTATAAAACCTGAAACACATTTTTTCGATAAAACTACCATCATTATTGCCATGATACTTATCACTGGCGACAGAAACAACACGATAACGATCAAAAAAATCCGCTTGCAAATGACGAAAGATAAAATCAGTCTTTATCTTCGAATAATGCTCATGGGTATGAAACGGCGTTCCAAGGGTAATCAGCTTTGCAACACGCCCTGCCGACTGGTAAACATCACCCTGAAATGGTTTTTCAAGAAGATAGATCATCGCCACAGTCCCACCGCCGCTATGCGCTACAAGAGTCACCGGTTCACCGGGAAACTTCCGCCCCATCTCCCTCACAGCAAGGTCAACGGCTTTCATGACCCGGTTTGTTGATTTTTCCGGAGAAGGAGGAAATCCTATCCAGTCAACAAGAGTAACCGGTGCAACAGCTACCCTCTCTTTTGAAATATGACCAGCAAGAACATCCTTCATCGGCTCATAGAGCGAATCCCAGAAAAGGACACCGGGAATGATTACTACAGGATTTTGCGGTATAGCCTTCATGACAAATCCAGGGTTGATAATATCCTGTTCAGATATATTTTGTTACAACGTCTCTGTCAAACCCGTTTTTTCAGCACCTCAAGAAGCAAGCTGACACCAAAGCCCGTTCCGCCACTCACCTTACCCGCACTCTTCGGAGAAAAAGATGGCCCGGCAATATCAATATGCGCCCAGTTTTTATGACCATCAATAAATTTCTCAAGAAATTTTGCCGCAGTAATCGTTCCTGCTCCACGCCCGCCAGTATTGTTAACATCGGCCACATCAGATTTTATCTGCTCATCATAGAGATCCCAAAGCGGCAGACGCCATACTTTTTCGCCCGACTGCTCACCGGCCTGATAAATCTCATCAGCCAGCTTGTCATTATTGCTGAAAAAACCTGCTACAGCGTAGCCTAAAGCAACAATACACGCTCCGGTCAAAGTGGCAATATCAATAATGACATCCGGTTTATACTTCTCCGTCCCGTAGGTCAGGGCATCGGCAAGGATAAGCCGGCCCTCGGCATCAGTATTGCCAACCTCGACAGTAATTCCCGAATAGGTGGTAATAACATCTCCTGGTTGCTGGGCCGTAGCTCCAGGCATATTGTCGGTGGCCGGAATCAGCCCGATTATATGCAAGGGAAGCCCGAGACGTGCTGCCGCTTCAACAGCTCCCAACACACTTGCAGCACCCGACATATCCGACTTCATCTCACCCATATTTTCGGAAGGCTTGAGCGAAATACCACCCGAGTCGAAGGTGACGCCCTTGCCAACCAAGGCAACAACAGATTTGACTTTCCCTTTTGGCTTATAGTCAAGGATAATGAAGGTCGGTGGATAATGGCTGCCCTTGTTGACTGCAAGCAGGCCACCCATGCCAAGAGCCTCGATCTCCTTTTTATGAAAAACCGTCACATCATAACCATATTTTTTGCCGGACTCCTCTGCCGCTTTTGCCAAATCCTCTGCCTGCAAATGGCTTCCGGGAAGATTCACCAGATCCTTGGCCATTTTTTGACATGAACCAATAATTGCTCCTTCGGCAACACCTTTCTCACTCTCTTCAACAGCTCCGGAATCAACCCTGAAAAGCAGCTCAACAATTCCTTTTGATTTCTGGTCAGACGGCTTTTTATCCAGCTTGCCACTTTTCAAGTCATCAAACCGATATGACCCGGTAAAACAACCCTCAACAAAAGCGGTCGCAAGCGTTGCCACACTTTGACCGGTGGAGACCGCAAATGCCTCAATACCTGAACAGTCCACCGCAACGTTTTCGATTTTCATCGCCACACTTCTGGCAGCAAAAGAAACGGCAGCTTTGCGCCAATCATCAAGAGATTTCCCTTCGCCAATCCCAAGCAGTGCGACCCTCAGTGCAGAGCACTTGTGGCTGACACCATAGAGAACAACAACCTCGCCAGCTTCAGCCCTGAAATCTTTCAAGACCTGCAAATCAATCCCTAATGCTGAGAGCGTTTTGGCCGCCTCGTTTTTCAGCTCAGTACTACTGAACGGCAGTGCAAGAAGATCGCACTCTACACTGGCAATATCACCTTTTGTTACGGTTATTTTCATAATATTCAACAATCGATGTTAACGGTATTGCTAATTTAATCTTTATGATTTTTAAGGAACAGTCGCAAATCTTCAAGCAATACTTGCTGAGCCTTGTCGGAAGAGAACTGAAAGAGACATCCGGCAGCATTCATGTGACCACCGCCACCATATTTTTTAGCTAACTGATTGACATAAATCTTGCCGCGTGACCTGAAACTCGCCTTGGTTCTGCCATCCTGCATCTCGACTATCAGCACAGCAATACGAACCGAAGGAACACTTAAAAGGTAGCGAATGATAAGATCAGTATCGAACAGTTTACTCCCGGTCGCTTTAATCATGTCCTGCGAGATGAACAACCATGAAATATCGCCATCATCAAGAATGGTAATAGCACTTAGGGCAGCGCCAAGAAGTTTGAGCGCCGAGGTAGTCAGCGAGTTGTAGATCTTGTCATAAATCTCCGAAGCATCAGCCCCCTTGCTCACAAGGTCACCGGCAAGCTGATAGACATAGGGTGTCGTTTTGGGAAACCTGAATGAGCCCGTATCCGTCATGACGGCAACATAGAGCGCTTCGGCAATTTCGGGGGTAAAAAGTTCACGATCCAGCCGTTTCTGAAGCGCATAAATCAGACCGTAAACAAGTTCACCGGTCGATGACGCATAGTTTTCGCATACCATAACATCAGTAAAATCATCCGGTTCGAGATGATGATCGACGCATACAATTTTCAGCGCACCAAGTTCTTTCGCAAAACTCACATGAGGCCACAACGACCCCATCCTGTCATGCATATTGGCATCAAGCAGAATAACAACATCACAAAGAGAGAGCTCCTGAATAGCTTCCTCACTCTTTTTATCAAAAAGGGTTATAGGGTATAACTTCTTTAAAAACAGATAATTCGGAGGTACTTCAGTTGGATTGACAATAGCAACCTCCTTCCCTAACGCCTTGAGCACCCTTGCAAGGGCAACCTCGCTGCCAAGGCCGTCACCATCAGAATTTTCATGGGTTGTAAGAACAAAATGCTGACCCTCAAGCAGCTCATCGATGATCGGAGACCATTCTTCAGCACTAAGCGTCCGACCATACTGTGTTACTATCATTAGTTGGTTGTAACTTTAAAAAAAAACTTCAAGCCGATATGCATTTCTCCCCCATGCGTCTCCGTGTAATCCACGGAATTTGCTTAAAGATAAAAGATAAAAAGAGAAAACAGGGAGAATATTATTATTTGTTCCCTTGCAGGTGCAATCAGCCATAACATATTAGCCGTAGCCTTGCACCACAAATAACCATAAGTGAACGTGCCAGGATCTCGATTTTGGGGTATTACTACGCGTCAAACACCAGGCGGAAGCCAAGGGTGTTGTAATGGAAGTCGGGAGTGCTGCCATAACGATCGTTCGACCGACAGCGCACGGCGAAGGTGCGCCAACTGCAGCCACGAATCACACGGCAAAATCCGATTGCCGGCCCAGCGGGATTAATAACCGTGCCCTGCGCGTTACACTCGTGATAGTAATTTCCGCCGTACCAGTCACTGCACCACTCAAAGACGTTGCCGTGCATGTTATACAACCCCCAATCATTAGGGAGGAAACTGTCAACTGGAACAGTTCCGCTCCTCTTCGGCTTTTTCTCGACAATGAAATTTGCCTTTTGAATCGGTATGTTTTTAACAATATCGGGTATTGGGTATTGGCAGGCATATTCACGCTCGGCTTCTGTCGGGAGGCGGAACTGTTTGTCGTTTTTTGTTGAGAGCCATTCGCAGTAGGCTACGGCGTCATTCCAGTTCACATGCACAACAGGATGGTTCGCTTTACTCTGATATCGCACTTTGCCCGACACTTTATGATAACTGTTTTCTCTGTTCGATGCATTCACTTCCACATTGGAGATGCTCTCACTGAAATCTTTTTTTTCAGCACCTGTCTGGTACCCCGATGCTTCCACAAATTTGCTGAATTCAGTAACCGTAACAGCATATTTGCTTATAGAAAAAGTGCTGATCTGAACCTGATGATTGATCTCATCGTTTTGGTAATTAACCTCATCCTCAGAGCTCCCCATCGTAAACTGACCGCCCGGGATCAGCACAAAGTTTGCTGGCTCAAAAGATACCCCTGCAGGAATGATGTCTCGATTGGGCTTTGCTTTCATTTTTTGCCAAGAGTTACAAATTACATGAAAAATCAAAGCAATTTTAGTTGATTTTATCAGTTTTTAAACAGCTAAATAAACAGTAGTTTACGCAGTCATATTCACACCTACTGCACGTCGCCACCACTTGGCGAGACACCTCTCGTTGCTTTTTTGCAGGCAAGAAGAATCCGTAGGCCGTTCTTTCTGAAGCGGCCTCGTTTCAAAACGCACGCGCTGGCGCTAAGCAAAGCCAGCATAGCAAGGCAACAGCACCGGCCCGGAGACACGAAGACACCACTGCTCACTTTCTTTGCACGGGCGATGCCCGGCATCGAAGCGGATGTTATTCCGGTGAGGGTTAAGTTAGTGCATCCTTGACGCAAAATGCGACTTAATGCGGCAGAAAGCGAAGTTCGCACTCCAGAACAGTCATTACGGTGCGTATGCTCTGGATCTGTGGCAGATTACATTGGAATGCAGGTGCTGCAGGGTGCTGGCTGCGCGAGCAAAAAGTTGTTTGGAGTCGTTAGAGAGATTGATGCAGTTTTGCCTGACCTCCTTCGGTTGTGATCATGGTTTCGGAGGCTGGCCTTGCTGAAAAGGTGAACTTTCTTTCCTGAAAGAGCTTGATGCATATTTCAACAATAATGGGGTCAAACAATCGGCCGCTTTCTTGCTTGATATGCTGGAGTGCCCGGTCGATTCCAATGGCGGGCCGGTATGGCCGTGATCCGGTCATGGCTTCAACGGTATCGGCGACGCCGATGATTTTGGCTTCTTTGATGATGCTGGCGCCAGTGAGTTTGTTTGGATAACCGCTGCCGTCAAGGCGCTCGTGGTGCTGGTGGACGGTTTGGGCGATGGGCCAGGGGAAGTGTATGCCTTTGAGGACTTCATAGCCAGCTTGTGCATGATGGCGCAAGATATCTTTTTCGGGTTCCTGCAAGGGGGTGGGCTTGTTGAGGATGGCGGAGGGGATGTTAAACTTGCCGATATCGTGGAGGATAGCGGAGAGCCGCAAGCCTTCTATCTCGCTTGCGGAGAGGTGCAGCTCATGGGCAAGAACAACGGCGAGTTAGGCAACGCGTTTTTGATGGCCTGCGGTATAGGAATCGCGAACTTCGACCATGGAGGCCAAGGCATAAATTGTCTCTTGATGACTGGCCAGGATGGCATTTTCGTAGGTTCTCAGTTGTAGTTGATCGCTGATATCGGTGAGGGTGAGGTGGCACTCCTGCGCTTTGGCGCTGCTGATGGCGTCCAGGCGGCAGCCAGTGGTTCCGATCATCAGTTCCCGGTGTTCGGCTGTTCGGTTTTTGAAGACCTGGTCGATCATCTGGTTAAAGGCCGGGAGCTCTTGCTGGGCAAGCAAGCTGCCGAAGCGGACGCCCTTGAGTTGCGATCGCTCTGAGGAAAGCAGCCGGGCTGCGGAGATATTGGCTTCTATTATGGTGCTGTCGGGTGCCAGGGTCAGGTAGCCGACCGGTGAGCCATCGTACAGGTCGGCATAGCGCTGCTGCTGCTTCAGGATTTCTTCTCGGGAGTCCTGAAGCTCTTCGTTCTGCATCTGGAGCTCAATCTGGTGGATGGTGAGCTCTTGCACGACTCGCTCCAACTCCTCGTTTGAGCCGGTCATATCGGGAGCAACGCTGTGTTTTTGATAGTGGTCCTCAGCGCGTTTCCGGAGTTCTGCGTTTTTGTGCTCTTGCTTCATAACTATCCGTTCCCGTTTATGGTAACCCCGTTGCGATCTGCGGCAGGGGGTGGCAAGCCGTGTTGTCCTGCACTGCGCGCTATGGACGATAGACGGTAATGCAGTTCCGCCCATGGCTCTTTGAGAGGTACATGGCATCGTCGGCATTTTTCATGATGGTCAGTTCAGTCTGGCCATGGTCCGGGATGATGGCGATGCCGATGCTGCAGGAAATTGAAAGGGTATGGCCTTCGATTAAAAATGGTTCTGCAAGCGCTTTGCGGATTTTTTCGGCGACGGCTTCGGCATTGGAGAGTGCTTCAATCTTGGGGAGCAGCACAACAAATTCGTCACCGCCGAGACGGGCCAGGGTATCGCTGCTTCGCTGCAGGATGGCGAGGGTGCGGTTTGACACTTCCTGGAGCAGCAGGTCACCGATTTCGTGGCCGTAGGTGTCGTTGACGGGTTTGAATTTATCCAGATCGAACATCAGC
>CAIPKT010000218.1 GCA_903865705.1 uncultured Chlorobiaceae bacterium
TTCAACGAAGTTATCGAGCATGTGCGTTCATCGGGCAGCACAACCATTTCCGGTGAAGATGCGTTCAAACTCTATGACACCTTCGGTTTTCCCTTTGATTTGACCCGCTTGATGGCCTCCGATGTTGGTTTTTCTGTTGACGGTGAAGGTTTTGAGCACTGCATGCTGCAGCAGAAAACCCGTGCGCGAACCGACCGCAAAGAAAAACGGCAGGTTCAGGATGACGGTTCGCAATGGCTCTGGTTCAGCGACGTGCATCGCACCGAGTTTGCCGGTTACGACCAGCTTGAGATGCCGGTATCAATTACCGCCATAAAGCAGGTTCAGGGCAAGCTGCTTCTGGTGCTCGACCGCACGCCTTTTTACCCTGAAAGCGGCGGTCAGGTAGGCGACAGGGGCTGGATAGAGTCCGGCACGTATCGTCTTCAGGTAGCCGACACCATCAGGGATGGAGATGCCATTGTTCATCTTGTTACCGAAGCCTTCGACAAGATTCTTGATACTTCCATCAATGTTGATGATCTTTTGATAGATGATCGTGAGCTTTCAGCCGAAGCTTCAGTAGATCGCCATCTGCGTCAGGATGCCGAGTGTAACCATACGGCGACCCACCTCATGCATGGTGCGCTCCGCAGGATTCTGGGCCAGCATGTCCAGCAGAAAGGATCATTTGTCAACGCCGAACGCCTCCGTTTTGATTTTAGCCATTTTTCCCGCATGTCCGATGAGGAAATTGAGGCGGTTGAGGCCGAGGTGAACGAGCAGATCAGGAGAGCTGAACCGGTACTCAAGCATGCCGACGTGCTTTATGACGATGCCATTGCCAAGGGTGCGCTTGCCTTTTTTGGCGACAAGTATACTGATCGCGTTCGGGTTATTGAAGTGCCGGGCATCTCGGTAGAGCTTTGCGGCGGTACCCATGTAGACAATATCGGTCGAATCGGACTCTTCAAGATAGTCAGTGAATCCTCGGTCGCATCAGGAGTGAGGCGTATAGAGGCTCTCACTGGAAAAGCGGCTGAAAAGCTCTTGTGGAAAGAGTACCAGGAAATGCAGCAGGTTCGCCATCTGCTTAAAGCCAAAGGGGATGAGCCTGTATTGGAGAGGGTTTCCGATTTGATGGAGGTTAAAAAAGAGCTCGAAAAACAGCTTCAGGAGTATCGCATGCAAAAGCTTCTCGATAATGCTGAAAGCTTTTTGGCTACAGCTAAGAAAGAAAGAGGAGTCAGTGTTTTAACTCAGCATGTGGATGGGGTTACTGCTGAAGAGCTGCGTCTTATAGGTCAGGCTTTACTGGAAAAGTTAAAGATCGAGGGAGCGCCTGGCACTGGTTTATTGAGTTCCGTTGATGCTGGAAAGGTATCTCTTGTTTGTTATGCGAATAACGCACCATCTTTTTCTCATAGTTTTGATTCAGGAGCACTTATTCGTGAAGTTGCAAAATATGTGCAAGGCGGCGGTGGTGGTAAGCCTGATTTTGCAACTGCTGGAGGCAAAGACCCATCGGGAGTTGAGAGAGCACTTGAAGCGTTTTCAGCAGCAGTAAAAGCAGGTCTGAAGGGCGAAAATCTATAACAAATGGGTGCCAAAGAAGTGAATAAACCAAAAAAATGTAGGCTTCTGGGCTCACAGAGGAATATGGTAGATCAGAAGGAACAACAAATGATCGGTTATGCTGTTTCTTGACTGCTTTTTCGGGCGATGCTCAAAACCCTCATGCGACGGTTGCGCCTTGCGGCTCGTTCGTTCGCTGCGCCTCACACTCAAGTCACGTGCGATGCAGAGGGAAGAAGATTTGTCTGTCGCACCGGTCGGTTCAGGGGAGCAATCGGTGACAGCGCATGCCCGCACAACGCAGCACAAGCAGGATGCAACGAAAAAACGGAAGAGGCTGCTCGCTCCGAGGGAAGAAATTGCGTGGTACCCGACGATCAAGCCGGAGCTTTGCAACGGTTGCGGCGACTGCAAGGTTCTCTGCAAGCCCGGCGTCTTCGAGCTTGGAGCGCCCGATCCCACGGGCATCTGCCGCCCCAAACTTATTGTTGCCCATCCCTTCAAGTGCCTCGTGCTCTGCAACAGGTGTGTGCCGATTTGTACCTCCGGAGCCATTATCCTCCCTCCGAAGGAGAAGTTTGAACACTTCGTGGAATATATTGATTAATTAAGGGGCAATCCCTTGTGGTTGCCCTGTTGAAGCGAAGATTTTTAGGCCAGGAAATGCACGAAATTGCACGAAATGGTGTAGGGGCAATCCTTTGTGGTTGCCCTAAATGCTGGTAGACAAAAATACAACGTGAACAGACCAAAAAAACGCAGGCTTCTTCTTCCCCGCGAAGAGATCGCCTGGTTTCCGGAACTTGACGCTTCACTCTGCAATGGCTGCGGTGACTGTCAGGAGTTCTGCAAGCCGGGAGTTTTTGCCCTCGGTGAGCCGGAAGGAGTCAAACGGGCAAAAATGACCGTTGCCAACCCCTACAACTGTGTTGTGCAGTGCACCCGCTGCGAACCGGTCTGTCCTTCAGGCGCAATCAGTTTGCCCCTCAAGAAAGATTTTGACCAGTTTGTGGAGTATGTTGACTGACTGAGAGGTCGTCACGATCTCTGAATCCCATCAGATAGAGAATTGCATCAAGGCCGAGGGTTGAAATAGCCTGCCTGGGCGCTCTCCCGAACAATCGGTTTTGCCCTGAAAGCAATACCGAGGCCCGCCTTGCCAAGCATCGGCAGGTCGTTTGCGCCATCACCCACAGCAATGGTCTGCTCCAGCCGAATATTTTCCTTTAGCGCAATAATTTCAAGCAGTTCAGCCTTTCTCTTGCCGTCAACGACCCTGCCAACCACATTCCCGGTCAACCGGCCATCCTCAATTTCAAGCGTGTTGGCATAGACGTAGTCGATATTGAGCTTTTTCTGCAGATAGTGCCCGAAA
>CAIPKT010000219.1 GCA_903865705.1 uncultured Chlorobiaceae bacterium
CCGATGACAATTCCGGCAAGACTGATTGCTGAAATGATATTGATAATCCGGAACCTTTTTCGGGCAAAACTGAAGCGCCTGGCAATCCATAAACCTGTTTTCATACAAACGGGAGAAGCAATTTATTTAAGTACCCAGTGCTGTTCCTGGTTTCAGCGAGGCGGCAATCCGTGCTGGAATAAAGGCAAAAAGCAGGGTCAAAGCCATGACGGAGAGAGAGACAACAGCATAGTCGACCGGTTCAATCAAAAGCGGAACATATTTGATGAAATAGCTTTTTTCGGGCAGGGTGATCAGATGAAAGCGCAGCTCAAAAAGCGAGAGCGAAAGGGCAAGGATGTTGCCGGTAACCACTCCGGAAAGCGAAACCAGAAAGGCCTGCGCCATAAAGACTGAACTGATTTTACCCGGTTCAAGGCCAAGAGCGCTGAGCATGCCGATTTCACGGGTTTTTTCAATAATCAGCACCAGAAGCGTGGATATAATATTGAAAACTGCAACGATGGTTATGGTCACAATCAGCAGGGGCGTTATGTTTTTCTGAAGTTTCAGCCATTCAAAGAGATTGGCGTACCGCTCAAACACCGTAAACCCGTAAAAGGGAAATCCCAAAACATTGACCAGCTCTTTGACCGTGCCCGGCAGTTTATTGAGGTTGTGCACGTTGGCATCATAGCCGCTGATCATCATGGGATTAAACCGCTGTTGCAGCTCTTTCAGATCGGCGATCACAACAAAATCATCAAATCCCTCCTGAAGTCCGGTATCGTAAATGCCGCGTACCACACCGACTTCAAGGTCAAGTGAGGAGAGCATGTCGACAATGTTTTTGTTGCCGGCAATCAGCTTTGCGCCGGTTGCATTGCTTCCCAGACCGACAAGCATCACTTTTTTTCCTGCCTTGAGATCAAGATTTTCGGCCAGCGTCTTGCCTGCATAGAGCGCAATACCTTCACCACTATCTTTTCCGTCAAGTTTTCCTGAAGAAAGGAATTTTTTCAGGAAGAGTCTCTTTTCCGCTTCGCTTACTCCCCTGACGACAACTGGCTTGCTGCGCCAGCTTTCACCAGAGCTGCCTGCGGTGCGGTTGCGAAGGATAAAACTTTTTTCCAGAAAAGGGGATGCGGTTGCAATGTTCGGGTTTGAGGCTATTTTTGCAAGATCGGAGCGGCGTTCCTGAAAAAGCTGATCGTCGGGATGACGGATCTGCAGGTGAGAGCTGAAGCTGACCAGCTTGTTTTCCACACTGCTGGCAAATCCGTTCACAATGGAGAGCGTCAGAATAAGCGCGGCAGTTCCGACGGCGATACCGATAACGGCAACCATGACAATAAAGGTTGGTTTCGTTGCCGATCGCTGTTTGAATGCAAAGCGCCTTGCAATGTAGAACTCGGGCTTCATCCCGCTTATTTGTTTTGTTATTTCAGAATAATGGTTCGCTCGACAAGCCTGTAAGGGGCAAGGCTGCTTCTTTCGAATGCTTTCTGCCCTGCACTGCTGAGCCACGAACCGAATCCTGCAGCAAGCGCGTCGCCGGGATAATATACATAGTAAACCGTAGCAACAAGGGGGTAGCGCCTTTCATAGATATTTTGCTGTGTTGGCAAGTATGCCTCGGCACCAGCACTCACTTTTGCGAGAGGAAGTATCCTGATGTTGTTGTGATTTTTTCCCTGTTTGAGCGACCTGTCGAGCGCTCCATTAAGCGAAGATTGGAAAAGAAGTCCAAAAGCCTGCTTGTCGGCTGATACCCTTTCGATCAGTTCAGCATCGCTGGTACAAGCCCATGGTTGCAGCTCTGCTCTCTTTTTCCCTGTGCTGGCAGCCAAAACTGAGAGAAGGCGAAAATTATCTCTTGCGACAAGGGGAATCGTGCCTTTCTGACCTCTTGCTGAAAATAGGGCTTCAAGCTGTTTTGTGGTGAGCATGATAGCCGGGTTATCCGAATTGACAATGCAGACTATGGCATCACGTGCGACTGGTTCAAGGCGAATCGGTTGTTTTTGTTGTGCAAACAGAGCGCTTTCGCCTGCTTCAGGTTCACCACTGATCAATGCCGCCTTGACCTTGCCATCAAGCAGGTGCTTCAGGCTTTTTGCCGAAGAGGCTGGCATCAGGGTTATTCGGGCGTCTGGATAAAAACGGCTGAAAGTTTCTGCCTGAATTCCGGCGATTTCCTCAAGCTGAGGATCAACCGAAAGGATCATGTTTCCGCTTTTAGCGCTATCGCTGGCGGGATGCTGGGTGCAGTTCAGCAGCAAAAAAGGAAGAAAAAAAACCAACAGTCCTTTAATGACCTTAGAGGGTATACGGTACATGGCTCTGGGGTTCATGGTCATCCATTTTTTCGTGTTGCCCGGCTGGCCGGGGTTCTCTGGAAGTTCAATAGCTAAGATAAAGAGAAAAAAGATGTTGCCATAAAAAACCCTCCGCAGGTTACGATCATGAAAAAAAACATTCCTCATTCTTGAAAATCACGCAAAAAAGGTTAATATTTCGACCTTCCGGATTATATGATTTCCCAAGCATATCCTTTTGTATTAAAAACGCTTATTATGAGCATATTCCTGAGATGAAAGAACCTGTATCAGAGCGTTCGGCCATGTATTCAGCATCAATAATCGGGGCTTCCGGCTATTCCGGAGCTGAGTTGACGAGGCTTCTTCTTCAGCATCCGAACATTGAACTTCAGGAGCTTTTTGCGTTTTCCCAGACTGGAAAACATGTTTCGGAGCTCTACCCGGCTCTTTCCTGCGACAAGGTTTACCTGCCATACAACGGAGAAACAGAGAGTGATATCTATTTTCTTGCTCTTCCCCACGGTGAGGCACTTCGGCTTGTCCCTCCTCTGGTGGCTGCAGGAAAAACGGTGATCGACCTTTCCGGAGACTTCAGGCTGAAAAGCCCGCTTGAGCATGAGCAGTTCTACAAACAGGTTAAATCGCCCGGGTCGGTCATGACATACGGAATGTCTGAGTTGTTTCGTGAAGAGATCATCAAGGCAAAGGCAATCAGTAATCCCGGCTGTTTTGCAACAAGTATCATTCTTGGCGTTGCGCCGCTTTTTCTGGGCATCGAGAGCGGAATGAAGGTCCATACCATCAACTGCACCTCCACTTCCGGTATTTCCGGGGCTGGACGAAGCAGCAAAACAGAGTTGTCGTTTTCGGAAATGAGTGAAAATATCCGGGCCTACAAGGTCGGTGTTCATCAACACATCCCGGAAATCATGCAGGCTCTTGGCACATCAGCCACCAGCCCGTCGTTTGACTTTACCTTTACGCCAATGATCGGTTCTCTGGTGAGGGGTATTTACAGTATTCTGAATATTCAGTTGGAAACCCCTGTTGATGAGGATCGCATCCAGGAAATCTACAAAAGCTTTTACGAGGGTGCGCCGTTTGTCAGGGTTCGCGATACCATGACCGAAGTAAGGCATGTTGCCCATACCAATTATTGCGATGTCCATATTGCCCATGTCACCTCTGGCGGCTCTCTGGTCATCGTCACCGCCATCGACAATCTTCTGAAGGGCGCTGCCGGGCAGGCAATCCAGAATATGAACCTGATGCTTGGCTTTCCTGAAACGACTGGCTTGTCATTTTAATATTTATAACGACTAACCGACTTATACTGCATTGGAGAAACTCTGTAAAGGGCTTAAAGTTATTCATGGACTTTCTGCTGTCACTCCCTGGCCGGCATCGGTCACCCCCATGACGGCAGAATCGGATGGGACGCATGGCTTCTGGCCTGCCGGTTTTTCTTCGGGCGCAGTATCGGCAGCCATAAAATATGAACAGCGGAAAGATCTGATGCTTCTCGTTGCAGACGGCCCCGCAAGCGCTGCCGCACTTTTTACCCTGAACCTTTGCTGTGCCGCTCCGGTTATGCTTTCGCGTGAGCATCTGCAGCGCTCCTCCTCTTCGGTTCGCGCCATTATCTGCAACAGCGGCAATGCCAATGCCGCCACCGGCAAAACAGGTATGGATGACGCCATGGCCATGGCTGAAGCTGTTGCCAGGGAACTTTCATTCAAGCCTGAAGAGGTTCTTGTGGCTTCAACCGGTGTTATCGGCCAGCTTATGCCGATGGAGAGGGTTCTCGGGGGCATTTCCGCCCTCCCCCCTACTCTGCAATCTGATTCAGGTATTGACGCGGCACAGGCTATTATGACCACCGATACTTTTCCGAAATTTTTCACTCTTGAGCTGCAACTCTCAGGTGGCACTGTCCGTCTGAGCGGTATAGCCAAAGGCTCAGGCATGATTTGCCCAAACATGGCTACCATGCTTGCTATTCTGGCTACGGATGCGTCAATCGCTCCAGAGCTCCTTCAGCAAGCGCTGAAGCTTGCAAACCGCCACAGTTTTAACGGCATAACGGTCGATGGTGATACAAGTACGAACGATATGGTTTCCATCTTTGCCAGCGGCAAGGGTTTTGAAATAACGGATGACAGTAACGATTTCATTCTTTTTTGCAACGCGCTTGAAGCGCTGATGACCTTTCTTGCCAAACTCATTGTCATTGACGGAGAGGGCGCCACAAAACTTGTCGGCATTACCGTCGAAGGGGCTCTGGATGATCGTGAAGCAGAGCTTGCGGCCAGAACCATTGCCCAGTCGAGTCTGGTAAAAACAGCCATTCATGGAGAGGATGCAAACTGGGGAAGAGTCATTGCTGCTGCAGGTCGCTCTGGTGCGCATTTTAACCAGGAGGAACTCGGACTTTATTTTAATGATCTCTGTATCCT
The DNA here is from genome assembly GCA_903865705.1 of uncultured Chlorobiaceae bacterium. Classification (GTDB taxonomy): domain Bacteria; phylum Bacteroidota; class Chlorobiia; order Chlorobiales; family Chlorobiaceae; genus Chlorobium. Next base: position 4,757 of record CAIPKT010000219.1, read on the forward strand.
TAAACCGGGGTTTATTGCTGACTATTCTGAAACAGCAGCCTCTGAAATCATGGCAAAAGATTCATACACCATCACGCTCCGACTTGGCAATGGCCCAGGGCGAGCAACCGTGTGGACTTGCGACTTGAGCAAGGAGTATGTCGACATAAATGGAAGCTACAGAAGCTGACGCTTCTTTTAACAATCAAGAGCAATTTTTCCCGCAATGGACACGTTACCGTGCAATGAACTGAATCAGGCAAGAAAGGCCCCCCATGCGGCTATCGGGCCTGTACTTATTGAGGCGTTACCCTATATCCGCAAGTTCGAAGGCAAGACCTTTGTCATTAAATACGGCGGCGCAGCCATGAAGGACGCCTGTCTCAAAAACAGCTTTGCCCAGAATATCACCCTTTTGAGTAAAGTCGGCATCAAGATTGTTCTGGTGCATGGCGGAGGTGATGCCATAACAAAAACAGCCGAAAAGCTCGGACTCTCTACACGCTTTCTCCATGGACGAAGGGTAACGGACAAAGAGATGATTTCTGTTATCCAGATGACCCTTGCCGGCAAGGTCAACCAGGATATCGTCCAGTTAATCAGCGAGCATGGCGGCAAGGCGGTAGGGGTTACCGGCCTCGATGCCGACACCATCAAGGCTGTCCCTCACCCGAATGCCGAGACGCTCGGCCTTGTTGGTGAGGTAAGTCAGATCAATACCGACTATATTGATCTCTTGTGCCATGCAGGACTCATTCCGGTCATTGCACCAATAGGATTCGATGACAAGGGCAATATCTATAACATCAATGCTGATGATGCGGCAAGCAGTATCGCAATTGCCTTGAAAGCTGAAAAGCTCATTTACGTCAGCGATGTCGAAGGCATACATGTAGGCGAAAGAATTCTGAAAACTATTTGCAAGGCGGAAGCGGCGGACTTTATTGAACAGGGCATTATTTCTGGCGGAATGATCCCGAAAGTCGTCTCGGCATTCAAGACGCTTGACGGTGGAGTTGGAAAAATCCATCTCATTGACGGAAAATCAACACATTCGCTCTTGCTTGAAATATTCACGCACGAAGGGGTCGGTACCCAGTTTATTGCGGAGCAGGACACTGATCAATCCATAAACAGGTAACGGCATGGAAGAGGTTCAAATAAAGACAGGCTACGCCAAACGTGATTTTCTTGGCTTTTCACCGCTTGATGGCGGCAAGATTATTGAGTTGTTCGATTACGCCCTCTTTATCAAAAAGAAGAGAAGAGAGAGTCCGACGGTATCCGGTTTTCTGCCGCTGCGCGACAAAACCGTGGCCATGATCTTCAGCAAGCCTTCACTGAGAACAAGGGTCTCTTTTGAGATTGGCATTCATGAACTGGGTGGATATGCCATCAATCTTGACGGTCAGTCAATCGGACTTGGATCGCGTGAATCGGTACAGGATGTTGCACAGCTTCTTTCCCGCTACAATGACGCTATCGTAGCGCGTCTTCATGAACATTCCATTATTGAAGGACTTGCCGAGTACGCCTCCATCCCCGTCATCAATGCGCTGACCGATCTGTCACACCCCTGCCAGATACTTGCCGATGCTTTCACGCTCTATGAAAAGTCATTATGGCATGAAGGGATCAAGGTTGTTTTTGTCGGTGACGGCAATAATGTTGTCAATTCATGGATTGAACTGGCCGGGCGTCTCCCCTTTCACTTTGTGCTTGCCTGTCCTGAAGGGTATACACCTGACAAGGGAGTGCTTGAGGCCGCACGCCAAAAGGGTATCAGCCGCATTGAGATCACGCATGATCCAAAAGCGGCTGCTGCAAACGCCGACGTGCTCTATACTGATGTCTGGACCAGCATGGGAAAAGAAATCGAGATGAAAGAGCGCCTCAAGATATTCGCCCCTTTTCAGATCAACAGCGCCCTGCTTGCTGAGGCAAAACCAGGCGCAGTAGTCATGCACTGCATGCCGGCACACCGTGGACAGGAAATAAGCGCAGAGGTCATGGACGGGCCGCAATCCATTATTCTCGATCAGGCCGAAAATCGGCTTCATGTCCAGAAAGCCCTTTTGGTCAAGCTTCTAAACCATGAAGAGTACAGGAAATTTCATCTGACTCACCGGCTCCAGAATGCTGCAAAAAAAATCAAGAGTTGAGGAACTGAGCGATAATGAACAAGTATGCAAGACAACTGAAGATCAAGGAGATTCTTCAGCAGAACCGTGTTGGCAATCAGCATGACCTTTTACAACTACTCCGGGATTCCGGTATGGCCGTTGCCCAGGCCACCCTTTCGCGTGATTGTGCCGAACTCGGCATTATCCGTTCCAGAACGAACGGAAAATTCAAAATGCTCTTTCCTGATGATGATGCCGACAAGATTATCAAAGGTCTGGTCGGTATCGAAGTGCTTTCGATCAAAGCCAATGAAACCACCATCATTATCATTACCCTTCCGGGCAGGGCTCATGGCGTCGGTTCCTGGCTCGATCAACTCAAAAGTCCGCTCATTCTTGGCACAATCGCCGGAGATGACACGGTTCTGGTTATTCCGACTTCTGTGCTGAACATTTCAGCCTTGAAATCATATATTCAAAAAAATCTTTCCAAAAACTGATAATTCATTATAACGCATGAGTAAGGAAAAAATTGCAATAGCCTATTCCGGTGGACTCGATACCTCCATCATGATCAAGTGGCTCAAAGATAAATATGATGCCGATATCGTTGCTGTTACCGGCAATTTGGGCCAGCAGAAAGAAATTGAAAACCTTGAGTCGAAAGCAATCTCTACGGGCGCCTCAAAATTCCAGTTTGTTGACCTGCGCAAAGAGTTTGTTGAAGAGTACATCTGGCGTGCACTCAAGGCTGGAGCCCTTTATGAGGATGTTTACCCCCTGGCAACTGCGCTTGGACGCCCTCTGCTTGCAAAAGCGATTGTCGATACCGCCCTTGCCGAAGGATGCACCATGCTTGCTCACGGCTGCACCGGTAAAGGAAACGACCAGGTACGCTTCGAAGTAACCTTTGCCTCACTTGCTCCTCACCTCAAGGTACTTGCTCCCCTGCGTGAATGGGAGTTCACCTCAAGGGAGGCCGAAATTGCCTACGCTCTCGAACACAACATTCAGGTCTCTGCCACCAAGAAAAACCCCTACTCCATTGACGAAAACATCTGGGGTATCAGCATTGAGTGCGGTGTGCTTGAAGATCCGATGGTTGCTCCGCCCGAAGATGCCTATCAGATAACCACTTCCCCTGAAAAAGCGCCCGATACTCCGACGGTTGTCGAAATCGAGTTTGAAAAAGGTGTTCCCTTCTCTCTTGATGGCAAAAATATGAGCGGCCTTGACCTTATCATCCGCTTGAACGAGATTGGCGCAGCCAATGGAGTCGGTCGTCTCGACATGATCGAGAACCGTGTTGTCGGCATCAAGTCACGTGAAATCTATGAGGCACCGGCAGCAACCATCCTGCACTTTGCTCACCGCGAATTAGAGCGCCTTACACTCGAAAAATCGGTTTTCCAGTACAAGAAGAACATCAGCCAGGACTATGCCAACCTCATCTACAACGGACTCTGGTTCTCGCCGATGAGAACAGCTCTTGATGCCTTCATCAACGAAACACAGCTTCCGGTAACCGGCCTTGTCCGCCTCAAGCTTTACAAAGGCGGCGTCTCCCTGCTTGGAAGAAACTCCCCTTACTCGCTCTACAACGAGGAACTTGCTACCTACACCGAAGCTGATACCTTCAACCACAAGGCCGCAGCAGGCTTTATCCACCTTTACGGACTTGGGCTGAAAACCTATAGCGAAGTGCATTCCGCCAAATAAGAACCGCCTTTCAGAACGTCGCGCAGGCCGTAGTAATGGCCTGCGTGTTTGTTACTGCCTCTAATATATCCGTCACCATCGTGGCAAGTGTATTCTGCCCATCATATCCTTCAGCTTTTACCATGAGTGTTCATTGAAGCTGGTCATCAACCGGTTTAATAGCACCACCTGTCGATACCCTATCCTGTAGCTGATGGTGGGCTTGTTGAGGATGGCGGAAAGCCTCAAGCCTTCTCTTTCGCTTGCGGGGTGGTAAGCCGTGTTGTCCTGCACGGCGCGCTATGGACGATAGACGGTAAAGCAGTTCCGCCCATGGCTCTTTGAGAGGTACATGGCGTCGTCGGCATTTTTCATGATGGTCAGTTCAGTCTGGCCATGGTCAGGGATGATGGCGATGCCGATGCTGCAGGAAATGGAAAGGGTATGGCCTTCGATCAAAAATGGTTCTGCAAGCGCTTTGCGGATTTTTTCGGCGACGGCTTCGGCATTGGAGAGGGCTTCAATCTTGGGGAGCAGCACAACAAATTCATCGCCGCCGAGACGGGCCAGGGTATCGCTGCTTCGCTGCAGGATGGCGAGGGTGCGGTTTGACACTTCCTGGAGCAGCAGGTCACCGATTTCGTGGCCGTAGGTGTCGTTGACGGGTTTGAATTTATCCAGATCGAACATCAGC
>CAIPKT010000220.1 GCA_903865705.1 uncultured Chlorobiaceae bacterium
CACCCCGGCTTGTCAGCTTCTCCACTACCTCTGCAATGCTCTCAGCGCCATATCCCTTTTTCAGGAGTTTCCGCTCAAGTTCCCGGCGGCTGTGATTGCGCAGCCCAAGCAGTTTGAGGGCGAATGCCATTGCGGGATGTGCATTGTTGTCTGCCATGATAAAGGGGTGAACGGTTATGAATTGTTGAACAGCTTCGCAGAGCGTCGAGCTTCAGGATTGATACGGTAATCTAACCGGCAGGGAGCCGCTGATCAAAAAAAATCTTGACAATGAGTTCTACGATTACCACAACGATACGCTCCTGATAGAGAGTGACTCGTTCAGGATTTTTTTTCTCTCTCTTCAATTTTACTATATTCCCTTCCGCTCACGGTGAGCGTGTTGGTCCGGCAGGCGGCGACGGGCTGGCTCATGAAGTTTTTTTTATCAGTTAAGCGTAAAACAGAGATGGCTCGTTATACCCCTGAACAGCTTGTCAAAAGAAACGCTTCCGTCTGGACCGATATCCAGATTATCCTTGCTCCGATCCAGTTCCTCTTTTTTGTTGTCGGCCTCACCACAACAGCGCTCTATGCCAACTCCCTCTTTGTCACCAGTTTTTACTGGGTCAGCATAGCTATTCTTTTTAAAACGCTCTTTTTTGCCCTCCTTTTTATAACAGGGATGTTTTTTGAAAAGGAAATTTTCAATAAATGGGTCTACTCAAAAGAGTTTTTCTGGGAGGATATCGGCAGTACCATAGCCGCATTTTTTCATCTGCTCTATTTTTTTCTGGCTTATCGCCGTTATTCTGAACAGGTGCTGTTGTTCGATGCTTTTCTGGCCTATTTCACTTACGTGCTCAATGCCCTGCAGTACCTGGTAAGGATCATCCTTGAAAAACGTAATGAACGCAAGCTGCGCATTGACGGCCAAATCTGAGCGGGGGGTTCCGCATTTTTTTTTCTCAAGATACTTTAATGGTCATGCAACATAGTTTCAAGAGGCTCTGGAATACCACGTTTCTTTTTGTCGGCCCGATCTGGTTTTTGCTGGTCTGGATGATCTGGTCTTCCGGTCAGTTGCCCTCGGTTGATGACAAGCTCGTTTTTCTTGGTGTGGTGATTCCTGGATTTCTGCTTATCTACGGCTCCGGTTTTTTGATTGAGGGTTGGCATGAAAAGAAAAAGAAAGGCAGGGTGTGACCGGGGGGGGGCATTTATTGCTATCGTTATTTTTTAACAATACACGCCGCATTTCCGGTGTGAGAAGTATCATCTCTTATGCAGAATCTTTGGAATGAAGCAGATCTTCAATGCTCCGTCAGAGAGCAGTGCAGCTCAACCGATATGCAGCCGGAACTTGCCGAGCTGGTCTATGCCTCGCGCCTGCTTGGACGCGAAAGCTCGCTGGTGATGCATGGTGGTGGTAACACCTCAGTCAAATGTGAACTGGTCGATCTGGTTGGCAACCGGGCTGATGTCCTTTTGATCAAGGCAAGCGGTGTCGATTTGAGCCGAGTTTCCGGGTGTGATTACACGCCCCTCCGGCTTGGCCCGCTACGCAAACTGGGTGAACTCTTCAGCCGAAATGATACTGTAAGCGAAGAGGCTCTCCGGCGTTTTTCGACCAAAGAGTTCAAACACCTTCTGCTTCTGAACATGTTCAGTCTTACGGACCACATGGACGAGCACCGGCTTACTCCTTCGATTGAGACCCTTCTGCACGCATTTTTGCCGCATCGCTTTATTTTTCACACGCACTCGTTTGCCTTGCTTACCCTCAGCAATCAGCCTGATGG
>CAIPKT010000221.1 GCA_903865705.1 uncultured Chlorobiaceae bacterium
CCAAAACGACACCATGTTTTCTCATAAATGTTTTGAATATTTGCGGTTAACTATACAAAAACTATGCACAGCATTACAATGACATCAGATATAGCTCAATCATTGTAATGCTTACGGTTAAACCCAATCGCATATAGAGTAGAAGTAACCGAGAAACAGCCTTAATTCATGTTATGAGCGAGCTTCTCCTTATCAATATCACTGGCCCCGACAAACCGGGTCTGACGTCGAAAATAACGGCAATTCTTGCTGATGCCAGGATATCGGTGCTTGATATCGGTCAGGCGGTTATCCATAACCATCTCTCGCTGGGGATGCTGGTGGAAGTGCCCAAGGAGTCGGCCTCTTCTCTGGTACTGAAGGATCTGCTCTTTTGCGCCCATACACTCGGCATCCAGATAACTTTTACGCCGGTTTCTGACTCGGAGTATGAGGGTTGGGTGCAAGAGCAGGGAAAGCACCATTATCTGCTTTCACTGCTGGCGCGAAAGATTACAGCGGAGCAACTGGAGCGGGTATCGACGCTTATTGCGGAGCATGGGCTTAATATTAATTCGATCAACCGCATGTCGGGACGTATTCCCCTTGAAAACGAGCATGGCGGGCATACCAAGGCGTGCGTCGAGTTTTCGATACGGGGGACGCTGGAGAACGAAAACCGCTTCCGTGAGCAGATGGTTGCCATTACGGATAGCCTTGGCGTTGATATCGCGTTTCAGGAGGACAATATTTTCCGCCGCAACCGCCGGTTGGTGGTGTTTGATATGGATTCAACGCTCATTACTTCGGAGGTGATTGATGAGCTTGCCCTTGAGGCGGGCGTGGGTGAGGAGGTGGCGGCCATTACGGAGCAGGCGATGCGAGGAGAGATCGACTTTACGGGGAGCCTGCAGCGACGGGTCTCGCTGCTGAAGGGGCTTGATGAACGGGTGCTTGAAACGATTGCCCAACGGCTTCAGTTAACCGAGGGGGCTGAAACGCTCTTTCATAACCTGCACAATCTGGGATTTAAAACGGCCATCATTTCGGGCGGCTTTACCTATTTTGGCCACTATCTGCAGAAAAAGCTCAATATCGACTATGTCTACGCCAACACGCTCGAAATTGAGGATGGCAAACTTACCGGAAACGTCCTTGGGACTGTCGTTGACGGCAAGAGAAAGGCTGAACTTCTGGAGATTATTGCACGAAAGGAAAATATCCGTCTGGAACAGACTATTGCGGTGGGTGACGGTGCCAATGACCTGCCGATGCTTGGCAAGGCAGGCCTCGGCATCGCCTTCAGGGCGAAACCGATTGTGCGGGAGAGTGCCAAACAGGCCATTTCAACCCTTGGCCTTGATGCTATTCTCTATCTGATGGGATTCAGGGATCGCGACGACCTTTCGGTCACGCCACATATTCTACAAACTGTATCATGAAAAACCGCTTGTTGCATTACCCAACATTAAAAAGCCGTACAATAATGCACCATGCCTCAGCGTTTGACTGGATTATTGCAAAAATGAGCTGAGTGAATTGATCTTCTACCTCTTTTCCAATTGTTTTATTGTCTGCATCTATGAATGATTTCACAATCGGCTTCTTTAATGGTAGATGTACGGCTATTTCTTTTTTAAATTGTGAGTTAACATAGAAGTC
>CAIPKT010000222.1 GCA_903865705.1 uncultured Chlorobiaceae bacterium
CGTCGCTGAGCTGGCGATAGTCAATCATGCAGTCGATGAGCCGCTGCAACCCTTGCGGGTCTATGGTTTTTGCGGCATCCACATTTTTGCCAAGCCGCACAATGGTCTGCTTGTGGTAGACCGGCTGGATGGAGCCAGTCGCTGGATCAAGGTCGGCAATGAGCAGCAGGGCGGTGTTGGTGCCGATATCGATGCATGAAACCCGTTTTGTCATAGTGGTTTGATAAAGCTTGACAGCCATTCGTCTTCATAGATGGTTTGCACAACGGTATAGTCGAGCCGTTTCAGGAGCTTGTTTAGCCAGGGTTCGTCATAAACAAGGATGCCGGATAGCAGCACTGGAGCCCCGGGGGCGTATTTGCGGATGACAGGTAAGATACGGTCGATGACGTTTTTATTGATGTTGGCCAGAATCAGGTCGTAGCCCTCTTTGAGGTTCACAATAAGATCCTCTTCGGCATCAAGGAGTTCGACCTTGATAGCATCAGCCTGATTTTCCGCAATGTTTTCCAGAGCGTTTTCGGCGGCCCATGAGTTGTTGTCGAAGGCGAGAATGGGACGGTTGTTGCCGAGCTTGCGGGCGGCAATGGCAAGGACGCCGGTGCCGGTGCCGATGTCCATGATTTTTTTGTCTTTCAGGTCGAGATGCTCCATTTGGCGCAGCATCAGACGTGTTGTGGCGTGATAGCCGGTGCCGAAAGACATTTTCGGGTTGATTTCAATGACGATTTGGCCGGGTTTCGGCGTGACGTCACTGCTTTTTTGGACAATCAGCAGCTTGTCGGAGATTTCGATAGGTTGCAGGGTAGCTTCCCATTCGGCATTCCAGTTCCTGTCGGCGATGAACGTTGCCGTATAGACGGGAAGATTGCCAACCCTGTTCAGCAGCATGGCATGGATACCCTGCTTTTTCTCTTCTGTCCATTCTGTTTCAGGCAGATAGGCAAGGAGCTGGTGATCCTCTTCCAGAAAAGACTCAATGCCTTCGCCGGCAAGCAAACCGATATAGAGTTCATGAAGGTCAGGACTTATTTGAAAAGCCAGTTCGATAAAGTTGTTTGTTCCGGGTTGAGGCATAAAAAGGGCTCGGGGCAGATTAAGATGGTTGAGTCGGCTGAAGGGTTGCTGACCCCGAATATACAGATTTCCTCCGGCAAAGAAGATCATGAGCATCAGGCGTACGTCCGCCAGAGTGCTTACTTTGTTGTGATCAGGCGTGCGGCAAAGGCGTAATGCCTATCGTAATAACGTTGGTAAAGGTGGCTGACCTTGACGCCGCTGTTTGCAGCATGGGCAAAGCTCTCGTGGCCAACAAAAATGCCGACATGGTCGATGCTTCTGCCTTCGGAACTGAAAAAAACAAGGTCCCCGGGAAGCAGGCTGTTTTTCGGTACCACACTGCCGAGAGCTGCAAGCTCACTGGCAGTCCGAGGCAAAATCATCCGGAAGTTTTCCTTGTAGAGGTAGAGAACCAGGCCTGAACAGTCGAACCCCTCCGGAGAGGCTCCGCCAAAGCGATAACGGGTGCCAAGTAATTCGTCAATGGATGAAAAAAGGTGATCGAGCGACTGGCTGGTTACCTTCAGCGGCAAGGCGCAGGTGAGAGCGTAGCTGATGCCTTCCGGACGGCAGGAG
>CAIPKT010000223.1 GCA_903865705.1 uncultured Chlorobiaceae bacterium
ATCATCGGCCGGAGCAACTCGACGGCAAGAGAACAGAACTCCTCATCAAAGGGCTCAGCGGAACCAAAGCAGCGCTGGATGGCCGGATCGGAGCCTTCACCCGGACGGTTGTTGAAAGTATCGTCACGCCACTCCTTGCGGGCAGCATCAAGATTCTCTTTTGTGGCATAGGCCAGTGATGATCGCGGGAAAAAGCGTAGCGGCATGGCGAGTCCCTGCCAGTAGTGTTGCAAAAGATGCTCCAAATGCAGGGCAGCATCAGCAACAGGCGTAAAGTTCTTTGTGTCGTTCACCATGACCAGGCAACTCTCCCTGGGGTAGCCCGATCGGTTTGCGGCGTTGAGAACGAGATGCTCAATCCAGCCTCTCATTTGATCCTTCATCTTCAGCTTCGCACAGCGGTAGTGCAGCAGGCTTTGCGGCCACACCCTTCCAAGCTGGCCGGTCAGACGGAACTGGCCGAGTTGCAGATCGACCTCAAGCGGTGCCAGAGGAGCTTTGCGGCCGCTCTTTTCCTGAACAATCGCAGCAAACTCCCGCACCTCATCAAGGATTTTCCTGAAAAGCAGCTCACCGTGCCGTGCCGGAGGAAGCAGACCCCGGCTCCGGTATAGCGGAAGCAGTTCGTTGCTCTCCCCTCCTTCGAGCACAACCTCAAGCAACTCCTGCTTCAGGCTGTACAACTCAAGCCCCTGAACGGCAAAAGGCTCGCGATCCTCAAGAGGCTCCGCAGTGCCTTCGAGCCGGATGCCAAGACGCTGCTGAAGAAAAAAACCAGCCGGGTTATCGTAAAAACGCAACAGACGCTCCAACGAAACCGCTTTCCACTCTTCGGACGCTTCATCAAGAGGAAAGCTTATAAAAGGGCGTGATTGAATTGAGGGACGCTCTTTTTCAACCAGCGCCTGATAATTCTCATTCGAATAGCTGAAAAGCGGAGAGCTTGCAGAATAGTAAGCCCGGTTAAATGCCTGCAGGCGGTGCCGCACTACCAGATGCTTTTCAATAGTATCTCCATCAAGCAGAGCGAATCCCCGGCGGACGGCATCAAGCAGTTCACTGACCAGCACTGATGGCGGCAGCTCGCTGTTGTCTTTTATGCTTTGCCCCATAAAACTGATATAGAGCACGTCACGTGCCGAGAGGATTGACTCAAGAAAAAGGTAACGGTCTTCGTTGCGCAGTGAACGGTCACCCTTCTGCGGCTCACGGGCAATGAGGTCAAATCCGGGAGCGCGGCTCTGGCGGGGAAAAGCGCTGTCGTTCATGCCGATAAGAACAACCACCCTGAAGGGGATGCTCCGCATGGGCAGCATGGCGCAAAAGGTGATCCCGCCTGTCATGAAGCCAAGCCCCTGCTCCTGCTGCTCAAGGCGAGCCCTCAGCCAGGAGAGCATCACCGCAGGAGTCACCTCTCCGGTAAACTCAGCTTTGATGGCAACGTCGCCAAGCTGTTCGGCAAGCGCAGCGATGGTTGCAAACTCCCGCTCTGATACGCTGGAAGGGAGAATAAAATCGGCCAGCAGCGCCTGAAACCGGGTGCGCCACTCGTCAAGGGTGCAGGGCCGTTCCATCCTGTTGACAAACGTTTCAACCGCCGTGATGAACCCGGCAAACTTGCCGAGGGTTTCAGCGGCAGAGCCGGCAAGATCATCATAGGGCAGAATACCGTTGAAGAGCTGATTCTCGTCCGGCATGGCATAGCCGAGCAGCAACCGGTCAAGACCCGCCTTCCATGAATTTTCCCGGTAGCTGGGCAGATTCCTCGCCGTACGGTCACCCTCATCCATTCCCCAGCGAATCCCGGTTTTTTCAATCCATCCACGAATAACATCAAGCTCTTCACTCTCCAACAAAAAACGACGGCTGACGGGCGGTGAGGCTAGCAGGTCAAAAAGCCCGGATGCGGCAAGGCGGCTGCCCGGAAGAGCAAGCAGTTTCAGCACAGCCGAAGCAATCTCCCCCTCGTTCATCATCCTGCGGTCGGCAATGGAGTAGTGAAGCGCCGCAGCGCCATCCCCGCCAGCACTCCCCGACCCGAAAACGCTGGCGATATAGGGTGAATAGCTCTCGATTTCCGGCGTCATTACCACAATATCCCTTGGGCTCAGGTCGGGATACTCCTCAAGCATCGCGAGGATGTTGTCGTAAAGCACCTCAATTTCACGAAGCGGACTGTGGCAGGAGTGAATCCTGAGCGACCGGTCACGAGGGTCAAGCGGGCGCAACACTCCCTCCTCACCGGTGCCTGAGAGGTTCAGAATATCGGACTGCAAAGCATGGAGCAGGCACTTCTCCCCCGGATCCAGATAGCGCTCCTCCTGGTGAAAAGCGCTGTCGCTCATATCGATAATCATGTCGGAAAAATCCCGGCCTATCCGCCCGAGCGAAGCAAGCAGCGGGTTCCCTTCACTGCGCAGGGCCCGCTCCTCCTCCGGAAGCCGGGCAATTGCCTTTTTGGGGAGAATATCGCCCCAGTATTGACTGGTCGGACTCAAGAGAAAAAGGTTTACCTCCGTCACTTTGGCAACCGCCGAGAGCATATCGAGATGGAACTTCGGCAGGTAGGAGATGCCGAAAAGAGTGATCCGCTCAGGAATATCCTTCACCCCCGGTGACGCAGGGCTCAACTGCCTGCAAAAGAGCTCCTTCATCCTTCCCCGGTGCATCACCTCTCCGGCAGCAAGCTTTCGCCAGAGAATCGGCTGCCACTCATCACCCAGTGGTTGCGACTCCCCTGCCTCCCAGCCTGAAAGCATCTCCGGACGGAAAAGCGTGTACTGGTCGAAGGTATCCGCAATTTTTTCCGACAACTGAAAAAGCTTGAGGTTGTCAGGATCATCGGAGAGATAGCGGCGCAAGGTGCCGAAAGGCTCAGTCTCGAGCAGCTCCGGCAGCATGCGCATGATTCTCCAGCTCATCACCTCAGGCGCAAATGACAAGGTATCAGGCATATCGGGCAAGATCTTGCGGAACAACTCCTGCACCATCGCGTTCGGAAAAGGATAGTGCCCGTTAGCCCAGATGCCAAAACGCGAAGCCAGCTCCATGGAGAGCCACCGCTGCATCCCGCGGCTCTGCACCACAATCACCTCCTGTGTGAATGGCAAGGCTAGCGGCTTGCGGAGCGCGGAGGCAAGAGTATCAACCAGAACTTCCATCCGGTTGCTGGTGTAGAGGTTAAGTGGCATTGGGATGATGAATTGCTTAGTTCTTTGTCAATATAACCTGGATTCTCTCACCATCACTCCATTCCCTGAGGAGGGAGAGCCTATTTTTCGACCTCATACTCACCAATTGTCCCATTGCAGACATCGCCTTCCTCTCCTTTGACTAACCAAACGTCCAATTCCGCAACCCTTCGTTCCGTAAGTGCTTTCAAATAGATAGCCTGGCACATCGGAAGCACGCTGCCATAATAGCCATTTCCCCGCTCGGGAAATTTCATAGCCAATTGCGCATCCCGAAGCTGCACCCATATTCGTTGTGCCACTTTGAGATTCTTGATGAAGAGCGGATTTTTACCATATTGTTTGAGAATCTGCTGATACACATTGTTCAATTTTGCATCAACTTTCTTGTACGATACACCTTCATTTTGAACTGTCGACAAATTGTCGACAGTTCAAGTCCATCGTCACTTTTTACCCTGACCTTCATCCTGAACCAATAATCACGCGGATTGACGCTTTCGCTCAACACAGCAATGACATCGACACGTTCCAGTTTCATCTTTTCTCAAGAAGTTTTCGACCTTTTTCAGTCAGGCGATATTTTTGCAGTCGGCTTGTTGGCTTGTCAGGAACGGTCTGTGTAATCAAGCCATCAGCAAGCATTTCACGGATCCGTTCATTCAGTTTTCCCGATACCGATTTGTGGCCAAGCGCAATCGCCAGTTCAGATTTTGATCGGACACCGATAAGCAACTCCCTGATGACTCTTTCAAAAATCGACTCTGGCCCTGACTCTGGCCCTGACTCTGGCCCTGACTCTGGCCCTGACTCTGGCCCTGAAGAAAATGCCGCTGGCTCACGTCCAAGAGTGTTTGAAGGTTTTTCTCCAAATTCCGGCACACTGATGATCATGCGAAAGACATCACCTTCGATAAGTTGCGGATCTGCTCCGCCGTACTTTTTACCGTACATCATCATCTTGCGCATACCAGAACCAAGTTCGTCAGCGCGGTCTATCTCTCTGAAAAATGCACCGATCACGGGGTTTTTTGGATAGGGCGCGAAGGTGTCGGGGTTCAGCACGCCAAACCCGTGAGGACGATTGGCGTTCCAGGTGGTCACTTGACCGTATTCAATAATAAGGCGAGCCGGAACACCGCTGGAATATTCGCGGTGAATAAGGATATTGGATGCAACTTCACGGAAGATAGCATCCCGCAGGCTTCTGCGTTCAATGCCTTCCAAATAAAAAGGGTCTGGCAAGTGCTTTTGAACAAAGGCCAGAATGCGGTCGTAGCTTTCGATGAGATTGGTGCGCACCAGATCGCGGTCGTCATAGCGGTCAACATTGACCTTGCGCAGGATCAGATCGGTTCGATGCGCGGGACATACTTTCAGGATGAGTAGGTCAGGTGCAAACAGCATGACTCCGGCAAGAGTAATTCCACTTTCCTTGGTCACAGGATCCTCTTGATAGAGCTGAGCACTCTTGAGCAGTTGCAGATCATCCATATCCACCCAAGGGTGGTTATCCCTGTTTATCCGAACATATCGACGGCACTTTTCAATCAATTTCGAGTGAAGATCTTCGACCTGAATCCAGGGGTATACCTTGTTTTCGCTGAACGTCGCCTGTTTACGCTGGTAGAGATGCGCCACCTGTGTGGTATGATCGGTAATATCCAGATCGCCATCTTCATTGCGGTCGTAAATGCGCCCATTGCAACGATGCACCTGAGAGCTTTCCGGCACATAGACACGCAGCAGGGACTTCCCATCAAGCTCAACAGCATCCACAGAAAGATACGTTGGTGGAGTGAGCTTCAGGGGATTGTTGATTGCAGTGACAAAATCTTTTTTAATCTGCGTTACAGCATCCGGCTCAATCCCCTGAACAGTTCCATCATCCTGAACACCAAGCAGAATCGTGCCACCATGACGATTGAGAAAGGCGCAAACCGTCTCATAAACATCGCGATTGATCTTAGTC
>CAIPKT010000224.1 GCA_903865705.1 uncultured Chlorobiaceae bacterium
ACAAAAGACGGTTAATTCTATAAATAAATGATTCGTTTCAAGGACGCTAAAGAGCGCTGGCGTAGCTCAACTGGAAGAGCAGCTGACTTGTAATCAGCAGGTTGCGGGTTCGAGTCCCATCGCCAGCTCCAAGAACGGTAACATGCACTAATCACCCTGGAGGGATTCCCGAGCGGCCAAAGGGAACAGACTGTAAATCTGTCGTCGTAGACTTCGGAGGTTCGAATCCTCCCCTACCCACTGCCTTTTTTAGGCTGATGTAGCTCAGTCGGTAGAGCACTTCCTTGGTAAGGAAGAGGTCATCGGTTCAAGTCCGATCATCAGCTCAGGTTTTGGAAGTATTGGTAGATACGTCAGTAGCTTAATTGGTAGAGCAGCGGTCTCCAAAACCGCAGGTTGGGGGTTCGATTCCCTCCTGACGTGCATGTAGATGAAATTATTCACCGTATGTTATTCCGCACTTTTGATTCATGAGCAACACTATTGTCAAGGCAGGTCAGTATTATCGAGATGTGGTCAGTGAGATGCGGAAGGTGATATGGCCGGGTAAGGATGAGATCAAGGATTTGACAATTGTTGTTTTAACGGTTTCGGGTATTCTTGCTGCGTTTACATTTCTGGTTGATTGGGTCATAAATTTTGTTATGGGCAAGTTATTGTAAAGATAACCGTGTTAAGGGTTAATTGATGAGTGCGAAAAGAAAGGATATAGATGTTCAGGGCGTTCCTGTGGCGCGCTGGTATGCACTCAGGATTTATTCCGGTCATGAGCGCAAGGTTAAAGAGGCTATAGATGCAGACGTTATCCGGTTTGGTCTTGCTGAGAAGATATTACAGATTTACGTACCCTACGAGCGGTTTGTAGAGGTAAAAAATGGTAAAAAAAGAAGTCTCACCAAAAATGCGTTTCCTGGGTATGTTCTTATTGAGGCTGTTCTGGACAAGCAGACGAGGAATCTGATTCTCGATATCCCCTCTGTTATGGGGTTTCTTGGAGTTGACGATGTTCCGACTCCGTTGCGGCCTGATGAGGTAGAGAAAATTCTTGAGCCCGAGAGTACAGTCGAGCACCGTGCTAATGTTGAGGCACCTTTCAGGATTGGAGATTCCGTCAAGGTTATTGATGGTCCATTCAGTTCATTAACAGGTGTGGTACACGAGGTTTGTACTGAAAGAATGAAAGTTAAGGTTATGATAAGCTTTTTTGGTAGAAGTACGCCGACAGAGCTTGATTTTTCACAGGTTAAGTCAGTTTCCCAATAATAGTGCTTAAGTAATTTAAGCTTCTGAATAGAAATAGATTATGGCAAAAAAGGTAATCGGCTTTATCAAGCTTCAGATCCCTGCTGGAGCGGCTAATCCAGCTCCTCCTGTTGGCCCTGCACTCGGTCAGAAGGGTGTTAATATCATGGAGTTCTGCAAGCAGTTTAATGCAAAGACCCAGACTGAGGCAGGGATGATTATTCCTGTGGTAATTACAGTGTACTCTGACAAGTCGTTCACCTTTATTACCAAAACTCCACCTGCAGCGGTCCTTCTTCTTAAGGAGGCAAATCTTAAAAAGGGTTCAGGAGAGCCAAATCGCAACAAAGTTGGCACGGTCACAGCCGATCAGGTTCGCAAAATTGCTGAGCTGAAGAGGCCAGATCTCAATGCTTTTGATAGCAGGGGAGCGGAGGAGATGATAAGGGGGACAGCAAGAAGTATGGGTATTACTGTCCAGGATTAATTTGGAAG
>CAIPKT010000225.1 GCA_903865705.1 uncultured Chlorobiaceae bacterium
CCAACTTCGTACAGAGCTCTGGGCATCAGTGACCTTCTAAGTCACGCTCTACCTTTCTATGAAAAGCCGCAGGCTACTGCGGCTTTTTTTTACCTGAGTATTCCTGAACACGTATTATTTGTTTTACAGGCTCCAATCCTGCTGATAACAATTGATACTTCACCGACTTTTTACGATATTAGAGTAATAATCACTGATATCGAACACAATACGGGCAGTTCGCCCATACGGAAACAGACAAAACCCATTTTTCTGCTGTGGTGAGGTCTGTTCCTTTTTATACCGAAGTTTTTCGTCTTTACTATCCGGCTTGCCGGAGCAAGCACCATGAGTGTCTGACTGGCAGTCCAGTTATACTGTTCTTTTATTACTAAAACACCATTATCTCTAATTATTTCCATAACTTAAACACAATAGCGGTACTATGATTACCATTAAAAAAATCATCTGCCCGGTTGATTTCTCTGAATTGTCGCGCAAGGCGCTGCAATACTCCAACGAGTTTGCAAGACTTTCCAACGCAAAAGTCTTTCTTGTCGGCGTTATTGAGAACGACCCTACCATCACTTATTCACACGGTCTTGAGAAAGAACGTTTAGAATCCGACCAAAAACTTCTGGCCTTGATTGAAGAGGAGAAGATGGCTGGCATTGTAGCTGATTATGTCATCTATGAAGGATTTGCCGAAGAGTGCATTCTCGACTATGCGAAACGTCAGGAAGCTGATCTCATTATTATGGGCTCACATGGCCGTCGCGGCCTGAAGCGGATGATCCTTGGCAGCGTTGCTGAGCATGTAATCCGTCGTGCCCCATGCCCGGTACTTGTCGTCAAGGAGAACGAGCATGAGTTTATCACCTGAAAAAACGCGCCAGGGCTTAAATGAAGCCACGGCACAAATGAGTTAATGCATTCAATTTTTTTAAAACAATCAACGTAAACTTTTATGGCACAAAATGTCACAAACGTTTCCAAAACTGAAGAGGTCTCAAGCACCCGCAGGGTTATTGCGGCTTCTTCGGTAGGAACGCTCATCGAGTGGTATGATTTTTATATTTTCGGTACACTTGCGAAAATTATTTCTGAACAGTTTTTTCCAAAAGATAACCCGACGGCGGCGTTGCTTGCCACTTTGGCTACCTTTGCTGCAGGTTTTGTCATCAGGCCGTTTGGCGCACTCTTCTTCGGGCGCCTTGGCGATCTTATCGGACGGAAGTACACCTTCCTTGTTACCCTGGTGATCATGGGTGGTTCAACGTTTGCTATCGGTCTGGTTCCCGGCTATAAAACGATCGGCTTTTTTGCTCCAGCGATTGTTTTCATTTTACGACTGCTGCAGGGTCTTGCTCTTGGAGGTGAGTACGGCGGCGCTGCTACCTATGTCGCGGAACACTCTCCGGCCGGTCAACGAGGCTTCTGGACCAGCTTTATCCAGACAACGGCAACCCTGGGCCTCTTTCTTGCGCTCGGTGTTATTCTCACTGTCCGTCAGACACTTGGTGTTGAAACCTTCTCTGACTGGGGATGGCGCATTCCGTTCCTCCTTTCGTCACTATTGGTCGGTGTTTCGGTCTTTATCCGCATGAGGATGTCGGAATCACCGATGTTTGTGAAAATGAAAAAAGAGGGCAAAACCTCCGCAAACCCTCTGGCCGAAAGCTTCAAGGAGAAGGATAACCTGAAAATGGTACTGATCGCATTGCTCGGTGCAACCGCAGGTCAAGGTGTGGTCTGGTACACCGGTCAGTTTTATGCGCTCTCCTTCCTGCAGAATGCCTGTAACGTTGAGTTTGTGCAAAGCAACGTGATCATTTCGATTGCTTTGCTTATCGGCACTCCCTTCTTTATTGTCTTTGGTGCACTTTCCGACAAAATCGGACGGAAGTACATCATGATGGCTGGTATGCTTATCGCAGTTCTCTCCTATGGTCCGATCTACAACAATATGTACGACACTGCAAACTTGAAAACCAAAATTGAGGTTGCAGAAAAGACAACTGTTGAAACCAATGAGGCTGTAAAAGGTACTGACACCATCACGACCACGGTGACGAAGAAAACCTACGACGATGGCACAACCTACAAAGAGACGAAGAAATTGACCGTCCCGCTTGATGAGGCCAAAAAAGCTGAGCTTGCGGCAAATGGCAAACTGAAACCTGAAACCAAAAAAGAAGTAACCCTGCCTCAGAGTCTTTACTACAAGATGATTGGTTTGGTTTTGATTCAGGTTATTTTTGTTACGATGGTCTACGGTCCAATTGCCGCGTTCCTGGTTGAGATTTTTCCGACCCGTATACGCTACACTTCGATGTCGCTGCCATACCATATCGGCAACGGTGTCTTCGGCGGTCTGGTTCCCCTTATCTCAACCCGTCTTGTTGAGGCATCTAAAGAACCCGGCTATTCGAACCCGCTTACGAACATGATTAACAGCGTTACAGGGCACATCGGCACACCATCAGGCCAGGCCGATCCACTTGCTGGCCTCATGTACCCGATACTGATTGCCAGTGTCAGCTTCGTGATTGGAATGCTCTACATCTCCAACAAAACCAACAACATGGACGTTGAATAATCAAGAACCTTTTAATTTCATCCATTATGTCAGCAATAAAAAAGTTTTTGGGAATTGTCTGGTCAATCATGGGGGTAGGAATTATCCCTTTGGTGATCATGCAAGCCATGAAAGAGATTGCAGCAAAACCCAGTGAAGAGAACTGGATTTTCTGGTCTATCGTGATTGTCGTTCTGATGCCTATTATCTCCTTCAGCCTGATTACCTTTGGGATCTTTGCGCTGAAAGGTGAATACGATGTTCTTGAATAGGCTTGCAGAGTAACAGCACCTGTTCTTTTTTCTCGAGGAAAAGCCGCATCTTTCATGCGGCTTTTCCTTTTTGTGCAAGAACAAGAAAACAACCCTTTTTGACCGATGGATATGCAGGATGAGGTCGCAACCCGCAGCGACATAAAAAAAGCTCTTGCGGAAAAACTCGGCACACTGCCGGCCTCACCAGGCGTCTACCAGTTCAGGAATGCCAGCGGCCGCGTGATCTATGTCGGCAAGGCAAAAAACCTTCGCAACCGGGTTCGTTCCTATTTCAGAAACAGTCAGCAGCTCTACGGAAAAACACTGGTACTGGTCACTCATATCGCGGATTTCGAGGTTATTATCACTTCTTCAGAGGTTGAAGCGCTGATTCTTGAAAACAATATGATCAAGGAGCTGAAACCGCGCTATAACGTGAACCTGAAAGACGACAAAACCTATCCTTACCTGGTCATTACCAACGAACCCTTCCCTCGCATCCTTATCAGCCGCCAGTTGAGAAGGGATGGCTCAACCTGGTTTGGTCCCTATACGGAATCCCGTCAGCTTCACTCCATTCTTGATCTTGTCGGCTCCATTTTTCCGGTACGGAGCTGTAAATACCGCCTGAGCAAAGAAAATATTGCCGCTAAAAAATACAAGGTCTGCCTCGACTACCACATCCACAAATGCAAGGGGCCGTGTGAAGGCTTGCAGCAGGAAGAGGAGTATCTCCGCATGATCGGAGAAATTACCCGACTCCTGAAGGGAAAGACCTCTACGATGATGCGCTCGCTTACGGAGAGCATGCAGCTTTTTGCCCGTGACTTGAAGTTTGAGCAGGCGGCTGAAATCAAGACGCAGCTTGAAAGCCTGAAACGCTATGCTGAGCGTCAGAAAGTGATGGCAGGCGACGGGCTGGACAGAGATGTTTTTGCTGTTGCCACCGGCGAGGAAGACGGCTGCGGCATCGTCTTCAAGATTCGGGAGGGCAAACTGCTTGGATCGCAGCGTATCTATATGAACAATGTCAGCGGAGAGAGCGACGGCGAACTTCAGGCAAGAGTGCTGGAAAAATATTATCTCGAAACCCTTGAACTTGTGCCTGATGAAATTCTGCTCCAGGAACCGCTTGGCTCCGATGAAGAGGAGACTCTGAGAGCTTTTATATCGGAAAAACAGAAGGAGGAGCGACAGGAGAAAAAAACCATCCGTTTTGTGGTGCCGCAAATAGGCGAAAAAGCCCATCTGGTTGAAATGTGCCGCCAGAATGCACGGCACCATCTGGAGGAATATCTGATCCAGAAACAGAAACGGGGCGAAGCTGCGCGTGAGCACTTCGGCCTTACCGCCCTCAGGGAGCTTCTGCATCTGCCAAAACTCCCGCTGCGGATTGAGTGTTTTGACAACTCTCATCTTCAAGGCACCGATTATGTCAGCTCAATGGTCTGCTTTGAGAAGGGAAAACCAAAAAAGTCTGATTACCGTAAATTTAAAATGAAAAGTTTTGAAGGATCGGATGACTATGCCGCCATGGCGGAGGTGATCGGGCGTCGTTACGGGGGATCACTTTCGACGGAGCTCCCCTTGCCTGATCTTATTGTGGTCGATGGCGGAAAAGGGCAGGTCAACACTGCTTTTCACACCCTGAACGCTCTCGGAATCACTATCCCGGTTATCGGTCTGGCGAAACGCATCGAGGAAATCTTTACTCCGCAGGCAAGCGACCCGTTCAATCTGCCAAAAACCTCTCCGGCTCTTAAACTGCTCCAGCAACTGCGTGATGAGGCTCACCGTTTTGCCATCACCTATCACCGTAAGCTGAGATCGGAAAGAACCTTGCAGACAGAACTCACTACGATTGCCGGAATTGGTGACAAAACCGCATTCCGGCTGCTGAAGCAGTTCGGCTCTGTTGAAGGCGTAGCGCAAGCAACACTGGAAGAGTTGACCGCTGCAACAGGAGCAAAAACAGCGAACGCTGTCTATTATTTTTACCGCCCATGAATGTTTCCTTCTCACCCATGGGTACCCCTCAAAATATTTTTCTTAATAAAATTCTGTTATATTTATGCTTGTGTACTATGGACCAATGAAAAGAGAAACTCTTTACGATTGCTTATGAATGTGCCTGATTTTTTCGACGATAATCTCCATTACCCAACGGGAGCATCAGGGAAAGAACCGCCCGATCTTGATGGTCTTGATTCCATGTTTGATTCGGAGGATTTGATTGACCGGATCACACAATATAATGAAGAGGGCTTCCTGCTTGATGCGCTTGCAGTTGCCCGTCGTCTTTCTGATATAGCACCCTTTAACACAGAAACATGGTTTCTCCTCGGTAATTGCCTGACCTTGAACGGCTCTTTTGATGAGGCTCTCGAAGCATTTCAAAAAGCAGTAGTTTTCAGCCCTATGGACAGCGAAATGCGCCTGAATCTGGCACTTGCCTGGTTCAACACTGGCGATCACGATGATGCCCTCATGGAGCTTGACGATATGATTGTTGACTCCTCGATTGAAAAGGAGTACCACTACTACCGGGGCATTATTCTGCAACGGCTTGAGCAGTTTGTGGACGCAGAATCGAACTTTGAGCGCGCTCTGGAGCTTGATGAGGAATTTGCTGATGCGTGGTATGAACTTGCCTACTGCAAGGATATTCTTGGCAAACTTGAAGAGAGCACTTCATGCTACCGTAAAACGCATGATTATGACCCATATAATATCAATGCATGGTACAATAATGGCCTTGTACTGAGCAAAATGAAGCGCTATGATGAAGCGCTTGACTGTTACGATATGGCGATCGCTATTTCTGATGATTTCAGCTCGGCATGGTATAACCGGGCAAACGTTCTTGCCATCACCGGACGTATTGAGGAGGCTGCCGAAAGCTATCTCAAAACACTGGAGTATGAGCCTGATGATATTAACGCGCTCTATAATCTGGGCATAGCCTACGAAGAACTGGAGGAGTACACCGAAGGAATTATCTGCTACAAGCGCTGCATTGACATCAGCGATGATTTCAGTGACGCATGGTTTGCACTCGCCTGTTGCCATGAAGCACTTGACGAGTATGATGAGGCATTTACGGCAACCGAGGAGGCTTTGAGGTTAGCGCCTGACAGTATTGAGTTTATGCTGCTTAAAGCGGAAATCGAGTACAATCTCAATAATCTTGACAACTCGATTGCGACCTACCGCCAGATCATGGCCCTTGAGCCGGATAATCCGCAGATATGGGTTGATTTTGCCATTGTTCTCAGGGAAGGAGGCCTGATCAATGAATCCATCGATGCGCTGCAGCAATCACTGAAGCTTCAGCCGATGTCGGCCGATGCTCATTTTGAAATCGCCGCAGCTTATTTTGCCATGGGCGACAAACTCAGCACCCTGAAGGCCTTGAGCAAGGCATTCAAGATCGATCCGGAGAAAAAAGAGCTTTTTCAGAGCACGTTTCCTGAGCTTTATCAGCAGGATTCCGTCAGACGGATACTCGGAATTGCATGACGAAAGCTACAAAAATCCTCGGGCTTATCGGTCGCGCCGTTGATTATTCGTACTCTCCGCTTATCCACAATACGGCATGTCGGC
>CAIPKT010000226.1 GCA_903865705.1 uncultured Chlorobiaceae bacterium
CGAAAGTGCCATGGCAAGGTCATTTTCAAGCGACTTGACCCTGCTGACCTTGACGTCCGGTGCAAGCTCCAGCTCAAAAAGGGTGACACGGGGACCGACGGTGGTTACAATCCTCTTTACCTCTATCTTGTAGATATTAAGCTTTTCAAGCAGTTTCTGCTTGCTTTCGGCCAAATGCTGCTCATCAATCTGATCATTGTCGTCCGGCACCTTCTCCAGAAGGTCAATCGATGGGAACCGATAAGGCTCGCGGTCCTTGGTCTGCACTTTCAAACGGCGCTCGTCAAGGTCTGCCTCTTGCTCGCGGACGGCCTTGTGAATGATCATTTCAGGTTCTCCCGGCACCGTGAACTGCTGCGCCAATGCAGAAGGCTCAACGACAGAAAAATCGGGCTGATAAGAAATCTCCTGCTGAAACAACTCATCTTGAATCGGAGCAACTGGCGAAACCGTAACCGCCGACTCCAGTGCAGTCTGCTTCAGCGCCTCTTTTTTCAAAGCTTCATTTTTCAGTGCCAGCTTTCTCTGCTCCTCTTTTTTCTGCTCTTTCGCTTTCGCTTTCACCCTCTTCTGCTCAGCCTTTTTTTTCCGCCTTTCAGCAAATGCGGCCATGAGTGCTGCCCACCTCTTGCGGCTCCATGTCAGGAATGGCCGCACGGCAAGCATACCAGCCTTGAGGATGCCCTTTCCCATATAGAAAGTCAACACCAGAGCAATAACGCCGAGCAGAACCCATGCGCCGGTAAAACCGATAACAGTTGAAAGCAGCGCGGCAATCATCCTGCCAACCGCTCCGGCCCAATTATCACTGAATCCAGCAGAAGTAAGGCCAAAAATGGATGCGATATCAATTGAAACCGCCACACTGTAAAGAAAAAACAACAAGACCGGTTTCAGACTTTTTTCCCGCAGGAGTGACCAGCCAAGAAACACGCCCCCCATTACCGGAAGAATAACCGGATAACCGAGAAATGAACGGATAAAGAAGTCAGAAAGCCTTGCGCCAAGTAATCCAAACGGATTGTGGATACTTTCAGCCGCCTGACCGGCTGCCTTGCTGAAAATATCCTGCCAGGCAAGTGCTCCAAAACTCGCTTCATCATCTGGATGAAAACAGAGAAGAGCGCTGATCAAAAAAAGAGAGAACAATATAATTGCAATCCCGGCTATCTCTTTTTTCAATGACTTGATGGCCAAAGAACTCTGCTTGATACCTGTATTGTTTTTTTTCATTTTCACCTGTGCAATCACTCCTGTGATACTTTGTTGCGTTCAGCCTAAAGAGGTTGATACAAAAGGCAGACTCCTGATCACCCCGGTATGGAAGTTCCCTCGAACCTCGACCAGAATGGGAGTCCCCGGCAAGAGATACTCGCGCACTACATTGCAGGTACCAACCGGTTCCTGGAGTGTCGGCGAAAGAGTACCGCTGCATACCCAGCCAATCTCCTGGCGATCAGTATTGTAGACCTTGAAATGCTGGCGCGGAAGAACGCGACCGTCAAGACTGAAGCCGGCAACTCCCCGCTTCATATTGCGTTCAACCTGCTGGCAAGCCTCCTTACCGATAAAATGCCCTTTACCCATTTTAACCACCCATTTCAGCCGTGCCTCAAGCGGATTGGTATCCTGATCAATCTCATGGCCATAGAGAGAGTATCCCATTTCAAGACGGAGCGTATCGCGTGCACCAAGTCCAATTGGCTGAATACCGCTCTCCGCTCCCGCGTCAACCAAGGCTTCCCATAACGGCAGAGCCATCTCATTCGGCAAACAGATCTCCACTCCCTTTTCGCCGGTATAGCCGGTTCTTGCAATAATCACTTCTGAGCCGTGGAACAGCACTTTACAAAACTGGAATGAGCCAAGAGCCTCAAGGTCAAGCGCAGGAAAAACGGTTGAAAGGATATCGTCGGCAAGCGGCCCCTGCAGGGCAATCAGTGAAAGCCGGTCGGTATGGTCCTCAAGCTCAACCCCTTCAAAACCCTTGATATGCTGCTGTAACCAATCAAAATCTTTCTCTGCATTGCTTGCATTAACGATAAGAAAAAACGTTTCAGCATCAATACGATAGATAATCAGATCATCGACAATACCACCATGAGGGTAAAGCATAAGATTGTACTGCGCCTGACCATCTCCCGCCTTGTCAAGATCGTTGGTAGTCATGAACTGGAGAAACTCCTTTGCCCTTGAACCCTTGACATAAAAGTTACCCATGTGCGACACATCAAAAAGCCCGGCTGCACTGCGCACAGCATGATGTTCAGCAATAATCCCCCTATACTGAACCGGCATCAGATAGCCACCGAAATCGATAATTTTGGCTCCCGCCTGTTCATGCCAGGAGTACAATGCTGTTTTTTTCATAACGACCCTACACTAAAATTATTGAGCGGAGTTACAACTGAATGTAAAGAAACATTTAAACAGGAAAATCAAAGCTTTTTTTCCTCAGGAAGAAAATTTTACCATAGAACAGCAGCTATTCTGTTGATAATTTATCTCCCGAGCCAATAGGAGGGACGACGCTTAAGATGCATCACTGCAATCACAAGCACTTCATCTGAAAGAATCTTATATAAGAGGGCAAATGGAAACTGACGAACAAGACTTCGATGAACAGCATACCTTATTTCAGGATAAGCTTCGGGGTTTTTTCCTATACGGGCAACAGCCTCATCTATCCGACTAATGAAATCACGACCAAGACCTTCTGCCTTATTTTGATAATAAAACATGGCTTCAAGCATCTCATGTTCAGCAGGCTTTAAAAATCTTATTGTTTTCATTTAAGTCGTTCTCTTGCCTCCTGAAGAACATCTGTGGCAGCTCTTGCTGAAACAGCCCCGTTAAGGTAAGCCTGATACCTTCTTTCTCCCTCTTCGATCCACAGAACCTCATTTTCCTGACCAGCCAAATCATCAAGACTCGCAAGAAGATACTCCGCAAGTTCTGCTCGAGCATGAAGAGGCAAAGCCATTACTTCTCGTTTGATCTCTAACAGATTATTCATTTCATAGCCTCCCATAAATTAACAGCTGACCATGCTTTCCAACTACAATTATCTAAAAAAAACAGGTCAGGGAAATTGGTATTTTCATTTGCCGTGACGATTTTGACTGATCGTTTTGGGACTCCGTTAAGAGCGGCCAATAACCACCTTATTGCCAAGTTCATTGCGATCATCAGACTTCAGGGGAAAATGTGCTGCAAGAATTTCGGCGCACCGGTCGACTGCTGCTGCAATTGCTGCGGCCTGCCCTTTACTCTTTATACCACCAATGATGGTACTGACAATTTCCTGCCAGACATCCTTGTCAACTTTTTCGTTAATGCCTTGATCTGCAATCACACGGACGTTATGTTCAAAAAGTGAGATATAGATGAGAATGCCGGTATGATCAACAGTCAGGTTGATATTCCTGTGATAAAATGAGTTAATGGCAGCCTCCCCGACCTCTTCCTTCATGTCCGATGCTGTAACAAAAAAACGCTTGAGAAAATCAGCTCGTTTTATCAGCTCGTGAAGCACGATGAAAGAGAGACCAAACACTTCAAGAAAAAACCACATACTATCCTTTCCGGCAAGAAGCGACACGGCAATACCAAAAAGAACAGCAAGAAGCGAACTGCCAATCATGCTTGCGAGGGGATAGTGATAGCTGTACGGAACCACCATGACAACAATCTCTCCCGAAGTGAGTTTTTCTGCTTCCGCTATTCGCGCCTCAATCTTGAGCCGCTCCACCGGGGTAAGGAATTTTTCTGCTGAATCACCCATTTTGAACTCTTAATTTATGTGGCATTTACCAATCACCTGACGCTCCACCGCCACCAAAACCACCACCGCCTCCACCAAAACCACCGCCTCCACCGCCGCCAAAACCACCACCCCCTCCAAAAATTCCACCGCCAAAACCGCCATTAGCCATAGGACCACCTCTGTGGCCCCGAAAAATCTGACTTATCAGATAAATAAAGAAGAGAATGCTGAAAAGCAGAGGAAATGATGGCTTTTTGCCGTTCTTATCAGCCCGGGGCTTGGCCTTGTACTCGCCGTGAACCGCAGCAATAATCGATGAAACCCCTTTGGTGAATCCGGCATCAAACTGACCCGCCTTGAAGTCGGGAGCAATCTCGTCACCGACAATCCGCCCGGCAAGAAGATCGGTCAGTCTGCCTTCCAGACCATAGCCAACTTCAATGCGTACCTTGTGGTCATCCCGTGAGACAATGAGCAGTACGCCATTGTCGGAGCCTTTGTGACCTATTTTCCACGCCTCAGCCACCCGTATCGAAAAATTCTCGACAGGTTCGCCTTTCAGTGAGGGAATAGTCAGAATAACGATCTGCGTTGACTCGGCAGCTTCAAACTGCTGAAGCCTGGTCTCAAGCTCCGCCTTTACCGGAGCCGATATCATGGCACCATAATCGTTGACCCGTCCTGAAAGCGCAGGGACATCTATTGCCATAAGGCTGCTGAACGGCATAAACTGAAGCAGTGCAATCAGCACAAAAAGCACCACCCTCAGCCGATATTTCAGTAATAGATTCATAACAGATTACAGAATCAAAATTTAACCGTAGGCACCGTCTTGGCGGCTTCATCGGCCTTGAAGTACTCCTTGGCTTTCAGTTTCAGCAACATATTGTTGGTAATTGAGTCCGGAAACTTTCTGATTGAGAAGTTGAAAACCTGTACCGTTTCGTTATAGCGCTGACGAGCAACGCTGATGCGGTTTTCAGTGCCCTCAAGCTGATTCTGAAGATCGCGGAAGTTCTGGTTGGCTTTTAGGTCCGGATACCGTTCTACAGCCACAAGCAGGCGCGACAGGCTTGAGGAAAGCCCTCCCTGAGCACTGGTAAACTTTGCCATGGCCGCCGGATCGCTGAGCATGGCAGGTGTAAGCTGAATGGAGGTTGCTTTTGCCCTTGCCTCAACCACTGCCGTCAGGGTCTCCTTTTCAAAATTTGCCGCACCCTTGACCGTGGCCACAAGATTCGGCACCAAATCTGCCCTGCGCTGCAACTGGGATTCAAGGTTCCCCCATGAACTTTTTACAGCCTCTTCATTCTGCTGAATGCTATTGTATCCACACCCGTAAAGAGTACTGAAAAAAAGAAAAAATGCTAAAAATCTTGCCATTGACACTTTCATACCTCTCTCCTCGCTTTGGTTTATGCTGTTGTGTTTTCACCGTGGTAATAATATAAAAAATATCAAGCGCTCATTACAAGAGTTGGAACCCTTTGCTCAATATTACTCCCAGCGCTTCTGCCAATATACCCTCAACTAATAAGCCGTTCAACCGTAAATATTCCCTGCACTTTTTTCAGCTTGTCCATCAGGGTCTTCAGTTTTTCTGCATTGCGAACATAAACCATCATAGTACCAACAAACATTCCATCGTGAGCATTCAGCGAAATAGTACGGATATTAGTATCGAATTTGGAGATAACCGTCGTGAGCTGGTTCATGATACCCAGACGATCTTCACCGACAATCTTGATACCTGCAAGAAAATCGGTCTCGACTTTACGGTTCCACGAAACCGAGACAATCCGCTCGCTTTTCAGCAGATTTTCGTTACTGACATTGATGCAGTTTTTGCGGTGAATCTTGACACCTTCTGCGGTAACAAACCCGATCACATCATCACCGGGAACCGGCTGACAACAATTCGCATAAGCATAGGCGATATTGTTCATACCGGCAATAACAACCTCGTCTTTTTTTGAAGGCGAGCCATCCTGATCTCTCTCCTGCCGGGCAATCTGCAGATAATCCTCGACCTCACGCGCTTCATCAAGGAAAGTTTTTGTTACCGTTTCTTCTTTTCGTGAACTGGTAACCCGCTCAATAACCTCTTCGGCGTTAATCTGCTGACTGGCAAGTGCACTGAAAAAATCAGCCGGAGTTTTCAGGCCATACCCTTTAACCTGCTGGATGATATCACTATCCGAAAAAAGCCTTTTGGTTCCGGCAAGCATTTTCTCCCACATGCCCCGACCTTTCTCGATCTGCAGGCGCCGTTCCTCATTAATGGCCGATCGTATTTTCAGCTTTGCCCGCTGGGTTACAACAACTTTAAGCCAGTCGGATTTTGGCTTCTGGTTTTTCGAAGTAATGATCTCGACCCGATCACCGGATTTAAGCTGCGCGTTCAGACGGACAATCTTGCCATTGACCTTGGCCCCGATACAGCCGTTGCCAATTTCGGAATGGATTGCGTAGGCAAAATCGATAGGTGTGGCGGCCGCAGGCATGGTTTTCATATCTCCTTTCGGAGTAAAAACATAAATCTCATCCTGATAAAGATTGAGCTTGAACCCCTCCATAAACGAAGCGGCCGAATCAGCATCCTTTATCAGCTCTCTGGCCCAGCGGAGAAACGAATCAATGTTGACATCATCCCGTGATATTTTCTCCTTGTATCGCCAATGGGCCGCAACGCCGAGTTCAGCAAACTCATGCATACGTTTTGTACGAATCTGCAGTTCAACCATATGGCCTTTCGGGCCCACAATGGCCGAATGAAGAGACTGGTATCCGTTATTCTTCGGTACAGAAATATAGTCTTTGAAGTACTGCGGAACAGGAGGATATTGTTGCGTAATAAACCCGTAGACGGAAAAGCAGTCGGCAATACGCTCCGTATCAATAATCACCCGAATGCCGTAAATGTCGTGAATATCCTCAAAGCTCTTGTTCTTGTTACGCATCTTGTTGTAAATCGAAAAAAGATGCTTGGCTCTTCCCTGTACCTCAACCTTGAAACCCTGCTGTTCAAGATCAGCCTTGATGGGTGCAATGATTTTGCTCAGGTAGTTGACCCTGTCCCCCTTACTCATGCGCATTTTTTTCTGGAGAAAATCGTACATCTCCGGATCAATGAATTTAAGCGCCAGGTTTTCGAACTCGACCTTCATTTTTCCAAGACCAAACCGGTGCGCAAGAGGTGCGTAAATATCTCTCGTTTCAAGAGCAATCTTTAAACGCCGATGCTCCGGAAGAGATTCCAGTGTTCTCATGTTGTGCAACCGGTCGCAAAACTTGATGAGAATAACACGAATATCCTTGACCATCGAGAGCAGCATCTTGCGAAATCCTTCTGCCTGGGTTGTCTCCCGGTTGATCATGATACCGGAAATCTTGGTCAGCCCTTCAACAATTTCGGCTACTTCAACACCAAGTTCAGAAACAATGTCTTCGTATGTATAACCGCTGTCCTCAATAACATCATGCAGAAGCGCTGCCGCCACAGAGACGCCGTCAAGAGGCAGCTCATTGAGCAGAATAGTGGCAACTTCAACAGGATGGTAAAAGAATGGTTCACCTGAAGCCCTTTTTTCCCCCTCATGTGCCCGATAGCACATAAAAAAAGCACGCTGAATCAGTGATTCATCAAAATTTTTGAGATTCTTGCGTGCAAGCTGAAGTATCTCATGGAGTTTATTGTAATGCTCCTTCTCTATCTGGGCTAACATTGCAGATGAACTGTAGTGAACAACAAATTAAAACCGGAAAACGAACCATAAACACTCTGTTCTATATAACGCATTTCCCCATAACAACACAAATAGCAAGGTGTAAGAAAAAAATCATTCCACCGCTGGCAATCGCTGCAGAGCCTGTTCAAGCTTTGTGATTTCATCGCGCAGATAGGCCGCTTTTTCATACTCCATACCGGTAGCCGCCTCCTGCATTTCAAGCCGGAGTTCCGCAGCCATAGCATAGCCTTGCGCAGGTGTCAAAGTATCTATCAGGCCTGAGAGCACCCTCTCCGGTTTTGGCTCAAGACCGAACCGCTTCCTCCGGTACCGTTCCTCTGCATCGGCCACGCCGGTAGTATCGAGAATCTGGTCAACCGATTTGATGATTGAACGGGGAGTAATGCCATGATCTTCATTGTATTGACGCTGTATCGTGCGACGTCTGGCGGTTTCGTCAAGCACTTCACGGATGGACCTGGTAAGCACATCGGCATAGAGCACAACCATGCCTTCAACATTCCGGGCTGCCCTGCCAGCAATCTGCATAAGCGAACGGGTGTTGCGCAAAAAGCCCTCCTTGTCGGCATCAAGAATGGCAACAAGGGAGACTTCCGGAAGATCGAGCCCTTCACGAAGCAGATTGACCCCGACAAGGACATCGATATCCCCTACCCGGAGCTCCCTGAGAATCTGCATACGCTCCAGACTCTTGATTTCCGAATGCAGATAGCGCGAACGGATACCGGTCTTTCTGAAAAAGTCGTGCAGGTCTTCCGACATTCTTTTGGTCAGGGTCATAACCAGCACTTTATTGCCTTTTGCGGTATGGAGGCGGATTTCAGCCAGAAGGTTGTCGATTTGACCTGCCACAGGACGAACTTCCACCGGAGGGTCAAGCAGACCGGTAGGACGAACAAGCTGCTCGACCACCACACCACCGGAACGGAGCAATTCATGTTCACTCGGAGTGGCACTGACACAAATCACCTGCGGCACCATAGCCTCAAACTCCTCAAAACGGAGCGGGCGGTTATCGAGCGCCGAAGGAAGCCTGAATCCATGCTCAACCAAAATTGTTTTACGGGAGCGGTCACCACCATACATCCCCCGTATCTGAGGCAGCGTCACATGCGATTCATCAACAACGACAAGAAAGTCGGAAGGGAAATAATCGAGCAGACAACAGGGACGCTCACCGGAGGGACGGCCTGAAAGATGCTTTGAGTAATTTTCAATGCCGGAACAGTAGCCAAGCTCCTTCATCATCTCAAGGTCATAGCGGGTGCGTTCTTCAATCCTGCGGGCTTCGAGCAGGCGGTTTTCAGATCGAAAATAGTTCAGCCTCTCCGCAAGTTCATTTTCAATAGAGAGCATCGCAACCTTGAGCTTCTCCTCATCAGCAACAAACTGCCGGGCAGGATAGATAAATGCATAATCCTCAACACCAAGCACCTCACCGCTGTGAATATCAAAAGTCTGAATACTTTCGATCTCCGACCCAAAAAACTCAACACGGAGAGCAAGTTCCTCATGAGCGGGAACAAGATCAATGATATCCCCCCTGACGCGGAACTTCCCCGAACTCGGTTGAACATCGTCACGGATGTAATGCAGCGCAATCAGCTCCTTCAAAAAGAGATCCCGATCTTTTTCCATTCCGGCACGCAGTTCAATAATCTGCGCCTTCCAGTCTTCAGGAGAGCCCAAACCATAAATACAACTGACAGAACTCACCACAATAACATCCTTCCTGCCACTGAGCAAAGAGCTGGTCGTCTTGAGCCGGAGCCGTTCAATCTCGTCATTGATTCGCAGGTCTTTGGCGATATACTTGTCAAGCGAGGGGAGATAGGCCTCAGGCTGATAAAAATCGTAGTAGCTGATAAAATACTCAACAGCATTATCAGGGAAAAACTGCTTCAGCTCTCCGTACAGTTGCGCTGCAAGCGTCTTGTTATGGCTCATCACCAGAACAGGCCTGTCGAAACGGGCAATAACATTCGAAATGGTAAAGGTCTTTCCTGAACCGGTGACCCCAAGCAATGTCTGATAAGGATTTCCTGACTGAACCCCTTCACAAAGCGCCTCTATGGCTTTCGGCTGATCCCCCGCCGGACTGTAAGGACTGACAAGCTTATATATTCCCCCTTCATTCACCTGCATAAACAACTCCCCGTACTTGATATTTTTTTCCGGTACTCTTCTTTCCGGTGCAAAAAGAACTATTAATGGTATTTGTTAGTTCTTCCACAATAATATATGAACAGGTAATAACGACAAGGTTTCCATTCTGTGCAATCGCCTTCTTAGCGGAAGTGCTTTGGAAGAGTTTGGTTGCTCGCCTTCATTCTTTTTTGGATTAAGCGGTTTATTTTAAAAAGGTCATGCAAGGCGGTTGCAATTATCCGCTTTTAATCCCATTATTATTATTCTTTTTTGATGCCGGATAATTTTCAGACCGTTATGAAGCGCCATATCCCCCTATTCGCCATCTTGACACTTTTTTTGCATTTAATTTCCTGTAAACCCATGATCAACGCAGAAAAGCCTTATCCATACACGACCGTTCCCGGAGATTCCCTCCATACGAGAATCTATACGCTCAAAAACGGTCTGACGGTTTACATGAGCCCTTACCACGACGAGCCGAGAATCTACACGTCCATTGCCGTCCGGGCAGGAAGCAAGAATGACCCTGCTGAAACAACCGGCCTTGCACACTATCTTGAGCATATGCTCTTCAAGGGAACCGATTCACTCGGCGCTCTTGACTACAAAAAGGAACATACCGAGCTCGAAAAAATCTCCGAACTCTACGAACAGTACCGTTCAACTACAGACATTGAGAAGCGCGCTGCGATCTACAAGGATATCGACAGCATTTCCAACCTGGCCGCCAGCTACACCGTACCGAACGAGTACGACAAGATTCTGAACTCCATCGGCGCCCAGGGCACCAATGCCTACACCTGGGTCGAACAGACCGTCTATGTCAACGATATCCCGTCAAACAAGCTTGACCAATGGCTCTCCATGGAGTCCGAGCGGTTCCGTAACCCGGTCATGAGGCTTTTTCACACAGAACTCGAAACAGTGTATGAAGAAAAGAACATGACGATGGACAGTGACAGCCGGAAAATATGGGAAAATCTTTTTGCCGGGCTCTTCAAAAAGCACACTTACGGGACTCAGACCACCATCGGCAAGGCCGATCACCTGAAAAACCCCTCCATCAAGAATGTCATCAACTACTATCACACCTACTATGTACCGAACAACATGGCACTCTGCATCGCCGGTGATTTCGATCCTGATGCGACCATAAAACTTATCGACAAAAAATTTTCGGTGCTTCAGCCCAAAGATGTCCCCCACTTTACGCCGGGCGTTGAAGAGGCAATCACAAAACCCACCGTCATCAAAGTAAAAGGACCGGAATCTGAAGAGCTGGTCATCGGATTCCGGTTCGATGGAATCAACAGCTCCGATGCCGATTACCTGACGCTTGTTGACAAGGTTTTATTCAACCAGACCGCCGGACTGATTGATTTGAACCTGAACCAGCAGCAAAAAGTGCTGGATGCCGGCTCAATGCTGGTGATGATGAAAGATTACTCGACCCACATCCTGAATGGAAAACCGAGAGAAGGCCAAAGCCTCGACCAGGTCAAAGAGATGCTTCTCGACCAGCTCGAACTGATCAAAGAAGGAAAGTTTCCCGACTGGCTGCTTGAAGCCTCAATCAATGACCTGAAAATTGAGCAGCTTAAGCTCTACGAAAGCAACAAGGGACGTGTTGAAGCCTACGTTGATGCCTTTATCTGGGGTATGAAATGGCCCGACCATGTCAGCCAGATCGAACGTCTCAAGAAAATCACAAAAGATGATCTTGTAGCTTTTGTCCGGAAACACTACAGCTCAAACTATGTTGCCGTCTTCAAGGAACACGGAACCCCGAAAAAAGAACCGAAAATCCAGAAGCCACCGATCACACCGCTGAAAGTAAACCGGAATACCTCGTCACCGTTTGCCGAGAAACTTCTGGCACTGAAATCAAAAAAAACCGAACCCTCCTTTCTTGACTATAAAAAGGATATCGGATTTTTCGATGTCAATCCAGACATAAAACTGAACTATCTGCAAAACACGGAAAACGAGCTTTTCTCGCTCTATTATGTCTTCGACATCGGAAAAAACAACAGCAAAAAAATTGAGCTTGCACTCGAATACCTCTCTTATCTCGGTGCCGGCAATTTTACTCCTGCTGAATTCAGCCAGGAACTCTATAAAATCGGCGCAAGCTTTTCGGCATTTACTTCCGACGATTACGTCTACCTGAAGCTTTCGGGACTGGAAAAGAACTCCGCTGCCGCCTTTCGGTTGCTCGAAAATCTTCTTGTTGATGCGCATCCCGATAAGGAGGCACTTGAAAAGCTTAAAGCAGGCACACTGAAAGAGCGTACCGATGCCAAACTCTCCAAGAAGAAAATCCTCTTCGAGGGCATGACCAATTACGGCAAATACGGACCATCCTCGCCGTTTACCAATATCCTCAGCAATAAGAAACTTGGAAACGTCACGTCAAAAGAGTTGCTTGGAGAGCTGCACGATCTCCTGCAATACCGCCACCGAGTCCTTTACTACGGACCGGCAACTTCCGGAGAGTTGCTCAGCGAACTGCGATCAGTAAGGCATTACCCCGAATCGTTCAAAACCCCGCCGGTCAACGACCGTTTTCATGATCTTGAACAGCACGAAAATCTGGTCTATGTGGTCAATTACAATATGACCCAGGCGGAGGTCATTCTTCTGACAAGAGACGAGCTGTACAACCCATCCATACTACCTGTTGCAACCCTGTTCAACGAATATTACGGAGGAGGAATGTCCTCAGTAGTGTTCCAGGAGCTGCGCGAAGCCAAAGCCTTGGCCTACTCTGTTTTTTCAGTCTTTAAAACGCCAAAACAAAAAGACGAACACAACTATATTGTAAGCTATATCGGCACCCAGGCAGACAAACTTCCCGAAGCGCTTGACGGCATCAGCATCCTGATGAACAAGCTTCCTGAATCACCAGAACTCTTTGCATCTGCCCAAAACGGCATTCTGCAAAAAATTTCAACAGAACGGCTGACGAAAACCGAAATCCTGTTCAATTACGAAGAGGCTCTCCGACTCGGGCACGACCACGATATCAGGCAGGATATTTTTCATGACGCCGCACAGATGAGCCTCAAGGATATTGAAAAGTTTCACGGCGACCATTTCAAAAACAAAAAACATGTCATGCTGGTCCTTGGCAAAATAAAAAATCTTGACATGGCAACCCTGAAAAAGTACGGCACGGTCAGAGAGCTCAAGCTGAAAGATATTTTCGGCTATTAAACCGCTTCTCTGCGTCTAACCCGACAGGGCTTTTACTATGAAGATTCTTGACAAGTATATATTCAGGCAGTTTGCAAAGGCTTTCCTTTTTACCTCTATAGCCTTTGTCTGCCTGTTCGTGCTCATCAATATGGTTGAAAAGCTTGATGAGTTCATGGACAAGAATCTCAGCCTGTGGGAGATTACCCGATATTACCTGCAGTCGATACCCTCAACAATCCTCATCATCTCACCGGTAAGCGCTCTCCTCTCCTCAATACTGGTTGCAGGAAGACTCTCCTTTTCAAGCGAACTTCCGGCAATACGCTCTGCCGGTGTCAGTATGCGCCAACTGCTCACCCCTTTTTTGGCTGGAGGCCTGCTCATTCTTTTCGTAAACATCGTCAACGCATGCTGGATAGCGCCTGCGGCTTTTACCGGAAAGAATACGTTTGAACAGCACTCTCTCACCAAAAATCCCTCTGAGCCTCCTCAAAACCACAATATCCATGTTCTCGAACCGGGAAACCGCATTGTATCAATAGGAACCCTCGATCTTGACTGCTCAAAGCTTGGCACTGTTTCTATTGAAGAATTCAGAGGCGCTCGGCTCCTATCGCGAACTGATGCTGACACCATGCGCTACGAACCGAAAAACAGAGTGTGGATCATGCAGAACGCGTCAACCCGCCTTTTTACCGGAGAGAATGAAGCGTTTCATTTTGCCGCGGTAAAACCAGTAAAACTTCACCTTTCACCGAAATCACTGGCGGAGCTCAATCTCCAGCCGGACGAAATGAACATCATCCGCCACTACCAATACCTCACAGAAAAACAGAACGCCGGTTTTTCCGGTCTTGAGCGCTCAATGGTAAAATTTCACAACAAAATTGCCCTGCCATTCTCATCGCTCATCATTATTCTCATCGGCGTACCCCTTTCCGCAAAAAAGAAGCGAGGCAGTCTTGCTTCTGAAATAAGCATCACCATGTTTGCCGGATTTCTCTTTCTGGGACTGCAAAAAACCTGCGCAATCATCGGATACCAGGGAATCATAAGCCCGATGCTTGCCGCATGGCTGCCGAATATTCTCTTTCTCGGCATCGGCTATATCATCTATAAAACCTCAATCGACTAAGCCTCATGCACGCCGGACACCCCCCTGTTATTGTCCTGATGACCGATTTCGGCCTCAGCGACACCTATGTCGGACAAATGAAGGGCGTCATCCTCTCCCTTGCTCCTTCGGCGCAGATTATCGACCTCACCCACGCTATAACCGCCCAGAACATAGCGCAGGGAGCCTTCCTGCTCGGCAAGTCAGCTCCCTTTTTCCCTGAAGGAACCATATTTGTCGCAGTAGTCGACCCGGGAGTAGGCACATCACGCAAGGCAATTGCTGTAAAAACTGCCTGCCATACCTTTCTTGCCCCCGACAACGGCCTGCTCACTGCCATTTTTCAGGCAAATGAGGTAACGCGCTGTGTCGCAATCACGAGTGAACGCTATCTGCTTCCGGCCCGCAGTTCAACCTTTCATGGACGCGACGTCTTTTCACCGGCCTCCGCCCATCTCGCCTCCGGCGTTGCACTGCTTGAGCTTGGCTCAGAAATCGATCCATCGACATGCACAAGAATTCCCCTGCCGGGATGTAATACCCCGGACAACGGAGCAACATGGGAGGGAACAATCATCTGCACCGACCATTTCGGCAATCTGGTCACCTCACTCGACTCAAAAATACTTGACCACTCGAAACAGTGGATGATAAGTACTGGAAAACTGAGGTTGCCGGTTTCCAACACATACGGAGACGTCGCCGACCAGCAACCACTTGCCTATACCGGAAGCAGCGGCATGATCGAAATCGCCATCAGAAACGGCAATGCCGCACTGGAGCTCGGGCTGAAAGATGGAGATTCGGTGTTGATGACAAGTGAACCCGCCGGATAGAAGAGCATACTTCCCCATGGGCGAATCAATTCAGGAAGGGGAGGAAATTGAATTGCCCGGAAAACCCGCTTCAACAGGTTTTCCAGGCAATTGACGAATCATAAATCGTCAATCCTTTTAAATCCTGATGCAGCGCACGGACATGCCATCTGCTTTGTGTTCGGTGCTTTGAACAACAATTGGTGGGTGATAACCAATAATAGTGTAACATGATCTCAGCGAAGTTGATTCAGAAGAAGACCAGAAAAAGGCATTATTACCCATTAACATAAAGTCTCCGCCAGTGCCTCTCATACCGCCCGGCAGTGCACAGAACCGGCCGCTGTTATCGGCTGCATAATTGGGGCTGATCTCGAGCGACGATCCGGCAGACTTCAGTTTTTCTCCGCCAACTGGTTTGCCGCCCAGCGCTGTTGCAAGTTTGTTCAATTCTTCAGAGGTCGGTATATTCCACCCTGACGGAGCAAGACCGCGAGGATCGTGCACGGCATACCAGTTATAAAG